>PUNC01000204.1 GCA_003551625.1 PVC group bacterium | reverse complement strand
TGAAGAAGGTCCCAAGGGTTCGGCTGTTCGCCGATTAAAGTGGTACGCGAGCTGGGTTCAGAACGTCGTGAGACAGTTCGGTCCTTATCCGTCGCGGGCGCAGGATATCTGAGGAGAGCAGTCCCTAGTACGAGAGGACTGGGATTGACGAACCTCTGGTCTACCAGTTGTCGTGCCAACGGCATTGCTGGGTAGCTATGTTCGGAATGGATAAGCGCTGAAAGCATCTAAGCGCCAAGCCAGCTCCAAGATGAGATATCCCCATCAGGCTCCTTGAAGATTACGAGGTCGATAGGCAGGGTGTGTAAGTCCGGTGACGGATTGAGCTAACCTGTACTAATCAGCCGATCGGCTTGACCGGCTTATATTTTTGCCGGCGAATTTCAAGCGCGCGATTGTTTCTACCCTGGCTTAATATCCATAAGCGGAAGCCCCCAAAGGAGCTTTCGCGAAAAAAATGTCCCGTGGCAATATCGAAGGGGCCACACCCGTTCCCATCCCGAACACGGAAGTTAAGCCCTTCAGAGCCGATGGTACTTCCCGGGAGACCGGGGGGGAGAGTAGGACGCCGCGGGACTTTTTTTTATCCGCTGGCGCGGATAAAAGTAGATGCCACGGGGCCGCCCGTAAGGGGGCTGTTATGATAAACGCCAACGCCCTGAAAAAAGGAAACGTGATCCGCCACGACGGCGAACTCTGCCTGGTGGCGGATCTCCAGCACGTCAAGCCGGGCAAGGGGCCGGCTTACCTGCAGACTTCATTGAGGAATTTCCGCACCGGCCGCTCCTTTCAGCTCCGGTTGGGTTCGTCCGACAGCGTCGAGCTGGTGGCTCTGATCCGCCGGCCCCTCCAGTATAGTTACTACGACGGCAGTTTCTACGTCTTCCTTGACCCCAAAAACTTCGATCAGTTCGAGTTGCCGCCGGAGATGATCGCGGAGGCCAGGGATTACCTGGTGGAAGGATCAGACTACGATATCCTTTTCTGCGAGGACCGGCCGGTCCAGATCGAACTGCCTTCCAGCGTCAACCTCAAGGTGGTGGAGGCTCCCGACTGGGTCAAGGGAGACAGCGCCACCAATGTTCGCAAGCCGGTCGTCCTGGAGACGGGTCTTTCCGTCAACGCCCCGCTTTTCATTCAGGAAGGCGAGATCATCAAGGTGGATACCCGGACCGGGGAATACCTGGGACGGGCTTGAAACCTTTTCGGCCGTCCCTTCCGCTTCTCTTTCCTCTTGTCTTATTCTCCGCCGCCGTGCTATAAAAATTCCTTTGAAACTGATAACCGACACCCCAATCAAAGGAAAAGAAGATGGCAGATTTTGAAGTCAAGGATATCCGCACCGTCGCGGTTGTCGGCGCCAATGGCAGCGGGAAGACCACGCTCTCCGACGCCCTGATGTTCGTCTCCGGCACTTCAACCCGCCAGGGAAGCGTCGATCAGAAAACCTCGCTTTCCGACACCGATGACGAGGAGAAGAACCGCCAGATCAGCATCTGGGCCACGCCCCTGAACTGCCGGCACCAGGGGAAGAATATCTTTTTTATCGATACCCCGGGTTACGCGGATTTCTGGGGCGAGGTGCTCCTTTCGCTCGAGGCGGTGGACGCGGCGGTGGTGGTGACGGACGCCGCTTCCGGAATGGATTCGCAGACCAGGAAGGTGCTCAACGCCGTCCGGGCCCGGGGCCTGCCGTTCTGTGTTTTCGTGAACAAGCTCGACAAGGAGCACTCGAAATTTTCCTCGGCCCTGGAATCGCTCACTGCCGGGTTGGAGATGCCGGTGTATCCCCTGACCGTTCCCCACGCCGATCACCCCGGTTTTAAATCCGTTCACCGCCTGTTGGGCGGTGGGGAGGAGATGCCGGCCGAGCTGGACAGCGTCTGGAAAGGCGCCCGCGAAAAAATCGTTGAAGCCGCGGCTGAAACCGACGACGCGCTGATCGAAAAATACCTGGGCAGCGGGGGACTCTCGCCGGAAGAGGTCTCACGGGGCGTCAAGAAGGGATTTATCCAGGCCAAGTCGGTCCCCGTTCTGGCCGGCGCCGCCGCGGCCGGGATCGGCGTCAAAGAACTGCTCCAAACCATCGTGGATCTTTTTCCCTCCCCCCAGGACCGGGGCCCGGTGGCGCTGGGAGAGGAGAAGGTCGAGCCCCGGGCCGATGCTCCGCTCTGCGCCTGGGTTTTCAAGAGCGTGACCGACCCGTTTGTGGGCCAGCTTTCTTTCGTGCGGGTCTGGTCGGGAACCATCAGCTCCGACGGTGAAGTCTATAACACCACCGCGAGAAAGAGGGAACGGATCAGCCATATCTACCTCCTCCAGGGCAAGGAACAGATCGACATCCCGAAAGCGATACCGGGTTGTATCGTCGCCCTGCCGAAGCTGAAGCAGACGGCGCTGGGGGATGTTCTGAGCGATTCCGACCGCGAACTGCGTTATCCCCCCGTGAGATTGCCGTCGCCGACCACCGTGATGGCCGTCTATCCCAAGTCCAAGGGCGACGAGGAGAAGATCGCCCAGGGGTTCCACAAGCTCGTCAGCGAGGACCCCACGATCTCTTTCCGCCGGGACGAGGATACCAACGAGGCGTTGATCTCGGCTCTGGGAGACCTTCAGATCGAGGTGCTTCTCAGCCGCCTGCTCTCCAATTTCAAGGTGGAGGTTGAGCTGAGGCTTCCGAAGGTTCCCTATCGCGAGACGATTACGATCCCCGCCGAGGGCCACGTTAAGTATAAAAAACAGACCGGCGGCCGGGGGCAGTACGCCGAGGTATACCTGAAGCTGGAGCCGCGCGGCCGCGGCGAAGGCTTTGAATTCGTGGACAAGATAGTGGGGGGGGCCATTCCCCGCGGGTATCTCCCCAGCGTGGAAAAGGGAATCAAGGGCGCGATGAAGGAGGGGGTGCTTTCCGGTTCTCCCGTGGTCGATCTCGGCGCGACCTGCTACGACGGGTCCTACCACGAGGTGGACTCCTCGAACATCGCTTTTGAAATCGCCGGTTCCAAGGCTTTCAAGGAAGCTATGGAGAAAGCCCGGCCCGTGATCCTGGAACCCATCGCCAACGTCGCCATCACCGTCCCCAAGGAATATATGGGCAGTATCACCGGGGACCTCAACTCCCGCCGGGGCCGGATTCTGGGTATGGAACCGCAGGGGGCCTACCAGGTGATCAGGGCCCAGGTGCCGATGGCCGAAATGCTTCGGTATTCCACCGAGCTGCGTTCTCTTACCGGAGGCAGCGGCGAATTCGCTCAGGAATTCGATCATTACGAGGAAGTCCCGGCCAATGTCGCCCAGAAGATAACCGAGCAGCACCGGGCGGAAGAAAAAGAATAAACGTCGGCGCCGGGAAAGACCGAATCCGGATGATTTCGGCGGCCGGGAAAAGGGAGAAATATGTATGAGTGGGCACTCCAAGTGGCACAGCATCCGCCACAAGAAGGCCGCCGTCGACGCCAAGAGGGGAAAACTGTTTTCCCGCCTGGTCAAGGAGATAACCATCGCCGCCCGCCTTGGCGGCGGAGATATCGATTCCAACCTTCGCCTCCGCAGCGTGGTCCAGTCGGCCCGGGACGCCAATATGCCGGCCGACAACATCGAGCGGGCGATTAAGAAGGGCACGGGCGAACTCCCCGGGGTAAACTACGAGGAATGCGTTTACGAGGGCTACGGAGCCGGGGGGGTGGCCGTCCTGGTTCATACCCTGACCGACAGCCGCAACCGGACCACCGCCGAGATCCGCAACATCTTCTCCAAGAAAGGCGGAAATCTTTCCGGGGCGGGGAGCGTAGCCTGGATGTTCGAGAAGAAGGGGTTGATCCTGGTGGAGAAGGGCGCGGCGGACGAGGAGCAGCTGTTTTCCGCCGCGCTTGACGCCGGAGCCGAGGATTTCCAGCCGGGCGAGGATAATTACGAGATCGTGACCGCGCCCGCGGCGCTGGAAGACGTCAAAAGAGCGCTCTCCTCCCGGGGGTTCAAGTGGAGCGTCGCCGAGATCACCCAGATTCCCAAGAACGAAGTCGCGGTGACCGGAGAGGACGCCCGCAAGGTGCTGGCGTTGGTTGAAGCCCTGGAAGAAAACGACGACGTTCAGAACGTTTACGCCAACTTCGATATCCCCGACGAGATATTAAAAGAAGACCAAAGCTGAAATCTCATCCCCTCCGCCACGACCCCGCCGGGCGGGAAAGGATCATCGCCGTCGATCCCGGATCCGCCTTCACCGGCTGGGGGATTCTGGAAAAGCGGAATGGGGAGGTCTCAATGGTGGCGTCCGGTCTGCTCGCCACCCCGGCGCGACATACCCCGGAACTCAAGCTTGCCCGGATTCACGACGGTCTGGCCGAAATCATCGCCCGATACCGACCTTCAACCCTGGTCCTGGAAGAAGCTTTCTATCACCGGAACGTCAAAACGGTTCTCAGGCTGGGGGAGGTCAGGGGCGTCTGCCTCCTGGCCGCGGCCCGGGCCGGAATCAAGACGGCGCAATACTCGCCGCGGCGGGTTAAGAAGGCGGTGGTCGGCCGCGGTTCCGCCGCCAAACAGCAGGTGGCCAGGATGGTGCAGGTTCTTCTCGATCTTCCCGCTCCCCCCGAACCGTTCGACGTCTCCGACGCGCTGGCGTTGGGACTGACCTATTTTCAGGATAAACGGATGAATGGAGAAATCCGAAATCCGAATGACGAATGACGAAGGAATGACGAAACCCGAAGCTTGAATGACGAATGACGAAGGAATGACGAAATCCGAAGAAGCTTTTAACTCGCGCTTGTGATGAAATGACCGGCAAATTCGATTTAGAAGAGCGAACGGCTAAATTTGGGGAGTCGATAATCGAGTTTGCAAAAAAGATTCCCAGGAGCGTCGTTACTCTGCCTCTGATTTCCCAACTCGTTAAGTCCGGGACGAGTATAGGTGCCAATTATTGTGAGGCTGATGACGCTGAGTCAAAAAAGGATTTTAGACATAAAATCGGCATATGCAAAAAAGAGTCGAGGGAGTGCAGGTTCTTCTTAAGAATGATCGCGAAAGCTACTCCGGAACTCAGCGACAAAGCTTTTGTTTTGATGCGTGAAGCCGGAGAATTGAATCTTATTTTCGGGGCGATAAGAAGAAAGACAGTTTAATTTTCGGGTTTCGGTATTCGGAGTTCGTCATTTCGATTCAAGTTTTGGCGTACCGGTGCTTATGAGCTTCAATTTTCCGCGGGCGCTTTAATAGGATGGAAAGTCTGACATGATACATCACATCGAGGGGAAGCTGGTCAAGTCCTCGCCCGGCCTCGCGGTGGTCGAGACCGGCGGGGTGGGATTCCTGGTCCACACTCCCCTGGGAAGCTGCGAGAGCCTGGGGCGGGCCGGCGACGACTGCCGCCTCCTGACTTATCTTCACGTCCGCGAGGACGAACTCACCCTTTACGGGTTTGTCGGGGAGGAGGAAAGGGAGCTCTTCCTGATGCTGCTGGGAGTCTCCAAGGTCGGCCCCAAGCTGGCGCTTTCGATCCTGAGCAGCATCCACCCCGCGATCTTTAAAAAAGCGGTGCTCAACGGGGACCAGGCCGTTCTCTCCGCGATTCCGGGCATCGGCAAGAAGTCGGCCGAGCGGCTGATCGTCGAGCTCAAGGACCGGATCGTCTCCCTGCCGCGGCTCAAAGAGGCCGCCGGCCGGGCCCACCTGGAAGAGATCGAGCCGCGTCTTAATGACGCCGTTTCGGCCCTGCTCTCGCTCGGCTTCACCCAGGCCCAGGCCCAGCGTTCCCTCCAGGAGGTGCTCAAGCGCGCCGAGCCCGATTGGCCGGTGGAAAAACTGGTGAAGGAAGCGCTTAAAAAACCGTGATCGGTGATCCGTGATCGGTAATCCGTAAAAGGCCCAGTCCCTCGGCTCCGTAAGAAAGGACGCAAAGCGCATAGCGCATAGAGCATAGCGTTAAAAGCGAATGCCGACCCGCAAAGTTTCACCGCGGGTTAAAATTTACAATTCTCAATGTCCAATGTCGAAGGAACTGACTCAGTTCAAGCTATTATACGTTCCATACTCTTACCCATACTCTTACACGCACTCTTACACATACTCTAAAAAATTAAAAAGTCCGACGCGTCGGACCGGTCCGACCGGTCTGACTGTTTAACCTCTGAACCCAAAGACTTATCAGCTTATCAACTTATAAACTTATCAGCTTTCATCCAAGCCAATGACCGAGAAATTCGTAAGTTCGACCCTCAGGGAGAAGGACCCGGCTTTCGAGCAGCCGTTGCGGCCCGCTTCGTTCGACCAGTTCATCGGGCAGGAGAAGGTCAAGGAGCGGCTCAAGATCGTGATCCAGGCCGCCCGGGAGAGGGGAGAGGCGATGGAGCATATGCTGTTTTTCGGCCCTCCCGGCCTGGGCAAGACGACCCTGGCCTACATCATCGCGGCCGAGCGGGAAGCGGGGATCAAGACCACCAGCGGTCCGGCCATCGAAAGGCCCGCCGAACTGGCCGGGATCCTGACCAATCTCAACGAGGGGGACGTCCTCTTCATCGACGAGATCCACCGTCTGTCGAGGGTGGTGGAGGAGTATCTTTACCCGGCGATGGAGGAGTTCAAGATCGATATTATGATCGACCAGGGCCCCTCCGCCCGTTCCGTCCGGCTCAACCTTCCCCGGTTCACGCTGGTCGGCGCCACCACCCGTTTCGGCCTGCTCTCTTCGCCCCTGAGAAGCCGTTTCGGGATCGCCAACCGGCTGGATTATTACGATCCCCCGTCGCTGAAGGAGATAGTCCTGCGTTCGGCCGGAATCCTGGGAGTGGAGGTTGACGATAAGGGGGCCGAAGAGATCGCCGGCCGCGCGCGGGGGACCCCGCGGATCGCCAACTCCCTCCTCCGCCGGGTCCGGGATTACGCCCAGGTCAAGGCCGACAACCGGATCGTGGCCGAGATCGCCCACCAGGCCCTGAGCCTGCTGGAAGTGGACGAGAAGGGGCTGGACGAGATGGACAAGCGGGTTCTCAAGACCATCATCGACAACTTCGCCGGCGGCCCCGTGGGGATCGAGACGATCGCGGTCGCGGTGGGCGAGGAGCCCGAGACCATCTCCGAGGTCTATGAGCCTTATTTGATCCAGCAGGGCTATCTCCGGCGGACCCGCTCCGGCCGCTGCGCCACCGCCCGGGCCTACCGGCACCTCAAGATCAAGCCCCCGGCCGGCGCCTCCGAAGAGCTGTTCCCCGGCCGGTGAGGCTGCTTCTTCATATTTGCTGCGGCCCCTGCGCCACCTGGCCTTTCCAGGTTCTGGAGGAGGAGGGTTGCGAGGCCGACGGTTTTTTTTACAACCCGAATATCCACCCCTTCACCGAGTATCTCCGCCGCCGGGAAGCGGTGGAAAAGCTGGCGTCCGCGACCTCCCGGCGGGTGATCTTCTCCCCCCGGTATGATTTTGACGAGTTCTTCCGCCGGGTAGCATCCCGGGAGAGCGAGCGCTGCCGCTTCTGTTACGAGCAGAGACTGCAGGAAGCGGCTAGGGCGGCCAAGCAGGAGGGATACGAGGCCTTCACCACCACGCTTCTGATCAGCAAGCGGCAGGACCACGAGCTGGTAAAGCGGATCGGCGAAGCGGCGGCCGACGGGGAGGGGGTCGGCTTCCTTTACCGGGATTTCCGGGAAGGCTGGAAGCGCCACTGGGAGCTGACCGCCGAGTACGATCTCTACAAGCAGCAGTATTGCGGCTGCCTTTACAGCGAATACGACCGGTTCAAAGGACAAGTTGATAGAGTTGATAAGCTTATAAGTTGATAAGGCTTGAAGGTTCAAAGTGCAAGGCTATAAAGCAGATTTCAGATTTGAGATTTTAGATTTCGGTTATTCCCCGCCTCAGCCCCTTATTTATCTCAGGAAAGCAGAAAGTCGGAAGAAACAATACATTACTGATTTCCTGTCTTCCTAAGAGATACATTTTTTTAGAGTATGTGTAAGAGTGCGTGTAAGAGTATGGGTAAGAGTATGGGATGTGTAATAGCTTGAACTGAGTCAGTTCCTTCGACATCGGACAATAATGAATAATCTGGACTTCGACTTGCCGCCGGAGATGATCGCCCAGCAGCCGCCGCCCCGCCGCCAGGACGCGCGGCTGCTTCTTTTCGAGCGTGCCTCCGGCGCGATCCGGCACGACTCCTTCTCCTCCCTTCCCTCATTTTTCCGCCCCGGCGACCTGCTGGTCCTGAACGACACCAAGGTGCTCCCTTTCCGGCTGGCGGGCCGGAAGCTGCCCGGCGGCGGCCGGGTCGAGCTTCTGCTTCTGTCCCGGGAAGCGGAGGGGCGCTGGCGGGCCTTGATCCGCCCCGGCCGGAGGCTGCGGGAAGGAGCGGAGATCGATCTCGGCGGGCCGAAGGCCCGGACGCTGGAAAGAACGCCGGCGGGAGACTGGCGGATCGAGATCTCTCCCGGTCTCGATCTTGACCGCTGGCTTGCCGAGAAAGGGCTGGCCCCGCTTCCCCCCTACATCAGGCGCGACATCCACGATTACCCGGAAGAGATGAAGAAGGCCGACCGGGAGAGATACCAGACGGTCTTCGCGGCCCGCCCCGGCTCGGTGGCCGCGCCGACCGCCGGCCTGCATTTCACCGCGGAGATTCTGGATGAGATTTCCCGGGCCGGGACGGAGATCGTTTACGTGACCCTGGACGTGGGGTGGGGGACTTTCCGTCCACTCCGTCCCGAGGACTTCGAGCGCGGAGCCCTTCATCCCGAGGGCTACTCGGTCTCCCCGTCAGTCGCCGACAGCGTAAACCGGGCGCTCGCGGAATCCCGGCGGATCTGGCTGGTGGGGACGACCGTGGTCAGGACCCTGGAGAGCGCTTTTTCCGGGGGAAGGATCCGCTCCGGGGAGGGCCGGACCGATCTGTTCATCCGTCCCGGTTACCGGTTCAAGCTGAACTTCAACCTCGTCACCAACTTTCATCTTCCCGGCTCCAGCTTGATCCTGCTGGCGGCCGCCCTGCTGGGGGAGGAGACGGTCGGGAGGATATACCGCGAGGCGATCGGTGAGCGCTACCGTTTTTACAGCTTCGGCGACGCGATGGCGGTCTTGTGAACAGTTGATAAGTTTGTAAGCTGATAAGTTGATAAGGATATAGTCGAAACCGCCATCGGGATCTTCGTTGCCTTTGTAACCGCGTCTCCCATTTAACTGTTTATTCGGTTAAAGGATCGCTGTAATCTCTAATCTTTAATCTAAAAGCCTCTTTATGATCCCCGCCGCGACAATCATACTGGCGCTGGCCGTCGCCCTCTGGATGGCCGAATTCGCGCTGTTTCCCTCCCGGAAGAACGGGCGGGTCAAGAACCGCGACAACAGTTTTTTCCTGCTGGCCGCGGCCATTACTCTCGCCATCGGCCTGGCGATCGTTCTCAACCGCCTCAATCTCGGCAAGATCAGGGGCGGGGAGAGGGAGGTGATGTTCGCGCTCGGTTCTCTGGCCGCGCTGGCGGGGATCTCACTGCGCTACTGGGCGATCCTGAAGCTGGGGAGGAATTTTTCCCGCCGCATCCAGGCTTCCCCCGTCCAGGAGCTGGCTTCCGGGGGACCGTTCCGTCTCCTGCGCCACCCCGCATATACCGGCCTGATGCTGATCACCTGCGGGATCGTCCTGTTCACGACCAACCTGCCGGCGTTCATTCTTTCGATCCCGCTGATGCTGGCGGCGATTCAGGTGAGGATCCGGAGGGAAGAGAAGTTTATGGAGGAGGTCATCGGCGAGCGCTATCGTCGTTGGAAGAATTCCCGCCGCCGCCTATTCCCGTTCGTATATTAAGGGGAGCGGTTCGTCGGAATCCGTTGCGAAAAGAACCGTCTCGTTAAATGGAGGAACAGCCGATGATGCGTTCGCAAAAGCTCGTTGCCCTGCTGGCTCTGGCCGTTCTGGTCGGCCTGGCCTTGGCCCTGCGCCTTCTGGACAGGCGGGTATCGCAGTTCCGGGCGCTGGACTACAGCGGCCGGGGAATGGTTTTCTACCTCGACCGTCGGGGTATCGTTGAGCAGGTCATGCTTTTTCCAACGGAAGGGTTCGAGGAGAAGGAAGCGGACGGCCCGGAGAGTTGGACGACGATCCATCCCGGCCGGGGCGTGGGCGATGTCCGTTTTGGCGATCCGGAGAGCGAGGTCAGGGAAAAATGGCCCCTGCAGTGGCGGAGATACGGAGAAGGTGAATTCAGCATCATCTACGATGACCGGGGGAGCGTAAGCTGCTCTTTCCAGGATGATCGTCTGGAGTTTGTCAGTATTAGCGGTCACGAATATAAGACGGCCGAAAATATCGGGCCGGGAAGCCCGGAGGTAGAGGTAATCGCCGCTTACGGGGAGCCGGATGAATTACCGGCCTACGCGGGGAAAAAAACAACGATCTTCACCGAGGCCGCCGGCAAGATGGAGCAATCCCTGGTCCTGGCCGGTCTCCTGGCTTTTCTGGCCGTAAAGGTCATAAAGGTTGAAGGCCCCAGCCGGCTTTTCTGGATCCTCATTGCCGGCTACCTGTTTTTGCTCGTTATCACCATCAATCCGATCAGAGTGATTCAATTCGGTTTCGGATATCTCGGTTTTTATTTGAGGAGCATCCGTAATTTCGCGTTATTTTACGTCTTGGGAGCGCTGGTGGCTCCGCTGATGCTTGCTGGTATCTGGTGGGGGGAAAGGATCGCCTGCCGGAAGGGGTTCGGGGGCGCCGGAAAATATATTCTCCCGGGTTCTTTCGTTTTCCTGGGAAACGCCGTTTTTTATATTCTGATGGCAGTCGGCGCGGGATTATATTTCGGAATGCGATTCGGCGACCCGATGACGCAGTCGCGTATCCTGTTCCAGATACCGCTGGCATTGACGGGAGTGGTCTTCTACCTGGCTTTTCTGCAATTCGCCCGCCTTTTCGGTTCCGGCTCGAACTGTCCGATCTATTCCCCCGATGGAATTCAAGGTTGTCGGTAAAGACAAGGAGACCGCCGCCCGGACGGGGCTGCTCCGGCTTCCCCACGGCGAGGTGGAGACCCCCTGTTTTATGGCGGTCGGCACCCAGGCCACGGTCAAGGCGATGACGCCGGAAGAGCTGACCGCCGCCGGCGCCCAAATGATCCTGGCCAACACCTACCATCTCGGGCTTCGCCCCGGCATCGAGATCGTCGCCGCGGCCGGCGGGCTTCACCGGTTTATGGGGTGGGAGGGGCCGATTCTCACCGACAGCGGCGGCTACCAGGTCTTCAGCCTCTGCGACCTGAGGAAGATCGAGCCCGAAGGCGTGACCTTCCGGGATCACCTGGAGGGTTCCACCCATTTCCTCTCCCCGGCCGAGAGCGTCCGCATCCAGCAGGCCCTGGGAGCGGACATCATTATGGCCTTCGACGACTGTCCCCCCTATCCCAGCGATCACGATTCCGCTTGTAAATCGCTGGAGCTGACCCTACAATGGGCGCGAACCTGCCGGGACTCCCACCGCGACGGGAACCAGACCCTCTTCGGCATCGTCCAGGGATCGGTCTGGCGGGACCTAAGGCGCCGCTCGATCGAAGAGCTGGAACAGATCGGTTTCTCCGGTTACGGGATCGGCGGCCTGAGCGTCGGCGAGCCCCGGCAATTGATGTACGAGACAGCCGAATATACCGCTTCGCTGCTGCCGGAGAATAAGCCCCGCTACCTGATGGGTTCGGGGACGCCGGAGGAGATCCTGGTCCAGGTCGGCTTCGGCATCGATATGTTCGACTGCACGGTTCCGACCCGGTACGCCCGCAACGGCACCGTATTCACCCCGGGCGGGAAGATGGTGGTCAGAAACGGGGTTTACCGGGCCGATTTCCGGCCCCTGGTGGAAGGGTGCGCCTGTTACGCCTGCCGGCGTTTCACCCGGGCCTACATCCGGCATCTTTTCAACACCCGGGAGATCCTGGGCGCCCGGCTGGCCACCACCCACAACCTGTTCTTTTACTTCGACCTGATGAAACGGGCGCGGGAGGCGATCGCCGCGGGTAGTTTCGCGGAGTATCAACGCGCTTTTTTGGACCGCTGGCGCGGGAGCGGCTGTGAATCGGAGGGCTCGGCCCACACCTTGCCGGAGGAATAATATTTTGGTTGCCGATAAACTGGCGAACAATACGGATATGAGTTAGTCTAATTGGCTGAATGAAAAACCAGGAGGAAGAATAGAATGAAATATATTCCCATAGCGATGGCTCCGTTGCCCGGAAACGGCGGCGGCTGCGCTCCCGGCGAGGGAGGGCAGGGAGGCTTCGGCGGGATGCTGATCCCGATGCTTTTGATGCTGGCGGTCTTTTATTTCCTGCTGATCCGTCCCCAGCAGAAGAGGCAGAAAGATCACCAGAAGATGCTCTCAAGTATGGAGAAGGGCGATCACGTGGTCACCGGCGGAGGCATCCACGGCGTGGTCAGCAACGTCAAGGCTTCCACGGTGGTGGTCAAAGTTGCCGACGGCGTGAAGCTGGAGGTCGACCGCGCGGGCATCGCCCGGATTGACAAGAAATCGGGCGGCGCTTCCGGCTGAGTTCTTCATTGAAGAAATGAAAAAATCCCTGAGATGGAAATGGCTGTTGATCGGGACGGTGACCGCCGTCCTGGTGCTGGCTTCGATCCCCCTGACCGAACGCGACGTAGTGGAATTTATCCGCCGCGAGGCGGTGGGCCAGGACGAGGATTTCGAGGGGCTGGTCGGGTTTATGGAGGAGGAGCGCGACCAGCCCGGGGTGGCGGTCCTGGGCTCCGACGTGGATATTATGCGGGCCTATCTCGCCGAGACCGGCCTGGATTTGACCCGCTATTTCCCCGACCGCGGAGACGATAACGACGAGGTTATCAACTATATCGTCCGCCGCACCCGGGGAAGGATCAACCTGGGCCTGGATCTTCAGGGGGGTATGCATATCATTCTGGAGGTGGACGAACTGGAGTTGATCCAGCGGGTCGCCGAAGGGATCGACGAGGATTTCCGCGAGCTGATGGCCGATGTCCGTCGGATCTCCGCCGACTCGCCCCGGCGTCCGGTGGAAATCCTTCGGGAGGAAGCCCGCCGCCGGGGGATCGATCTGCTCGCCTATTACCGGGATTACTACGAACGGAAATACGGGCTGACGGAAGAGGGGGGCGACCGGATCGAGACCGAGGCCGATCTGTTCGAGTATTTCGAGCACGACATCCGGGCCGCCAACATCGGCTCCCTCGACATCCTCCGGACCCGCCTGGACGGGTTCGGCGTCGCCGAGCCCGACATCCAGCAGCAGGGGGTGAGCGAACTGCTGGTTCAGCTTCCGGGAGTCAGGGACGCCGAGGGAGTGCTGAACCTGATCCGCCGCCAGGCCTATATGGAGTTCAAGCTGGTCGACGATGACCCTGACCGCCTTCGCCGGGCCCTGGACGAGGGACAGGCGCCGCCGGGTTTTGAACTCAAGACTTACCGGATGGAGGACGAGCGGGGACGGGTCACCGAGGAACCGCTGCTGCTGCGGGAGAGGGCCGAGCTGCTCGGGGAAAACTTAAGGTTCGCCACCCCCTCCAAGCACCCGGTTCGCCCGGAATTCAGCGTCCGTTTCGAACTGGACGCCGTCGGGTCGAGAATCTTCAGCCGGGTGACCAGACAGTATAACGCCGAGGATAATCCGCCCGGCCGCCGCCTGGCGATCGTTCTGGACGGGAACGTGATCTCGGCGCCGGTGATCCGGTCGCATATCCCCCGCGGGGAAGGCGTCATCGAAGGCCGTTTCACTTTGGAACAGGCCCGTCTGCTGGCCAGCCAGCTCACCGCGGGCGCCTATCCGGCTCCGCTCCAGGTCCGGGAGCAGAGAATGGTGGGTCCGACCCTGGGCCGCGATTCAATCGAAAGCGGGATCCGGGCGGCGGTCTACGGGATGGTCGCGGTGGTGGTCTTTCTGGCCGCGTATTACTACCTGGCCGGGGTGGTGGCCGACTTCGCCCTCTGCCTCAACCTGGTCTTTATCATCGGCACCCTCTGCGCCCTTCCCGCCCTCTTCACCGATTTCAGGGCCACGCTCACCCTTCCCGGAATCGCCGGGATAATTCTGACCATCGGGATCGCGGTCGACGCCAACGTCCTCATTTTCGAGCGGATCCGGGAGGAGCTGGCCGCCGGCAAGCGGATCCGGATGGCGATCGGCAACGGTTTCGACAAGGCCCTGGTCACCATCCTCGACGCCAACATCACCACCCTGATCGCCGCCCTGGTCCTGCTCAATCCGCTCGATCTCAACTTTCTTCCCACCGCCGGCCCGATCCGGGGGTTCGCCCTGACCCTGACGGTGGGAATCGCCACCAGTATGTTCGCCGCCCTGGTCGTGACCAGGTCAGTCTTCGACCTGATGCTTCTGAGCCCGCGGTTCAAAACCCTGAAGATGGCTTCGCTCTTTCATCATCCCGGCATTAATTTCCTGGGCAAGAGCGGGATCGCCCTGATTGTCTCCGGGGTCCTGATCGTCGCCAGCCTGACTAGCTTCTGGCAGCGGGGAGAGGAGAATTTCGGGATCGACTTCACCGGGGGAATTCTGCTTCAGCGCCAGTTCACCCAGCCGGTCGACCTGGAGCTGCTGAGAGAGGCGTTGGCCGAGGCCGGGGCCGAGGCGGCCTCGATCCAGCTTTACGGGGCCGACCAGGGGGTGATAATTCGTTCTGGAGTGGCCGAGGCCGACAAGATCGACGCCGCCATCGCGGCCCGGTTTGAAGATTCCATCGATCCGGCCGATTACGAACTCCGGACCGAGATGGTGGGCCCGCGGGTGGGCCGCCGTCTGCGCGTCCAGGCGCTGGGGGCGGTGATCCTGGCCCTGCTGGCGACTATGGTCTATATCTGGTTCAGGTTCAGCGAGTTCAGGTTCGCCCTGGGCGCCGCCCTGGCCCTGCTGCACGACGTTTTGATCACCGTCGGTTTCCTGACCGGGTTTTTCATCTTCGCCCCCCGCGAATTCAATATCCCGGTCATCGCCGCCCTGCTCACCATAGTCGGTTATTCGCTTAACGACACTATCGTGCTTTTCGTCCGGATCCGGGAAAACCTGAAGGCTTACCGGGGAAGCACCCTGTCCGAGATCGTCAACCGCAGCATCAACGAAGTGCTGGGCCGGACTATGCTCACCTCGCTGACCACCCTGATGGTCCTGGTCTTTCTCTTCTTCCTGGGGGGCGAGGTGATAAACAACTTCGCCTTCGCCCTGATGGTGGGGGTGGTGGTGGGAACCTATTCCTCGATCTTCATCGCCAGCCCGGTCCTGCTGCTCTGGCAGAAGAAGACGGACTCCAGGAGAAAGGCCGCCCGGGGGTAGGGCGGCCGGGTCAGGGTTTTTCGACTTTGCCCTGTTTCAGGCAGGAGGCGCAGACCCGGAAGGTCCCGGTCTTGCCTTTGACTCGGGCGCGAACCCGCTGAAGATTGGGAAGAAACCTCCTCTTGGTGGAGCCGGTCACCCGCTGGCCCACCCCTCCTTTGGCCTTGGCCAAACCCCTTCGCTTGATCCGGGTTCCGGTGGACGGTTTCTTTCCGCAGATAGCGCAGATCTTGGACATAATATTCCTCGTTGGCGCCGGCCCGCCGGGCCGGCTTTTTTATAATTAGCAGAGTGTTCTTTTAACAGATTCGTTCGCCCCGGGCAAGGGCTTTTACAAAGTTGGGATTCCTCTTTGGTGGCTGGTTATTTTTGCGCTGTGCGCTTGGCGCTCCGCGTCTTTACAACCCGCCCAGACTTTCGAACAGGATCTTGAGAGCGACCCCGATCAGGATCAGCCCCGCCAGCAGTTCGAGTTTCTTCTCTCCCAGGTGACCGAAGATCTCTCCGCCCATCACTCCGGCAAAGGAGAAGAGAAAGGCCACGGCTCCGATCACCGCCGCCGGCAGGATGACCGCCGTTCCCAGGAGGGCGAAACTCGCCCCGACCGCCAGGGCGTCAAGGCTGGTCGCGACCGCCAGGCCGAGCATAACGGTCCGCCGGTAGTTGTTTTCTCTGCCGGCCGCCTTTTCCAGGCGGAAGGATTCGTAGATCATCTTCAAGCCGACCGCGGCCAGGATGGCGAAAGCCAGCCACGATTGGAGCGGCCCGAGCAGCCGGCCGAAGGCCGCCCCCGCCAGCCAGCCCAGGGGCGGCATCAACGCCTGGAACCCGCCGAAATATACTCCTACCCGAAACGCCTGGAAGAGTCTGGACCCGCGGATGGTGGCTCCCACCGCGACCGCGACCGCGAAGGCGTCGAGAGAAAGCCCGACGGCCAGGATAATAATCCGGGCTATGTTCATATCCTCGAATTCTATATAATTTCAGCCCGGTTGATCAAGAATCCGTGCTGGTTTTTATCCGGGGGAAAAGCGAAATTCAAAAGTTGGAACCTCAACTGGACAGTCCCGTAAAGTACCTGAAAGGGGTGGGCCCGCGCCGCGCCTTTCTGCTCGGCCGGCTGGGAGTCGCGACCGTGGAGGATATGCTCTACTTCTTTCCCCGGGCCTACCAGGACCGGCGGACCGTTCGTCCGATCGCCTCGCTCCGGGAAGGCGACTTCGCCACCGTCGCCGGAACGATCAAGTCCCTGCGGGCGTCCCGGACCCGGAGGGCGGGGGAATTGGTCCGGATCCTGGTTTCCGACAGCAGCGGTTCGCTGGTCTGCACCTTCTTCCACCAGCCCTACCTGAAGGAGCAGTTCGCCGCCGGCCGCGAGCTGGTTCTTACCGGCAAGGTGTCAAGATACCGGAACCTCCAGATGGTAAACCCCGAGTTCATCCTGGTCGGCGAAGCCGATGATGGTTCTTCGGAATTCCGGATCGTTCCCATCTATCCCCTGACCGAAGGCCTCAGGCAGCCGGCCCTGCGGCGGATCGTGAAGAACGCGCTCCAAAGCCATCTTCCCCTGGTTCCCGATATGCTTCCCGCCGAGCTTCGCGAACTCTGGAAGGTGATCCCGCTGGATCGGGCGTTGAGTTCGATCCACTATCCTCCCGACCCGGCCGCCATCCAGAAGGCCCGGCAGCGGCTCATCCTCGACGAGTTTCTTCTGCTTCAGCTCGGACTGGTGCTCCGCCGCCGCTCCGCCGCCGCTCGTCCGGGGGTTCCCCGGCTCGATTCCAGTCCGGCCCTTCTCGACCGGTTCTTGCAATCACTTCCCTACCGCTTGACCCGGGCGCAGGACCGGGTGCTGGCCGAGATCCAGGCCGATCTCGCCTCCGGGCGCCCTATGAACCGTCTTCTTCACGGGGACGTCGGCAGCGGCAAGACGGTGCTGGCGCTGGCCGCGATGGCGATTGTCCGCGCCAACGGCTACCAGTGCGCGATTATGGCTCCGACCGAGATCCTGGCCTCCCAGCACCACCTGACCGCGACCCGGATGCTGGCCCCGTTGGGGCTGAAACCGGTTCTGCTGCGGGCGGGGGTGGCCGGAAAACTCAAAAGAGAGAGCCTGGAGGAGATCGCCTCCGGCCGCGCCGGGATCGTGGTCGGCACTCAGGCCGTCATCCAGGAGAAAGTGGCTTTTGACCGGCTCGGCCTGGCCGTGATCGACGAGCAGCACAAGTTCGGCGTGATGGAGAGGGCTTCCTTGAAGAAGAAGGGCCGGTCTCCGCACGTCCTGGTGATGACCGCCACCCCGATTCCCCGAACGCTGACCCTGACGCTTTACGGGGATCTCGACGTCTCCGTGGTGGATCAGCTTCCACCGGGCCGGAAGAAAGTCAAGACCTACTGGATCGGTTCCGACAAGCTTCCGCGGGCGTATGATTTCATCCGCCGCGAAACCGGCCGCGGCCGACAGGCTTTCATCGTTTATCCCCTGGTCGAGGAATCGGAGAAACTGCGGCTGAAGGCGGCCCGGGAGATGTTCGGCCATCTCCGGGAATCGGTCTTTCGCGGCCTGCGGCTGGGCCTGATTCACGGGCGTATGTCCGCCGGGGAAAAAGAGGAGACGATGAAGCGTTTCCGGGACCGGGAGATCGATATCCTGGTCTCCACGGTGGTGGTGGAGATCGGGATCGACATCCCCAACGCCACCGTGATGCTGGTGGAGAACGCCGAACGCTTCGGTCTGGCCCAATTGCACCAGCTGCGGGGCAGGGTGGGGCGGAGCGAAGCCCAGGCCTACTGTATTCTCCAGGGCAATCCCCGCACCGAGTCGGGCCGCCAGCGCCTGGAGGCGATGCGGGACATCGACGACGGGTTTCTGATCGCCCAGGAGGACCTGGAGATCCGGGGGCCGGGCGAGTTTTTCGGGACCCGGCAGCACGGTCTTCCCGAACTCCGGATCGGCAGTATGGTGGCCGATGTCCGGCTGCTCGAGTTCGCCCGCCGCCAGGCCGAAAAGATCATCGCCGACGATCCCGGCCTGAGCCGTCCCCGCCATCTGCCGATCCGGGAGCGGCTGCTCAAGAAATACCGCGACCGGCTGGAGTTGATCGAGATCGGATGAGAATCAGCGGCGGAGAGCTGAAGGGCCGGGTCCTGCTCACCCGGCGGACCGGCCGGGTCCGCCCGACTTCCGAGAAGGCCCGGCAGTCGCTCTTCGACGCCCTGGGGGACTGGATCCGGGGCCGGGAGGTTCTGGATATATTCGCCGGCTTCGGTTCCCTGGGGCTGGAAGCGCTCAGCCGGGGAGCCGTCCGGGCGGTCTTCGTCGAAAATTACCCGCCCGCGGCCCGCTTGATCGGGGCCAACCTTGCCCGGCTGGAGCTTGAAGGAGCCGGTTCGGTCATCCCCGCGGCCTGGGAGGCGGCTCTGCGGAGGCTTTCCCGCCGTCGCGAAACTTTCGACCTGATCCTGGCCGACCCGCCCTACTCGACCGAGCGCCCGGAGGATTCCGGGCCGGCCCGGAGGCTGTTGTCCCGGATCGGGGACTATGGTATGCTGAAATCCGAAGGGTTGTTCGTCTTTGAGCATTTTTCACGATATTGCCCGGAACCTTCTCCCGGCTGGAATGTGATTCGCCGGTTGAAGCACGGGCAGACGACCCTGACCGTATTCACGGAGAAGCGATGATGGAAAATTCAGCTATTTACGCCGGCAGTTTCGATCCCGTCACCCTGGGCCATCTCGACCTGATCAAGCGGGCCCGGCGTCTTTTTCCTCGCCTGATCGTGGCGGTGGCGGGGAATTTGAACAAGGAGCCGGTGTTTTCACTCGAAGAAAGGGTGGATCTGGTGAAGCGGAGCCTCCCCCGCCGTTCGGGGGTGGAGGTTGAAACCTTCAAGGGACTCCTGGTCGAATACGCCGCGAAAAAAAAGGCGAAGGTCCTGGTCCGGGGTTTGCGGGCGATATCGGATTTCGACTACGAGTTCCAAATGGCGCTGACCAACCGTAAACTCGCCCCCGGGATTGAAACGATCTACCTGATGCCCAGCGAGTCCTTCACCTATCTCAGCTCCAATATGATCAGGGAGATAGCCTTTCTCGGAGGCGACGTTTCGTGTTTTGTGCCGCCGCCGGTGGTGGAAGCGCTCAAGCGGTTGACCCGGAAGTAGGGTTCGGCCGCCGCTCAAGAAAACCCGCGTTTCGCCTTGGAGTGCCAAGCGAAAGTTAGGCCCAAGCTTATATTGCCATGATAATTGATACCCGCACAATTCCCCTTGCGGGGCTTGATCTTCGGGGGGATGTCGATTCGGCCGGCCTGGCTGTCTCCGATTCGACGATGAAATGGAACTCCCCGATCGCCTGCGCTCTGCGGCTGCAGGTGGCGGAGAATCTCCTGCTGGTCCGGGGAACTCTCTCCTGCCGGGTGGAATATACCTGTTCTCGCTGCCTGAAAAAGTTTGACGACACGCTCGCGGTCGGGGACTTCCGGGCCGAGGTGGAGTTCGCCGCCCCTTTCGAGATAATCGACTTGACTCCCTATATCCGGCAGGATATTATCCTCGGTCTTCAATATAAGCCGATCTGTTCAACGGATTGCCGGGGGCTGTGCGTCCACTGCGGGGGCGACCTGAATCGAAACCCCTGTGATTGTAAGCCGGGCGCCGACGATTCCCCCTTTTCCCGTCTGGACGGAATCGCGAACAAGTAGGAAAGATTATGGCGGTTCCCAAGAAAAAAACCAGCAAGGGCCGAAAGGGCCGTCGCCAGGCGGGGAAAGGCTATCGACTGGCCGCGCCCGTGCCCTGCCCAAATTGCAACCAGCCCCGCCGACCCCACCGGATCTGCCCTCATTGCGGTTTTTACCGGGGCAAGGTCGTGCTCAAGGTTTAAGCGCGGGGAGCGAGCGATGCGGATCGCCCTTGATGCCATGGGGTCGGACCGTTCGCCGGCGGTTGAGGTGGCGGGCGCCATCGACGCGGCCGGCTTTTTCGGCTCCCGGAGGGAGATAATCCTGGTCGGCGAGCGGGAGCTTCTCGAAAAAGAAATCTCCCTTCACCGTCGCGTTCCCTCGAATATCTCCATCCATCACGCCTCCCAGGCGGTCTCCATGGAGGACAAGCCGGTCGAGTCCTTTCGCCACAAAAAGGACTCGTCGCTTATCCGGATGATGGAGCTGCTGAAAACCGGAAAGGCGGACGCGGTGATCAGCGCGGGAAATACCGGGGCGGTGGTGGCTTGCGCCAAGCTTATGATCGGAACGCTCCCCGGGATCGACCGCCCGGCGATCGCCACGGTGATTCCCGCCCCCCGCGGTATTTCAATTCTCCTCGACGCCGGCGCCACCTCCGACTGCAAGCCGCGCCATCTATTCCAGTTCGCCGTTATGGGCAGGGAATATTGCCGTTTCATTACCAAGAAGCCCGACCCGATGATCTCGCTGCTGAGCATCGGGACCGAGTCGACCAAGGGGAATGAGTTGACCCGGGAAACCTACAAGCTGCTGGAAAGCTCTCCGCTCAACTTCACCGGCAATATCGAGGGCCGGGATGTTTTTATGGGACGGGCCGACGTGATAGTCTCCGACGGTTTTGTGGGAAACGTGGTCCTGAAATCGGCCGAGGGGCTGCTGGCTTCCATTCACCGGATGCTGGTCGGCGAGATCAAGCGCCACCTGCTGAGAACCATCGGCGGCTTCCTGATGAAACCGGCTTTCATCCGGATCTGGAGAAGGGGGGATTACTCCGAATACGGTGGCGCGCCCTTGCTGGGCATCAACGGGATCTGTATTATCTGCCACGGGAGCTCCACCCCCAAAGCCATCAAGAACGCGATTCGCACCGCCGAACAGTTTCAAGCCGAGCAGATCAACGCGAAAATAACGGAAGCCGTGACCGAGCTGGCTTCGTGAACCGGATCAACCCGGATTATGCATAAACTTGAAATCGGAATAGCGGGAACGGGTTATTACGTCCCGGCCAAGGTGCTGACCAACGCCGATCTCGAGCAGATGGTCGACACCTCCGACGAGTGGATCCGGGAACGGACCGGGATACGCGAGCGCCGGATCGCCGCCCCCGATGAACCCGTCTCCGAGATGGCGGTCCGGGCCGCCCGGTCCGCCCTTCTCTCCGCCGGTGTCCGTCCGGAAGAGCTCGACGTTATCATCCTGGCCACCTTCACCGCCGACCGGCCCTTGCCGGCCGGCGCCTGTCTTCTCCAGGAGAAGCTCGGCAACACCCGGGCGGGCAGCTTCGACATCTCCGCCGCCTGCTGCGGATTCATTTACGGGCTGGAGGTGGCCCACAAGCTGCTCACCGGCGGCCGTTACCGGACCGCGCTCCTGGTCGCCGCCGAGAAGCTTTCGTCGGTCACCGACTGGGAGGACCGGAACACCTGCGTGCTCTTCGGCGACGGGGCGGGCGCGGTGGTAATCAAAAAAGGCCACCCCCACGGCCGGATAATCGATTGCTATATCGGCTCGGACGGGAGCAAGGCCGACCTGCTCAGCATCCCGGCCGGAGGTTCCGCCCGGCCCATCACCCACCGCGCCATCGATGAGAAACAGCAGTTTGTCAAGATGGCGGGGAGGGAGGTCTTCAAGCTCGCGGTCAACGAGATGCTCAACGCCGCCCGGATGGTTCTCAAACGCAACAACTACGACACCTCCGATATCAGCTGGTTGATCCCCCACCAGGCCAACCTGAGGATTATCCGGGCCGCCGCCCGCGGCCTGAATCTCCCGATGGGGAAAGTCTTTGTCAATCTGGACAGGTATGGTAATATTTCAGGCGCTACGATTCCGGTGGCGCTGGCCGAGATGGACCAAGCCGGTCTTCTCAAACGCGGTGATCTGGTGATGATGGTGGCTTTCGGGGGGGGACTGACCTGGAGCGCCTCCCTGGTGGAGTGGTGACCGGAGATGAAGCTTCTCGAAGGCAAAAAATCGCTGGTAACGGGCGCCGGCCGCGGAATCGGTCGGGCGATCTCCCTGACCCTGGCCAACGCCGGCGCCGCCGTCGCCCTCTTCGATCTTGAGCGGAGCCTGCTGGAGGAGACTTCCTCGCTGGTTGAAAAGCGGGGTGTGGAGGGGCCGGTGCTTTCCGGGGATGTATCCGACTTCGGGACGGTTCGGGATGAGGTCGGGCGTCTGCTCGATGATTGGGGACGGCTGGACATTCTGGTCAACAACGCCGGGATTACCCGTGACGCGCTCCTGCTTCGTATGGGAGAAGAGGATTGGGACCGGGTCTTGGCCGTCAATCTCAAGGGGGCCTTCAACACCTGCCGGGCGGCCGTTCGGACGATGATGAAGCAGAAGTCCGGGGCCGTCGTGAACGTCGCCTCGATCATCGGCCTGGTCGGGAATGCCGGCCAGGCCAATTACGCCGCCTCCAAGGGAGGGTTGATCGCTTTTACCAAGTCGTTGGCCAGGGAACTCGCCCCGCGGGGGGTGAGGGCCAACGCGGTCGCCCCGGGATTCATCTCCACCGGGATGACGGAAGCGATTCCGGAGGGAATCAGGGGAAAGATGCTGGAACAGATTCCACTGGGCCGGATCGGCAGCCCCGAAGACGTGGCCCAGGCCGTGCTTTTCCTGGCCTCGCCGGCCTCCGGCTACGTTACCGGTCAGGTGTTGGTTGTCGACGGCGGTATGTGTATGTAAAAATTTTTTCTTCGGAATAATTTTATCAACCGTCCGCCGTGCCCGCGATTTATTGGAATGCGGACGCGGCGGGTAAAATCAGGAGGAGAGACGATGGAAGACGTCGCCCAAAAAGTGAAGAATATTATCGTGGAAAGTCTGAACGTCAACCCGGAAGAGGTCACCGATGAGGCTTCCTTCATCGAAGACCTCGGAGCGGACTCTCTCGACACCGTGGAACTGGTGATGGCCCTGGAGGAGGCTTTCGGTATCCAGGTCCCGGACGAGGAAGCCGAGAAGCTGACCACCGTCGGCGCCGCGATCAAATATATCCAGGAAAAGAGCGAGTAATAATCTCCCCGCCGGGGCGGCCGCCCGGAGCCGGCTTGCCCTGACGGCGCCCGCCGCCGGAGTCCCCCGGCAAGGGAGGTGCGAAGATGGATACCAGGAAAGTAGTCGTTACCGGCCTGGGGGCGGTATCTCCCCTGGGGCTCAGCGTCGGTGATCTCTGGGAGGGGCTTGTCTCCGGCACCTCCGGCCTCGGACCGATCACCTCCTTCGACACTTCCGGCTTTGACTCCCGAATCGCCGGTGAGGTCAAGGATTTCGATCCCGCGGCCTTTATGACGCCGAAGTCCGCCAAGAGGATGGACCGCTTCTGCCAGCTGGGGGTGGCGGCCGCCGTGCAGGCAGTCCAGGACGCCGGCCTGGATATGGACCGGGAGGATCCCTCCCGGGTCGGGGTGTATGTCGGTTCGGGGGTCGGCGGTCTTTCCACCATTCAGGAGCAGCACCGGATCCTGCTGGAGAGAGGGCCCGGCAGAATCTCCCCTTTCCTGGTGCCGATGATGATCATCGATCTTCTGCCCGGTCAGATCGCTATGCTGTTGGGCTGCAAGGGGCCGAATCTTTCAGTGGTGACCGCCTGCGCCTCGGGCAACCATTCGCTTGGCGAGGCGATGTGGGCGATCCGCAACGGTCAGGCCGACGTGATGATCGCCGGAGGGGCGGAGGCGTCGATCACCAGTCTGGGGGTGGCCGGGTTCTGCGCGATGAAGGCGCTCTCTACCCGGAACGACGAGCCGGAGAAAGCCAGCCGTCCGTTCGAGCGCAACCGGGACGGTTTCGTGATCGGGGAGGGGGCGGGGATCCTGGTGCTGGAAGAGCTGGAGCACGCCCGCCGCCGCGGCGCCCGAATCTACGCCGAACTGGCCGGTTACGGCCTCTCCGCCGACGCTTATCATCTGACCGCGCCCGCGCCCGGCGGGGAGGGGGCGATCGCCAGTATGAAAATGGCCTTGAAAGACGCCCGGGTCTCCCCGGAAGAGGTGGATTACATAAACGCTCACGGCACCTCCACGGAGCTCAACGACAAGCTGGAGACCGCGGCGATCAAGTCCGTTTTCGGCGATCACGCTTCCCGGCTGGCGGTCAGCTCCACCAAGTCGATGACCGGCCACCTGCTGGGAGCGGCCGGCGGATTGGAAGCGGTGATCGGCGTGTCGGCCGCCAACCATCAGATCCTTCCCCCGACCATAAACTACGAGGAGCCGGACCCGGAGTGCGACCTGGACTATGTTCCCAACCAGGCCCGCCCCGCCGGGATCGACGTGATTCTCTCCAATGCGTTCGGCTTTGGCGGACATAACGCGACCCTCCTGTTTCGAAAAAATATTTTCTGAAAGAAAATATTTTTATCCGGGTTAAGTTATCCCCCCTTCCCGTTAACAACAAACGGAGCGCGACGATGAATTACTTTTTTACCGAGGAACAGTTGATGATTCAGGAACTCGCCCGCCGGATCGCCCGGGAAAAATTCGTTCCCGTGCGGGCGGAGCTTGACGAGAAAGGCGAGTTTTCCTGGGATATGGTCAAGATCCTGCGGGAGTCGGATCTTTTCGGGGTTTATCTGCCAGAAGAATACGGCGGGCTGGGGGGGGGCGTGACCGAGCTCTGTCTGGCGGTGGAGGAGTTGAGCCGGGCCTGCGGCGGTCTGTCGCTGTCGCTGGCGGCCACCGCCCTGGGAACCTTCCCGATCCTTCTTTTCGGCTCCGACGAGCAGAAGAAGAAGTATCTCCCGGCGCTGGCAAGCGGCGAGAAACTCGCCGCTTTCGCCCTGACCGAACCGGAAGCCGGTTCCGATGCCGGAGCCACCAAGACCACGGCGCTCCGGGACGGCGACCATTATGTTCTCAACGGAACCAAGTGCTTTATCACCAACGGTTCGGTCGCCGAGGTGGTGGTGGTGGTCGCGATGACCGACAAGACCAAGGGGAGCCGCGGCGCCAGCGCGTTCATCGTCGAGAAGGGAACGCCGGGGTTCAGCGTCGGGAAAGAGGAGGACAAGATGGGGATCAGGACCTCGTCCACCTCCGAGCTGGTCTTCGAAGATTGCCGGGTGCCGATGGAAAACCTGCTCGGGCGGGAGGGCGCGGGCTTTATGGTGGCGATGAAGACCCTCGACCAGTCACGTCCCGGCGTGGCCGCCCAGGCGCTCGGGATTGCCCAGGGGGCGCTGGACGAGGCGGTAGCCTACGCGCGCAAGCGCGAGCAGTTCGGAAAGCCGGTCATCGCTTTTCAGGGCCTCCAGTTCATGCTGGCGGATATGGCCACCCAGGTGGAAGCGGCCCGGGCTCTGATCTACGCCGTCTGCCGGGCGATCGACGCCGGCGAGAAGCGGATCTCCCGGGAATCGGCGATGTGCAAGCTCTTCGCCTCCGACACGGCGATGAAGGTCACCACCGAAGCCGTCCAGATACTCGGGGGTTACGGGTATATGAAGGAGTATCCGGTGGAGAAGATGATGCGCGACGCCAAGATCACCCAGATCTACGAAGGGACCAACCAGATTCAGAGGAATGTCATCGCCACCCAGGTTATCCGGGAGGCGGTCTCCAAGAAATAACAAAGACTGATGAACATCATCGTCTGCATAAAGCAGGTCCCCGACACCACCGAGGTCAGGATCAACCCCGAGACCAACACCCTGATCCGGGAGGGGGTGGCCAGCATTATCAACCCCTTCGACCTCTACGCGATTGAAGAGGCGGTGAGGATTCGGGAGCGGTCGGGCGGCAAAGTCACCGTGATCAGTATGGGGCCGCCCCAGGTCGAAAACGCGCTCCGGGAGGCCGTCTCCCTCGGCGCCGACGACGCCGTTCACCTGTGCGACCGGGCCTTCGCCGGCGCCGATACGCTTGCCACCTCCTACGCGCTCGCCCGGGGGATCGTCAAGATCGGCGCTTTCGACCTGATCATCTGCGGTAAGCAGGCCATCGACGGCGATACCGCCCAGGTCGGCCCCGGAATCGCGGTCCATCTCGACATACCTCAGATAACATATGTCAAGAAGATCGAGGCGATCGGGAACGGGACCATCCGGGCCGAAAGAATGCTCGAGGAGGGATACGACGTGGTCGAATCCTCGCTGCCGGCCCTGCTGACGGTGGTCAAGGAGATCAACGAGCCCCGTCTTCCCTCCCTCAAGGGCAAGCTTAAGGCCAAGAAGCACCCCGTCACCGCCTGGACCGCCGCCGATATCGCGGCCCAGGAGGACCGGCTGGGGCTGGATGGATCGCCGACCCAGGTGGTCAAGATATTTTCCCCGCCTCCGCGGGGCGGAGGAGAAATCTTCCGGGGCGAGCCCGTCGAGATCGTTTCCCGTCTCGTCTCCGAGCTGGAAAAACGGAAGATTATCTGAACCGGTCGATGAGCATCGAAATCGTAAAAGAAAAGTGCGTCGGCTGTAAGCTTTGCCTCAAATCCTGTCCTTACGGCGCGATCTCGATGGAGGAGAAGCTGGCGGTGATCGACTACGACGCCTGCACCCTTTGCGGCGCCTGCGTCGATTCCTGCAAGTTCGACGCCATTGTTCTGCGGAAGACCCACCGCGCCACCGAGGAGATCGAGACCTACTCCGGGGTCTGGGTTTTCGCCGAGCAGAAGAAGGGCCGGATTCAGAGCGTGGTTTTCGAACTGCTGGAGGCGGGTCGCCGTCTGGCCGACGACCGCGGCGTCGAGCTGGCGTCGGTATTGATCGGCTCCGGTTTGGGCGACGAGGCTTGCCAATTGATCGGCCGCGGGGCCGACAAGGTTTACCTGGCGGAGTCGCCGGAACTGGCCGATTTTCTCGACGAGCCCTACTCTCGTCTTGTCGCGCGCCTGATCGCCGTTCACAAGCCCGAGATCGTTCTGACCGGAGCCACCACGATCGGCCGTTCCCTGATCCCCCGGGTGGCGGCCCGGTTGGGCACCGGCCTGACGGCGGACTGCACCGCCCTCGAGATCGATTCCGAGCAGGGGATCCTGCTTCAAACCCGTCCCGCCTTCGGCGGCAACATAATGGCCACGATTATCTGTCCCGGCCACCGCCCCCAGATGGCGACCGTCCGCCACAAGGTGATGAAGGAAGCCGCCTTCGATTCCGCCCGCTCCGGGCAGGTTATTCGGGTGGAGCTCGAGGACGGAGAGTCCGCTTCCCGCACCCGGGTCCTCGAAACGGTGGAGGAGGCCGCCGACATCGTTAACATCGCCGAGGCCGACATCATCGTCTCCGGCGGAAGGGGGATGAAGGGTCCGGAAAATTTCGGCCTGCTCCAGGAACTGGCCGGGGCGCTGGGCGGAGCGGTCGGCGCCTCCCGGGCGGCGGTTGACTCGGGCTGGATACCTTACTCCCACCAGGTGGGGCAGACCGGGAAGACCGTTCAGCCCAAGGTGTATGTCGCCTGCGGCATCTCCGGCGCCATCCAGCATCTGGTGGGAATGCAGTCGGCCGAGACCATCGTCGCGATCAATAAAGACCCCGACGCCCCGATCTTCTCCGTGGCCACCTACGGGCTGGTGGGCGACCTTTTCGAGGTCGTCCCCGAGCTGACTCGGGCGTTGAAGGCCCGGCGGAAAAATACCACCCGGTAAATTCGATGCATATTCTTGGAATATCGGCCTACTATCACGACTCGGCCGCCGCCCTGGTCAGGGACGGCGAGATCGTCGCCGCCGCCCAGGAGGAGCGGTTCAGTCGGGTCAAGCACGATTTCGGATTTCCCCGGCGGGCGATCGAATACTGCCTGCGGGAAGGCGGAATCACCGTCGAGGAGCTTGACCTGGTGGTCTTCTACGACAAGCCCCTGCTCAAGTTCGAGCGGATCCTGGAGACCTATCTCGCGTGCGTTCCCCGCGGGTTTCGGACCTTCATTCAGGCCATCCCGCTCTGGCTGAAGCAGAAGCTTCACATCCGGGAACTGCTCCGCAAGGAGCTGTGTTACTCGGGCAAGGTGCTTTTCCCCGAGCATCACGAATCCCACGCCGCCAGCGCCTTCTACCCCTCACCCTTCGAAAAGGCCGCCATCCTGACCGTGGACGGAGTGGGGGAGTGGACGACCACCAGTTACGGGGTCGGCGAGGGAAATCGGTTGGAACTCAAGGCCGATATCCGTTTTCCGCATTCCCTGGGGCTTCTCTACGCCGCCTTCACCTATTACTGCGGTTTCAAGGTCAACTCCGGCGAATACAAGCTGATGGGTCTGGCTCCCTATGGCGAGCCGAAATACGCGGATCTGATCCGCGATCATCTGGTGGATGTCAAACCGGACGGTTCGTTCAAGCTCAATCTCCGCTATTTCGATTACGCGGTGGGGATGAAAATGACCAACCGGCGGTTTGAAAGGCTTCTCGGCGCCCCGGCCCGCCGGCCCGAGGAGACGATGAACCAGCATTATATGGACTGCGCCCGCTCGATTCAGGAGGTCACCGAGGAGATCCTGCTCAAGATGGCCGGACACATTCACCGGGAGACCGGGATGGAAAACCTCTGCCTGGCGGGCGGCGTGGCCCTCAACTGCGTGGCCAACGGCCGGCTGCTCAGGGAGGGCCCCTTCAAGAAGGTCTGGATTCAGCCGGCCGCCGGGGACGCCGGGGGAGCTCTCGGCGCGGCGCTCTTCGCCTGGTATCGATACCTGGGCAATGAACGCCGGGTGAGCGAAGGCCGGGATTTTCAGAAGGGTTCCTATCTCGGACCCGCGTTCGGCAACGAAGAGATCGAAAGATATCTCCAGGAGATCAAGGCGGATTACGAGCGTCTTTCCGACGAAGAGATCTCTTCGCGGGTCGCGGCCCTGATCGCGGAACAGAAGGTTATCGGGTGGTTCCAGGGCCGGATGGAGTTCGGGCCGAGGGCCCTCGGATCGCGGAGCATTCTCGGCGACGCCCGCTCGCCCGAGATGCAGTCCCTGATGAACTTGAAGATAAAGTTCCGCGAATCCTTCCGTCCCTTCGCCCCCTGCGTCCTCCGCGACCGGAGCGCCCGGTATTTTGAAGACGACATCGATAGCCCCTATATGCTGCTGGTCAGCGACGTCCGAACCGACCGTCGCCGTCCGCAGCTGACCTCGGAGGAGCTGGAATCCCGTCGCGAAGACTACCGGCGGCTGTTGGTCAAGGAGATCGCGGACCTCAAGGAAGTCAACCGCTTTGAAGACGCCGCCCGGATCGAGAAGGTGCTCGAAAACGATGATTTTTTAAAGTTTCGGGCCGTGATTCATCATCCCCGCTCCGATGTCCCGGCGATAACGCACGTCAACTACTCGGCCCGGCTCCAGACCGTGGACCGGAACGGCAACCCCCGCTACTACGACACGATAAAAAAGTTCGAGGAACTGACCGGTTGCGCGGTGATCATCAATACCTCCTTCAACGTTCGGGGCGAGCCGATCGTCTGCACTCCGGAAGAAGCGTTTCGCTGCTTTATGAGGACCAAGATGGACTACCTCGTGATGGGGAACTATCTGCTGGACAAAAGCAAGCAGAGAGAGTGGAAGGAAGAATTCGATTGGATGAAGGAATTCCAGCTTGATTGAGATGACGCCCTGCGAGAAAAGAGAGATCAGAATCTTCGCCCGGGTGGTCCCCCTCGTCCTGACAATCTGGGGTTTTATCAGCGGGCTCTTTCTGCAGACTCCGCCCTGGGGCGGCCGCGCCCACTGGTGGCTTTTCGGCATCGCCGTAGTCCTGTTCCTGTGGGGGGCGTTATCTCCCCGCACCCTCCGCCCGCTTTACCGGGCTTGGTCCGTTTTCAGCCACGCCCTGGGTTTTTTCCTAACCATGCTGGTGATGCTTCTGGTATATTTGATCGGGTTTATCGTGATCGGGACCCTGATGCGGCTGGTCCGTTTCGATCCGCTCAAGCGTCGTCTTGAGCCCGCGGCGCCGACTTACTGGAACGAGCGTTCCGCCGCGGAGTTCGACAAGAGCCATTACGAAAGGCAATTCTGATTCCGCCGAGGAAGATAAGAAGTGAACGCCGGATTGGTCAGAGAATTCTGGGATTTTCTCAGGGTAAGGAAGAAGTGGTGGCTGCTCCCGATCATCGCGCTATTGTTGCTGCTGGGTCTCCTTATCTTCGTCACCAGCAATCCCGCCGTCTCCCCGTTCATCTACACCCTGTTCTGATTGAAGTTGTTTGACCCGGGACTTCCCCTGCCTCCACCCGGCCGGCCCGCCGTGATCGAGGATTGGCTTTGCATTTAGAAAAGCTTGAAATAAACGGTTTCAAGTCCTTCGCCGACAAGACGGCTCTCAAGATCCTTCCCGGGATTACCGCTATCGTCGGCCCCAACGGCTGCGGCAAGACCAACATCGTCGACGCCATCAGCTGGGTCTTGGGTTCACAGAGCCCCCGCCGGCTGCGGGGATCCAAGATGGAGGACGTCATCTTCAGCGGATCGGAATCCCGCCCGGCCGTCGGTTTCGCCGAAGTGTCCCTTACTTTCGACAACTCCGCCGGCCGCCTGCCGGTGGAATACTCGGAGGTTTCCTTCACCCGCCGTCTCTACCGTTCCGGAGAGAGCGAATATCTGATCAACGGCGGCAGTTGCCGTTTAAAGGATATTCAGAACCTGATCCTGGGCACCGGACTGGGCAATCGCTCCTACTCCCTGATCGAGCAGGGTCGCCTGGAGTGGATCATCAACTCCCAGCCCGAGGAGCGGCGGGGCCTGCTCGAGGAGGCCGCCGGGATCTCCAAATTCCGCGCCCATAAGATGGAGGCGCTGAGGAAGCTCGAGCACGTCGGCAACAATCTTCTCCGGGTCGAGGATATCGTCAAGGAGGTCAGGCGGCAGCTCCGCCAGGCCGAGAAACAAGCGGTCCAGGCCCGACGCTACGGGGAACTCCGGGATCGTTTCCGCGGTCTGGAGACCCAGCTGGCGGCGCTGGAGTTGAAGAAGATGCGGGAAGAGGAGACCCGCCTGGAGTCGGAGACGGCCGAGTGGGAGCGGAAGGCGGGCGAGAACCGGTCGGCGTCCGAAGAGATCGAGGCGGAATCCGACCGGCTTCAGGAAGAGATCCGGGAACTTCGGGGCCGATTCGAGCAGCGGCGGGGCCGGGCCTTCGGCGCCGAGGCCGAGCTTGCCACCTCCCGCCGCCAGATCGCCCTCAACCGGGAGCGCGTCCTGGAATTGAAACTCCTTCGCAAACAGGCCCGGGCCGAGATCGAATCCCTGGAAGCTTCCCTTTCCGATTCCGCAGGGGAGCGGGACCGTCTTCAAAAGGAGCTTGAGGCCCTCCGGGAGAGCAACCACGCCCGGGCGGACAGGATCGCCGCGGTCGAGAAGAAGGAGGCGGAGGTCCGGGGCCGGCTGGCCGATATCGAAAGCGGATTCAACCGGCTTCGATCCGAGCTGGTGGAGAGCTCCCGCGTCGAGATCCGGGCCCGCAACGAGTATTCGAGTCTGGAAGCCGGAGAGAAGGAGGTTATCCTCCGTGCTCGAAGGCTGGAAGTGGAGCTGGAACGGCTTCGCGACCGGGAAGCGGAACTCGGGAAAGAGGCCTCCGCCGCCCGGGAGAAGTCGGGCGGGCTGGAGGCGGAAGCGGGGGAGCTCCAGCGCCGGCTGGCCGAAAAGAAGGAAGAGGCCGGCCGTCTCGGGGAACAGCTTGCCGCCCTTAAATCGGAGAGGGAGGAACTGTCGGCGGCCATCCGGGAGAAGACCGCCCGGCTGGAACTGTTGGAGGGATGGGAGCGGAGCCGGGATGACGGCCGGGAGGGCGTCGAGGCCATTCGTCGTGAAGTCGTGGGGAAGGGGGGGGACGGCAACGGGGTTGTCGGCGTTCTTGCCGATCTTATCGAAGTCGATCCCGGCGGCGAGAAAACCGTAGCCGCGGCCTGGGGCGACAATCTCCGGGCGCTGCTGGTTCGCGACTGGAAGACCGCGACCGCTGTTGTCGATTGCCTGAGGTCCCGCGGCGGCACCGGAATCAGGCTGGTCGTGGCCGAGGAATTGAACCGGCTGGAGGAGGAGCGCGGCGCCCGCCCGGAGATTACCCCTTTTCCCTGCCGCCTCCCTTCGCCCTGGCACGGATTGACCGGTCCGCTGATCGCGGCTCTGGGAACCGGATCGGCACCGCCGGGAGCGCCGCCGTCGGCGTCGGCGCTGGCCGCCGCGGACGACTGCGCTTTTCCCGCCCCCGCGGTGATTTCCTGGCTGGGGCCGGCTTCGCCCGCCGTCGAGGTCGTCTCCCGGAAGAAGAAGATCGAGGAATTGGCCGCGGAGAAGGCCGCGCTGGCCGCGAAGACCGAAGGATCGGAACATCAGATCGAGACCGCGGAGAGGAATCGTGATGCGGTCGTCGCGATAATCCGCCGGTTGGAGAAAGAATCGCGCGAAGCCGAGCTGAGCCTGATGTTCAACCGGGGAGAGCTGGAACGTCAGATTTCGGAACTGGAAAGAATCCGTTCCCAGCAAAAGGGCCTTCAGGGGGAACTTTCCGAACTTAAAAACGAGGGCGAGGAGATCCGTCGTCGCCGGAGCGAGATGGAAGTTGTTCTGCGCCGGGGGACCGGCCGCGAGGAAGAATTGGCCGGCCAGGCGGAGGAATGGCAGCGCCGGAAGTCGGCGGAAGATGAGAAGGTCGCCGCGATAGCGGCGGAACTGGTCTCCCTGAAGATCGATCTGGCTTCTTCCCGGGAGAAGGAGGATTCACTGGCCGCCCGCCTGGAAGCGGTGGAAAAGGGGCGGGATGAATCGAGAACCGTACTGGCCGGACGCCGTCTTCAGTTGGACGGGTCGGAGAAACGGGGCCGGGAGCTGGAGGAGGAAAATCGGCGCCTGGAAGAGACGGTCGCCGGTCTGGAGAGCGAGATCCGGCAGCTTTCCCCCGAGGTGGAATCCCTGGCAACCGAGATCGCTGGGTTGGAGGCCCGGCTCCGGGAGAAGGAAGAGCAACGGCACTCTCTCCGCCCGGGGTGGCAGCGGGCGCAGGAGGAGCTCAATGCCCGGCGGACGAAATTGGCCGAGGTTCGGGTGCGGCTGGAAGGGCTTTTCGGGAGAATCAGGGAAAAATACGATCTCGACCTGGAGGCGGTCGCCCCGGCCGCCGAGCCGGTCGACACGGAGCGGGCCGGACAGGAACTGGATAAGATAAAAGACGAGATGAGCAGGATGGGGATGGTAAATCTGGCGGCCCTGGAGGGCAAGGAGAATCTGGAGGAACGCCTGGCCCACCTGACCGGTCAGCGCGACGACCTGGTCGGTGCCCGGGCCGATCTCGAATCGGCGATCCGCAAGATCAATGTCACCGCCCGGGAGAAGCTCGAGGCCACCTACAATGCCGTGAGGGAGAATTTCCGGAGTCTGTTCAAAGTCCTGTTCTCCGGCGGAAAGGCGGACCTGATTCTCGACAATGAGAAGGACATCCTTGAGTCGGGCCTGGAGATCGTGGCCCAGCCTCCAGGCAAGAAGCTTGCCAACCTCTCCCTTCTCTCCGGCGGCGAGAAGGCGCTGACCACCATCGCCCTGATCTTCGCTCTCTTCCGGATCCAGCCCAGCCCGTTCTATATTCTTGACGAGATGGACGCTCCGCTGGACGAAAGCAACATCGGGCGTTTTGTTCGGTTGCTCCGGGAATTTTCCGCCCATTCGCAGTTCGTCATCATCACTCACAACAAGCGGACCATCAGCGAGGCCGATATTCTCTATGGAATAACGATGGAGGAGCGCGGCGTCTCCAAGGTGGTCTCGGTGAAGCTGGCGGACAACTGATGGAATAATCGAGGAATCCGGAATACAGAAGCCAGAATGCTCCCGCGGCGCCCCCTTTTTCATCTAATGGGTGTTTTTGAGTATGTGTAAGAGTACGTGTAAGAGTACGTTTAAGAGTATGTGTAAGAGTGCGTGTATATGAGTATGGGATGGATAAGGGCTTGAACGAGTGCGGCGTCGCCGGCGCCGCTTTTAAACCCTCTTGACGGAGAGCCGGCGGGGGTGTATAAATTAAGATGAACCGGCGGGTTGCCGCCGGGAAAAGAGAATCTTCGGGGCAGGGTGAAATTCCCGACCGGCGGTCAGAGCCCGCGAGCTTTTTCCGGAGTTTACGGAAAAGGTTGAACCGGTGAGATTCCGGTGCCGACGGTAAAGTCCGGATGAGAGAAGATGGCGGCTTGGAAACCGGAGATTCGTCTCCGGTTTTTTTTAACGCTATGTCCTTCGACACGACAGAAGAGCTGATCGCCGAGATCGCCGCCGGGCGAATGATAATCCTGACCGACGACGCCCGGAGGGAGAACGAGGGCGACTTGGTGATGGCGGGGGAGTTGGTCACCCCCGAGGCGGTCAACTTTATGATCACCCACGGTCGGGGGTTGCTGTGCGCTCCTATGACCCGGTCCCGGCTTCAGGATTTTAATCTCGAGCCGATGGCGAAGGAGAACCGGGACGCTTTTCGCACCGCCTTCACGGTCTCGGTTGACGCCCGTTTCGGGATCACGACCGGGATCTCGGCCCCGGACCGCTGCCGGACCATCCGGGTTCTGGCCGATCCTTCCGCTACCGCCGAGGATATCGTCACGCCGGGGCACGTTTTTCCCCTTGAAGCCCGGGCCGGGGGAGTGCTGGTTCGGGCCGGCCACACCGAAGCCGCGGTCGACCTGTCCCGGCTGGCGGGGCTCCATCCCGTAGGTGTGATCTGCGAGGTTATGAACGACGACGGCACGATGGCCCGGCTGCCGGACCTGCTGGAATTCAAGAAACGTCACGGCCTTAAGATCGGATCCATTGCCGACCTCATCCGGTATCGCCGGGCGAGGGAAAAGCTGGTGAAGAAAACGGCCCGGACCGCTCTTCCCACCCCCTGGGGAGAATACACCCTGCACGCCTACCGGTCGGTTCTTGACGATAAGGTTTATCTCGCCCTGGTGATGGGGGAGGTCGAAGGCCGGGAAGAGGTGCTGGTGCGGGTGCATTCCAGCTGCCTGACCGGGGATGTCTTCAAGTCGTATCGTTGCGACTGCGGTTTTCAGCTGGAGGAGGCGCTGGCGGCGATCGCCTCGGAAGGCCGCGGCGTGGTCCTCTACCTCGACCAGGAGGGTAGGGGGATCGGGCTGGAAGCGAAACTGAAATCCTACGTTCTGCAGGATCGCGGTCTCGACACCGTCGAGGCCAACGTTAAACTGGGTTACGCCCCCGACCTGCGGGAATACGGGCTGGGCGCGCAGATACTGAAGGACCTGGGCTTGACCAGTATCCGTTTGCTTACCAATAACCCGCGCAAGGTTGTCGGCCTTACCGGCTACGGTCTCTGCGTGACCGATACGGTCCCCCTGAAAGTCGCTCCGAACCGGTGGTCTTCGAGATACCTGGAAACCAAGAAGAGCAAGATGGGGCACCAACTTTAAAATTATTTCAAAGAAATAATTTTAAGATTCCAGCTTTCAGATTTGAGATTTCAGTTGTCTGCTGCCTCAGAAACATCGAAGGGCGAACCGGGAGTTGAGCGGGTGTGAAACCGCGGATGAACCGGAAAACATAAGGAGGGTGAAAGATGAAGACCTGGCAGGGAAATCTGGACGCGTCCGGACTGAAGTTCGGGATTGTGGTCAGCAGGTTCAACGAGTTCATCACCGCCAAGCTGCTGGAAGGCGCCCTGGACTGCCTGCGGCGTCACGGCGCCGATCAGAATAAGATCGAGGTCGCCTGGGTTCCGGGAGCGTGGGAGATTCCCGCGGTGGCGACCCGCTGGGCCGCCGCCCGGCGCTTCGACGCGGTGATCTGTCTGGGGGCGGTCATCCGCGGCGACACGCCGCACTGGGAATACATCAGCCGGCAGGTAACCCAGGGCATCTCCGCCGCGGGCCTGAACAATAACCTGCCGGTGATCCTGGGAGTGATCACACCCGAGAACCTGGAACAGGCGATCGAGCGCGCCGGGGCTAAGTCCGGGAACAAGGGCTTCCAGGCCGCCCTGGCGGCCGTCGAAATGGCCGATCTCTTCCGCAAGATGGCGGAGAAGAAGTAATTCCGGGCGGGCGATGGGCGCGAGAAGACAGTCCCGGGAACTGGCGCTGATGCTTCTCTATTCCCGGGAGGCAAATCGGGAGACCGACGACGATTCGACGCTGGCCGCCTTCAGGGGCCGTGTTCCGTCTTCAGCCCTGGAATACGCCCGGAGACTGGCCGCGGGAGTCGCGGCTCATTCCGAGGAACTGGAACGGCTGATCGGGGAAAAATCGCGCAACTGGCGGCTGGACCGCATCGCCCGCATCGACCGGGCCATTCTCAAGCTGGCGGGTTACGAGCTGTTGTTTGAAGACGCCGTCCCCTCCCTGGTCAGCATCGATGAAGCGGTTGAGTTGGCCAAAAAGTTCAGCACCGGGCAATCGGGCGCTTTCATCAACGGTATGCTCGACGAGATCAGGAAACGGCACGGGAAAGGTGTCGGGAAGGAATAGATGAAGACCGCCGACCTCCACCTGCATACCAGCGCCTCCGACGGGGCTTTTTCGCCTGCGGAACTCTTGAGCGCCGCCCGGGATGCCGGTCTGGCGGCGGTTGCGATCACCGACCACGACACGGTCGATTCGGTGGAGGCGGCGATGGGAATGGCTCCTTCTTTCGGGCTGGAGGTCATACCCGGCATCGAGCTGTCCGTTGACCACAACGGGGCCGAACTGCATATTCTCGGTTACGGCATTGACTTTCGCGATCGGAGATTACTGCGCAAGCTTGAATTCCTCCGCCGGGTCCGCCGGGACCGGACCCGGGTGATGCTTGACCGCCTGGCCGGGCTCGGCCTCGATCTTCCCCGCGATCTGATCTCCGCCGTCCCGGGGCGGGCCGTCGGCCGCCTCCACATCGCCCGGGCTCTGATGGAGGCCGGTCACACTTCTTCGATCCAGGAGGCTTTCTCCAAGTATATCGGAAGCTCCGGGCCCGCCTATGCTCCCAAGTCAAAGCTTACGCCTCTTGAGTCCATCGATCTGATAGATTCGTTGGGCGGAGTATCGGTGTTGGCTCATCCCTCGGACGTTGCCGACGAGGATACCATCGCCGACCTCGCCGCCGCCGGCCTGGGAGGCCTTGAAGTTTACTACCCTTCCCATCGCCGGGCCCAGGTGAAGAGATTATTGGAACTGGCCCGCCGCCACCGACTGCTGGTCACCGGCGGCTCCGACTGCCACGGTCTCAACAAGGATAGGGTGTATATCGGCGCGGTCAAGATGCCCTACCGCCTGGTGGAGGAGCTGAAGTCAAGGTTCCGCCCGCCCGAAGCAAAGAGCACGAGACGGTAAACGAATGGAAGATGAAAACTATCTTTAAAGGACTGGCCAAGACCCGCCGCGCACTGCGGGAGAACCTTTCGGGTCTTTTCAAGAAGGGCCCCGGGCTGTCGCCGGAATTCTGGGAAGGCTGGGAGGCGGCCCTGATCGAGGTGGACGTGGGAGTCCGGCAGGCGGTCGAGCTGACGGAACGGGTGAAAGCCCGGGCGGAGGAGGAAAGAGTGGACGCGACCGCGGTTTCCGAGCTTTTCCGGGCCGAGCTGTTGAAGATGCTTCAACCCCTTCCCGGCGAAGAGACCTCTGAAACGCCCGTCCCGCCGATTGTCACGATGATCGTCGGAGTCAACGGGAGCGGGAAGACGACCGCGGCGGCAAAGCTGGCCCGCTACCGTCAGAAGCGGGGGGAAAAGGTGATCCTGGCCGCCTGCGATACCTTCCGCGCCGCCGCGATCGAGCAGCTGGGAATATGGGCGGAACGCCTGGGCGTGGAGATGGTGAGTCAGAAATACGGCGCCGACGCCGCCGCGGTGGCCTTTGACGCCTATTCGGCGGCCCGATCGCGCGGGGCCGACCGGCTGATCATCGACACCGCCGGGAGGCTGCATACGCGTTCCAACCTGATGGAGGAGTTGAAGAAGATTGCCCGGGCGCTGGGGAAAACGGAACCTTCCGCCCCCCACGAGGTCTTGTTGTCCCTTGACGCGGTCGTCGGCCAGAACGGCCTTCTCCAGGCCCGGTCCTTTCTGGAAGCGGTGGGCTTGACCGGGGTGATACTGAACAAATTGGATGGAACCGCCCGGGGCGGAATCGTTCTGGCCGTGCGTGAGGAGCTGGGAATACCGGTGCGGTTCGTGGGAATCGGCGAGGGTTCCGATGACCTGGCGGAGTTCGATCCGGCCGCCTTTGTCGACGCGTTGCTGAACGATTCCAGTAGGACCGAAGAATCTGAAAGTAGTTTGTCATCCTGAAGGAGCAGGGCGACTGAAGGATCTTATTCAATATGCGAAAAAAAGAGGATCAAACTCCAGGTCTCCGAACTGATGAGTCGTATATGCGCCGGGCGATCGCCCTGGCCCGGCGCGGAGGTTTGGCGGTCAGGCCCAATCCCCTGGTCGGGGCGGTGGTGGTTAAAGGCCGCCGCGTCATCGGAGAAGGGTATCACCGACGTTTCGGCGGCGACCACGCCGAGATCGAGGCGTTGAGAAAAGCCGGCGCCGGCGGCCGGGGGGCGACCCTTTACGTCAACCTGGAACCGTGCTCCAGTTACGGTAAGACTCCGCCCTGTGTTGAAGAGATAGTGCGTCGGGGGATGGCCCGGGTGGTGATCGGGTGCCTTGACCCGAACCCGCTCAATCACGCTCGGGCGGCGTCCTATCTTCGCTCCCGCAAGATCGAGGTGAAGGTGGGGGTCGAAGAAGAGTCGTCTCTCCGCCTGAACCGGGATTTTTTTACCTGGACCGAAGAGAACAGGCCCTACGGCGTGCTCAAGCTGGCTTTTTCGCTGGACGGTAAGATCGCGACTTCGGCCGGCCGGTCCCGCTGGATAAGTTCAACTTCTTCCCGGCGGCTGGTTCACCGCCTCCGGTCGCGCTCCGACGCGGTGGTGGTGGGTTTACGGACCGTTATCGCCGACGATCCGGCGCTTACCGTTCGTTACGGCTTCAAACACCCCGGTCCGTGGAGAGTCGTCCTCGACAGCCGCGCCGAGATACCGGCTTCGGCCCGCTTACTCAACGATACCGCTCGCGGGCGAACCATTGTGGCCGTCGCTTCCGGGGCTCCGCGGTCGCGGGTGGAAAAGCTGAAGAAGAAGGGGGTGGGGTGCCTGGTCCTGCCCGCCCGCCGGGGAAGGGTAAGTTTGAGATCTCTCTTCCGGCGCCTGGCCGCCCGGGGGATGATCAGGGTTATGATCGAGGGCGGCGGAGAGACGGCCGCCTCGGCCCTGTCCGAGGGGCTGGTGGACGAGGTTCACTTTTTTATCGCGCCCCTGATCATCGGGGGACGGAATGCCCCCACCGCGGTGGGTGGGGAGGGGATAGACTCCCTGAAGCGGGGCTGGCGGGTGGAGGAGATGAAGGTCCGCCGCCCGGGCGGGGACATCTACGTCACGGGCAGTGTGGCAAGGGGGAAGTAAGCTTGTAAGTTGATAAGATGATAAGGTTATAAGTTGATAAGTAATGAAGATTCAGTGTTAAAAAGCAGATTCCAGGTTTTTCAATACCCCCCGGCCTCTCCCCCAAAAAAATAATTTTAACTACGAATCACACAGATCACGCGAATCAAAAATAATTGATTGGAGTGTGGCGGAGGTACGGGTTCAGGACATAGGTGACATATTAGGTTCAGGACATAGGTGACACTTCAAGGGTAAATTCAAGGCCAGCCTGAAAGGAGGTTGGCCATGCCCTGGAAGGAGATCGATGTCGTGA
>PUNC01000119.1 GCA_003551625.1 PVC group bacterium | reverse complement strand
TGCGCAAGCACAAGAGGGCCGTGGAGAAGCAACTGCAGACCACGGATGAAAAGGCGTACCTCAAGTTCTGCTGGCTGGCATCGTACCATAACGCCGCTGTGGAAGAGCTTGATGCGGAAGAGGAGGTCCTGGCGAAGCTGCTGATCACACCCCGGCCGCTGCCGGCAATTGCCAGGGATGTGGGGGAGGTCTGAAAAAGATGGGATGGAGACCGTGTTCACGCTGAAGCAACGAGAATCTCGAGCCCTGTGTATCCGGTGGACCTATTGCAAGTGATGGCGTCCCGGCTGTTGCCGGATGCTACGTGCCTATTTGCCGGTTCTCCTTTGGATCCCCAGGAGAATGCCCAGTCCCTCGAGGAGCGTCCTAATGTCTTGCACTGAACGAATCTGGCATGCTCTTTGCAGTATGAATGCCGGCCTCAGGTAGAATTCACGGAAGGCTCTCTTCTGCCAATTTACGAGTTCCTCAGCAGTGACATTGCTCTGAACGACGGGAGGTATGCCCTTGCCGAAGTAAGTGAAATCCTCCCATTTCGGCCGCTGGGTGATATACCCCTGTTCCAAAGCCAACGTGTACAGGTCTGTTCCCGGGTAAGGGATCGTGACGAAGAATGTGGCGCTGTGCAACCCCAGCGTCTTGGCAAGTTTTATGGTCTCCTCCATTGTTTCCTTGGTCTCTCCAACACTTCCCAACATAAAACTGCTGTCCACCCGCATTCCTTGCTCTTTGGCCATCTTCACGGCATCAAAAACCTGCCCAACATTGATCCCTTTTCTTATCCTATCAAGAACACGCTGTGATCCCGACTCTACTCCGTAGATTATCCGGCGACATCCTGCCTTCTTTATCTCTGCCAGAATCTCTTTTGAAATGGTATCCACTCTTGCACGACAAACCCAGCAAATGTTCAGTTTTCTCTTTCGAATTTCTCTGCAAATCGCCATCACATGGTCTTCTACAAAGGTGAAAGTGTCGTCCATGAAATCGAATTCTGTTATCCGGTAGCTTTCTACACACTCCTGAATCTCATCCACAATATTTCCCGGACTTCTTAGCCTATACTCTTGTCGCCATATAAGCTTGGAAGCACAGAAGATACAGTTATAAGGGCATCCCCGCCCGGTGAAGATTGGCGTCGAGGTCTGAGCAGTGCCGGATTTGTGCACAGGTGCGGAACGATACGCTTTGAGATTAACCAAGTCCCTGGCTGGGAACGGGAGGGCATCTAGGTCCTGAATAAGTGACCGCGACCTTGTGATGGAGACACCGTTTCTGCTCGATCTATATGCCAATCCATTGATATGGTCGAAGGAGCTTTCGCCTCTGTTGATCGAACTTATCAACTCCGTGAAGGTAATTTCACCCTCGCCGATTACCGCAAAGTCGATTCCGGGAATCTCCACTGTTTCTTCGGGAAGCGCAGTAGAGTGATGGCCACCTACTACTACGCTGCAATTCGGGTTTGTCTTCTTGGCTGCTTCGGCTATTCTTGCCACATGTTTCACAACAGGAGTGGGACATGTGATACCGATGAGGTTCGGGGCTTCTTCTCTCAATTTCTTCTCGATGTCCGAGTACGATAGTCCCAATACCTCTGCGTCCAGGATTGAGACATGACAATCGAGCTGCTGTCTAATATAAGCTGCCAGATAGAGCAGGCCCAGCGGTGTCTCTCGACCACTGGATCCCTTTATCCCTTCAAGCCGGGTATAGGGCGGATTAACAAGGAGGACTTTCATCGTAACTTTGTTTGAATGTCTTCACGACTTGGCTACAAGAAACGTTTTACGAAATGAACCTACATCAATTACAAATTAATTTGATAAATGTTATAAGATATTTGTGATTGCTAGTCAACATGAACAATAGACAACCCACGCCTCTCCCTGCGTGATTTGCTGTTCCATTCTGAAAGTGGGAATGGCACAGGTTATAATGGTCTTAGCGTAAGAAGTCCATGAAGAAGCGTACCAGTATTTTTATCGATAAGGACTGGGTGCAGGCGGGGTTGAAGGCAACCGGACTGAAGACGCGCAGGGAACTGGTCGATCTGGCCCTGCGCGATCTCATTCGCCGTGAGTCTCAAAAAAGGATGCTCGAGCTGAAAGGAAGAATCGACTGGGAAGGCGACTTCCAGGAGATGAGGAAGGGACGCACCTTCTCATGATCCCTGTTGACGTGTCGGAAACCGTGGACTTGCTGCTTGGGCTCGATGGCTCGCAAATCTCACGGGCGCGGTTGAGGCAGTCGCCGGATTGCGTGCCCGGCTACTTAGGCAATACCTGAGCTTCTGATATGGTAGATGTGAATTCATGCCGGGGATGCTGATATGGCCAAGCTGTTAATCAGACCCAAAGTTTTCTTGACGCCCCCTTGATTATGAACTTCGTCAATTCGGTGAACGGTGTCAAGCAGGGGTCGACCTCTTGCTGATTCTCCACGCTCTCCTGATGCCGGCGTGGAAGGTTATCATCCGGCCATTGCCCTTCGCCTGTTCAGGAAAAGCAGCCCCGCCAGCAGACAGACTCCTACCAATGCCCCGCTGATATGCGCCGCCGGCATGGCAGGCACCACGGGGGGAGGCGGAGGGGGAGGGGCCGCCTCGACTTGCAGCCTGGCTGCCAAAGCCTGCACGTCGGGCCAATCCAGGAAGACGGCGCCGGCCGCATACACACTGCCGG
>PUNC01000129.1 GCA_003551625.1 PVC group bacterium | reverse complement strand
CTCGGGGTAAAATTCCAACAGTAGGCGGGGGGGGTATGGCTGAGGAGGGACTCGAACCCCCGACACGCGGATTATGCCCCGAATAATGGCGCCTGCGGCGCCATCTCGGGGTAAAATTCCAACAGTAGGCGGGGGGGGTATGGCTGAGGAGGGACTCGAACCCCCGACACGCGGATTATGATTCCGCTGCTCTAACCAACTGAGCTACTCAGCCAGATAATAGCTTAACTGCAACTCCCCTGAACCTTGTGATGATTTTTACCCCGCGGCAAAAGTCGGGACGGCTTTTGCTTTGCGGGGCCGCTGCTCTAACCAACTGAGCTACTCAGCCAGATAATGGTTTAACTGCTTCTTCAGATACCTTTTGCCGGCCCCGCCCTTCAAAAACTTCTCCCGGCCGGCGGCGTCTCTCCGATCAATATACGCCTCGTAGTATATTAATTCCAGGGGCAGACGGTTCCTTGTCGAGGACGATTGCCCCTTGTTGTGCTCTTCCATCCTTCTCTTCAGATCGGCCGTCCAACCGATATAAAAATCTCCATCAACACACGAACGGAGCACATAGACGTAGAACATTAAACCCCCTGGGCCTTGAAATGATTTTTACCCCGCGGCAATAGCCGGAACGGCTTTTGCTTTGCGGGGCCGCTGCTCTAACCAACTGAGCTACTCAGCCCATATTTTTCTTCCAGAAAAATATCCCAAAGACCGGCCAGTGTCAACTTCCCCGGCGCTCCAGAGGCTTACGTGCCCTCCGCGCTTAATTCTTTCCCCAAACCTATCCGTCCAGCCCGGTCCGCATCTGTGTAAATCTGTGTGATTCGTAGTTAAATCGTCTTTTCAAACCGGTTCGTACTTCTTTGTTATTCGTGCCATTAGCGCATTCGTGTAATTCGTGTTCCGAAAAGGGGGTTAGGGCGCGGAGCATTTTTTGTCCTGTCAATCCTGTTATCGTGCCTGCCCCGATAGTCTTTCATCGGGGTCTAAAATTAAGGGGGCGCGGGATGGGGCCTTTACCGGTGTTGCTCCCTCCAAACCTCATACGCTTCGGCCGTCGCCTCCACCAGCTCGAACAGCAGTTCTTTCTTAATTTCAACCTCCCAGCTCCGTTCCCATCCTTCCAAAACCCGCCGGAAGGCTCTTGTCTCGCTGCCGTCAACCTCCCCCGTGATTCTGACCGGTCTTCCCCGCTCCCGGTCAAAGTAGGTGACGAACTCCAGCGTCGAATCGAAATCCCTCACGCTCACTTCGGCCCGGGGCTGAAGTGAATCTCCTTCCTGTAGGGGAATGACCGTTCTCTCCCTTGTCCGGAATGCGACCACTTCCGCTTCCGCCGTCTTCTCGCGGTCGAGCATCCTGTTCTCCCATTCAACCGTCACCGGGGGCAACTCAAACAGAAGGTTTGTCGTCTCAACTTCGTGCGACCACGTATCCCCGGCCCTTACTCTTCTCTCCGGCAGAACCGGGAAGAATTGCGGGGAATATCGGGGCATCCCCAGTTCCCGGAATACCGCCTCGGCTTCTTCGCGGTTTGCCGCCTCCATCTCCCCCCGCCGGCTCACGGTCATCAGTATCGGCCGGTCGCTGAAATCCAGGAACTCGCGCTCATCCCCCCGCCCGACAACCGCCTCGACGGCTACGCTGGCCCGGGCCGTCCCCCTTCTGTCCACTTCCCCGATCGTGATGGTGTAATATTCCTCTCTTTCATAATCCATCGCCCGCGGCCGTCCGTCGGCCCTCGTGGTCTCCACCCTTCCCGACGTGATCTGCCAGTATCGCAGGACGTCCCCCTCATTGAACTTGTATTCGAGCCCCACCCTCCTCCCGCATCCCGCGAGCACGCCCAGACTCAAAAGAGCAATCGGTATCGTTTTATTTCTCATTTTTCCGATCAAAGCGAAGAACCCTCCTAAAAGCGTCATTCTGAGCGAAGCGAAGAATCTCCCCCAAAGCGTCATTCTGAGCGGAGCGAAGAATCCCGGTTTTCTCACCCCGTCCGTCCCGATTCATATAATACCGCGAATACCGGCAAAGGTTAATCCGCGAATTTCCGGCCACGGTGGAATAAACCGCTTCGGCCGCCAACCTTTCAAAGAAGAAGCGGCCGCGAAATGCTCTATTTCGCTCTACCGAGCAGCCGCAGGATTCGGGGTACGAACCGGTAAGGAACCGGCCCGGCGGTCACTTCATCCACGCTCCCGCAGAGCAGCAAGTCCAGCTCCGGGCAGTGGAAAAGCCAGCAGCCGGTCGAACCCGAGTGGCCCACCACCGCCGGCACGGCGGCGGACGGCGTAAAGACCCGCGGCGGCCGAAAACGCATAATCCCGATACCGTATTCTATCGGCCATACCGGCGAACGCAGCGCCGCCCGGTCCGTAGGGAATCCGAATCTCAGCCATCGGCTCCCCATCAAGGTATAGGTCTCCGGGTTTTGAAACACCTCGCCCCGGACCAGCCCGCGAAGCAATGTTATGTTGTCGGCCGCCGTGCTGTAGATTCCCTTGAACGACTTGATCAACAGGGGGATACTCAGCGGCTCCCCCTTGATTCTCAGGACCATCGGCGCGGGCGCCGGTTCCAGCGGCCGCGAAAGCCCGGGGAAATAGGTATGCCTCATTCCCAACGGCTGGTAGAGCCGTTCCTCGTGGACCCGCTCCAGCGACGTCCCGGTCACCGCCTCGATGATCGCGGCTACCAGCATATAATTGCTGTCGGAGTATCGGATCTTCGGGCGGCGGGCGGAAAGATCCTGGGGCGGGAAATGGGGTTGAAGCCTGCCGCGGACTATTTCTATGAATTCTTCGAAGGCGACCGCGCGGTCCCCTTCCTCGAGCACAGTCTCGACCAGGCTGGCGCCGCCCCGAGGCCGGTCCTCGATCCAGTCCGGCAAACCCGAAGTATGCGTCAGCAGGTGCCTGACGGTTATCCTCTCGGAATGATCCGTCCCTCCGATCCGGTGCAGCCCTCTCACGACGGCGGCGGGCAGGTAAGCCGCGATCGCCTCGTCGAGATTCAACCGGCCGGCTTCGTTCAGCGTCATCGCGACGACGGCGTTGTAAAGCTTGTCGATGCTGGCGATGAAGAAGGGCGTGTCTTCGGAAATTCTCCCCCCTTCGGAGTCCGATTCACCTTCGGCTCCGGCCCAGCGAAAAGATCGGTCGCCGCTCTCTACCGCGACAATGGCCTGTTTTAACTTCCGTTGGGAGGCGAGTTCGCCGACCAACTTCCGCAATTCTTCCATCGCCGCCTCGGTTTTTTCGGACAATTTTCGTTTTGCCATTTTCAAGTGGATCTCCTTTTTCCGGATAAGCGAATCGCGGATCATATGACAAGATAGGTTAATGCCCTAGTTGGTCAAGCATCTATTTGTCCCGTTTCGCTTTCTCGCTTTCGCGCGAAAGCGAGAAACGTAAACGGCGGAAATCTCGGCTAAAACTCAATTCAAACTGTTAAAATAGACGCGTCAAGCCGACCGGAAAACAAGTATAACTCTTATCGGATCTCGGAAATAAGAACGGTTATGACCATTCGCGCCATAGTCTTCGATTTGGACGGGACGCTGGCCGACACGCTCGACGATATCGCCCGCGCGGTCAACTTCGCCCTGGAGGCGGCCGGCCTCCCTCCGCGACGGCCGGAAGAGGTGGCCTCCTTCCTCGGGCACGGGGTGGAACAACTTGTCGGGCGGGCGATCGGCCGGAAGGGCCATCCGCTCTTCCGGCGGACACTCGATGAATTCGTTCGTTTCCGCCGCCGGAAACCCGCCGAGCTCTGCCGCCTCTATCCCGGAGTGAAGGAAACCCTGGAAAAACTCCTCCCCCGCCCGATGGCGATTCTCTCCAACGGACGGATGGAGATGGTGCGCGCCGTCACCGAGAAGCTGGAGATCGCCCGCTTTTTCAAGACAATGATCGCGGGCGACCGGGAGGAGGACCGGAAACCGTCCCCCCGGCCCCTGCTCGAGTTGAGCCGGGAATTCGGAGTCCCGCCCGGCCAATGCCTGATGGTGGGCGATATGCCGCCGGATATGCTGGCCGGCCGGGCGGCCGGTTTTCAGACCTGCGCGGTCACCTATGGTTACGGGAGGCGCGAAGAGCTGGCCGAAGCCGGAGCGGAAACCTTTATCGACGCCTTTGGCCGGCTTTTGGATATGGTTGCCGCCGGGAGCCCGGAGGCGAAATGAACCCCGCCGCGTTATCGAAACCGGAAGTTTCGGTCCGCCCCGCCGGGCCGGAGGAGATCCCCGCGGCCGCGTCCGTGGTCGCGCTCGCTTTCCAGGCCGAAGCCTTAACCAACCGGCTCTTCGACCTCTCCCATCCCGGCGCCCGTCGGCGGCTGGCGCGGGAATACACCGGCGCGATCGAGCTGAAATGGCGAGGCGGCGACACTTTCCTGGTCGCCCTGACCGCGGGAAAGATCGTCGGCGCGGCCCTGGTCAACACGCCCGGGCAGACGCGGAGGGCAAACCGGCCGGCGATATTGATATCGACCGCCAGGCTGATCCTGGGGCTGCTGGGCCTGGTCGGAAGCGTCCGCTGGCGCCGCCTCCGGCCCACCTGGAAGGCGGCGCGGCCGCCCAAGACCCTTCCCCGGTCCCGCGACACCCTGGTGGGCATAGCCGTGGCCCCGGATAAGCAGGGAAAGGGGATCGGCAGAATGCTGCTCGACGCGACGCGCCGCCTGAGCGAAGACAATCCTGAATCCGCGGGGACTTACCTTTTCACCGCCGACGAGACCAACCGCGAAATCTACGCCCGATTCGGATACACGGTGGTAAAGCGGGCGACGGCCGACGGCGGCTTCACCGTCCATCATATGTTCCGACCCCGGAGCGGCAAAGCCCCGGGACCGGATCGCCCGTGATGCGGGCGCTGCTGATCAACCCCTGGATCTACGACTTCGCCGCCTACGATCTCTGGATCCGCCCCCTGGGACTGCTGCGGCTGGCCGCCGGACTGCGGACGGCGGGCTGGAAAGTCAGCCTCATCGACTGCCTCGACCGTTTCCACCCCCTGCTCCGGGAATATCCCCGGCGGGGCGGGAGGAACGACCTTTATGGCTGCGGCAAGTTCGGCAAAACCGAGGTCGAAAAGCCTCCGGAGATCGCCGCCGTGGAAAGGCGCTGGTACCGCTACGGCATCCCGGCGGAGCTATTTACGCGCCTGGCGGAAAAAATTCCCCGCCCCGATCTGGCGCTGGTCGGCTCTGCGATGACCTACTGGTATCCCGGCGTCCGCGAAGCCCTGCGCCGGGTCAAAGAGACCTTCCCCGGCACTCCCGCCGTCCTGGGAGGAATCTACCCCCGCCTCTGCCCCGGCCACGCCCGCCGCTTCTCGGGAGCCGACGCGGTCTGCGCGACCGCCGGCGAACTTAAAGCCCTCTCCGTCCCCCTGCGTCTGCCCGGCCTGGCGAAGCTGAAGGTCGATCCTTTCTCATCGCCCGCCTTCGACCTGCTCTCCGATACCTCCGCCCTGCCGCTCCAGACCTCGCGCGGCTGCCCCTTCTCCTGCCCCTACTGCGCCTCGCCCCTGCTCGACCCGGAGCCGGTCCGGCGGCGGCCGGAGGAGGTCTTCTCCGAGATCGCCGGGATGGCGGAAAAATACCGGGTCGAGGATATCGCCTTCTACGACGACGCTCTGCTCTCCGGGGCTGAAACCCATATCAACCCGCTGCTGAAGATGATCGCCTCGTCCGGCCTGAAGATCCGTCTCCACTCGCCCAACGGCCTGCACGCCCGGTTCCTGACCGCGGAGACCGCGGAGCTGATGAAAGCCGCGGGCTTTACGACCATCCGCCTGGGGCTGGAGACCTCCTGTCCGCGGCGCCAGCGGCTCGAGGGGAACAAGGTGGACGACCCGGCCTTCCGGCGGGCGCTGAAAAACCTTCAGCGGGCCGGCTTCGGCCTTTCCGGGGTGGGAGTTTATATAATGGCGGGACTGCCGGGGCAGAACCTGCGCGAAGTAGTCGAGACGATCGAGTATGTCCGCGACCTGGGGGCCGAACCCTTCTTCGATCTCTACTCGCCGATCCCGGGGACCCCTCACTACGCCCGCCTGGAAGATGAGGGGGTGATCGGAGTTGATATGGACCCCCTCTGGCAGAACAACTCCATCTTCTACCTCCGCTACCGCTCCTTCGGCCCGGAGGATGTCCGAAAGATCCGGCAGGCGTCTTCGGCCGGCCCTACCCCCCCAGGACGGCGTAAAGAAAGATCCCGATCATAACCGCGCTGAAGACCACCTTCATCAGGGTGCCCCCCAGGAAACCGATCAGGCTGCCGCCGCCGACCCGGAGGGCGGCCAGCGGTTTCTTCTTGCCGAAGAGCGTCTCCAGCGCGACCGCGCCGGCGAAGACCCCGATCAACATCCCCGGCAGGGAAAATATTAAAAGCCCGGCCACTCCCCCCAGGATCGACCCCCACACGCCGGCGGCGCCGCCGCCGAACCTTCTCGCTCCCCAGGCGGCGGCCAGGTAATCGAAAACCTGGGAAAGAGCGGCCAGGATCCCCAGGCCCATCAGAACCGGCCAGCCGACCGGGATAAAACCGGTGGTCAGGGCGAAAAAAAAAGCCCCGATAAAGACCAGGGGCGGCCCGGGAAGACCGGGGACGACGCTGCCCAGCAATCCCGCGGCCATCAGCGATCCACTGACGAACCAGATCAGGACGGCGAGGAAGAGGTCCATATGACCGGTTGGTTCATTCGCGGGGGAAAGCGCCGGAGATTCCGGAATTAGTTAACAAGTTAACTACGTCCCCTATTTTGAGGAGGTTGATGTTTTTCGAGATCATCTCCTCGCGGGCGGCGGCGGCGGTGTCGGGGGAAACCGCGCGGCAGGCGTCCTCGATCACGTAAATCTCGGAGGTGAACTCGAGCGCGTCGCGGGCGCTGTAGAGAACGCAGTAGTCGAAGGCCAGGCCGGCCAGGAAGATCGCGTCCACCCCCCGCTCCCGCAGGTAGCCCCGCAGGCCGCTGGGGTTTCGGTGGAAGTTATCGTAGAAAGTCGAGTAGGAGTCCACCTCGGGATCCATCCCCTTGCGGATGACGGCCTGGAGATACTCCACCTTCAGTCCTTCTACGAAGTCCGCCCCCCGGGTTCCCGCCACGCAGTGGACCGGCCAGAGCACCTGGGGCTCGCCGCCGAGTTCGCCCATTTCGTAGGGTTTGGCCCCGCGGTGGCGGGTATAAAAGCTCCCGTGGTCGGGCGGATGCCAGTCCTGGGTGGCCACCACCACCGGGAAGAGCGGCATCAGCTTGTTGATCGGTTCGATCAGTTCTCCCCCTCCCGGAACCGGCAGTTCCGATTCCTCCACGAATCCGTTCTGGATATCGACGACCAGCAGCGCGGGATTTTTCATCTTCTATTTCCTCTTTTCAGCGTCAACCCTGTCGCAGTAAACAGTGTGCAGTTAACAGTGTAAAAAGCTAAAAGACTAACAGGCTAAAAAGCTTATTAACTACGAATCACGCAGATTATCCGAATACTTACCGGCTTGGAAAGGTTGAGATTGCTTCTCCCCGACAGTTGTCGGGGATCACAATGACAATTTCTCGTGAGATGCGAAAGAAACGATTTCGATTCCGATTTGGATCCCGATTGGTGGACATAATTTCCTGCTTTCCTGAGATGAATTAGGGCGCGGCGGCGGTTGACCGGAATCTGAAAACCCAAATCTGGAATCCGCTTCATAATAACCGGGCAGGCCTATTCGATGAAAACAAAATAAGCCACGAAGAGAATCCCCAGCGTGTACACCAACCAGTGCACCTGCCGGCCCCGGCCGGTAAAAAGCTTAACGGCGGGATAGAATATGAACGCGAAGGCGATGCCGTGGGAGATGGAGTAGGCCAGGGGCATAGTGATCATACAGATAAAGGCGGGGAGCACCTCGGTATAGTCTTTCCAATCGATCTTGAGTATGTTGCTCATCATCATCGTGCCGACGACGATCAAGGCCGGCGCGGTGGCCACCCCGGGAACCAGCCGGACCAGGGGCATAAAGAAAAGGGAAAGCGCGAACAGCGCCGCCGTGGCCAGACCGGTCAGTCCGGTGCGGCCTCCTTCGGCGACCCCGGCCGCCGATTCGATGTAGGTGGTGACCGTGGAGGTTCCAAAAACGGCGCCGCCGGTCGTTCCGATGGCGTCGGCCAGAAGAGCCCGGCTGGCCTTGGGGAGGTTGCCGTCCTTATCCAGATAACCGGCCTGGCTGCTGACCCCCACCAGCGTTCCGGCGGTGTCGAAAAGATCGACGAAAAGAAACGCTATCAGGACCCCGATAAAACCGATATCGAGCGCCCCCCGGAGGTCCAGCCTCCCGAAAACACCGCGCCAGGCCGTGAAACTGGGGACCTGCAGGAGCCGGCCCGCGCCGGCCGGCGACGGGGTCACGCCGATCCCCGGCAGGGCGCCGACAAGCGTCGCCGCCAGGATGCCCCAGAGCAGGGCTCCCTTCACCTTCCGGGCGTAAAGGATCCCGGTGACGATGGTCCCAAAAATCGCCACCAGGGGCGGACCGCTCGCCAGATTTCCGATGGTTACCATCGTGGCTTCGCTTCCGACGATGATCCCGGCATTCTGCAGGCCGATGAAGGCGATGAACAAACCGATCCCCGCGCTGATCGCCGCTTTCAGGCCTAAGGGGATACTGTTGACGATCATCTGCCGCACCGGCGTTACGCTGAGGATGATGAAGAGGAGCCCCTCGAAAAAAATAATTCCCAGCGCGATCTGCCAGGGCACCCCCATACCGATGACCACGGTATAGGCGAAAAAAGCGTTGAGGCCCATACCCGAAGCCAGGGCGAACGGGTAATTGGTCAGCAGGACCATGGCCACGGTTCCCAAAACAATCCCCGCGATGGTCGCTATGAACACCCCCTCCCACGGCATCCCGGCGGCGCTGAGAATATCGGGATTGACGAAAATGATGTAGGCCATGGTCATAAAGGTGGTCAGGCCGGCGATCATCTCGGTTTTAACGTCGGTATTGTTTTGAGAGAGCCTGAACACCCTGTCCAGCAGCCCGTTCATTATTGAGCCTCGAAATTCCGGTTTCCGCCCGCGCGCTCGAGGGCGGCGATTATCCTGTCGGCGACCCGGCCGGGGGTGAGGCCGGTGGTCTCGACCCGCTCTTTCACCCGCCGGTAGTAAGGCTCCCGGGCCGTCAGCAGCTCCTCGATCCGTCGGCGGCGGTCCGCCCCTTCCAGCAGGGGGCGATGGGTTTGGCCCTCCAGACGGCGCAGGATCTCCTCCGGGGTCGCGGTCAGGAGGAAGAGGACGCCGTGGCGGGAGAGGGCTTCGAGGTTTTTCGGGTCGAGAGCCACCCCGCCCCCGCAGGCAATGACCCGGCCGGACGTATGGGAGAGCTCCTCGGCCAGCTTTCTTTCCTGGGCGCGGAAATATTCCTCGCCCTTGTCCGCGAAGATCCGGCTGATCGCCATCCCTTCCCGCCGCTCGATCTCGGCGTCCATCTCGACCACCGGGCGGCGCAGGCGCCGGCCGAGCTCCCGGGCGACCGCCGACTTGCCGGTGCCCATAAAACCCAGCAAAACGATATTTTTACCTGCTCCCGGCACCGGACGAAAATCTCTCGATCCGTTTGAGGTATCTCTTCCAGGCCGCCCTGGTCTCGGCCAGGGTATCTCCGCCGAACTTGCGCAGAAAAACATCGGCGATCTCCAGCGCCACGACCGCCCGCCCCACCACCGAAGCGGCCGGCAGGGCGCAGACGTCGGCCCGCTCCCGGGAGGCCGAGGCGGCCTTTCCGGTGGCGAGGTTCACCGTCCGCAGGGGCCGGGCCAGCGTGGGGATCGGCTTCATCGCCGCCCGGAGCACGATCTCCTCCCCGTTGCTCAACCCCCCCTCGATTCCCCCGGCCCGGTTGGTGGAACGGCCGATCCCGGCCCGGGTCTTGACGATCTCGTCGTGCGACTCGCTGCCGAACCGGGCGGACAGCTCCCAGCCGTCCCCGACCTCCACCGCCTTGACCGCCGGAACGCTGACCAGGGCGGCCGCCAGCCGGGAGTCGAGCCGGTCGGTGGGCTGGGAGTAGCCTCCCAGGCCCGCGGGCAGGCCGGAAACGACCACCTGGAAGATTCCCCCCAGGGTATCGCCGTCCTCCCGGGCCCGGTCGATCAGCCTGATCATCTTCTTCTCCGCCGCCGGGTCGGGACAGAACAGCGACGAGCGGGCGACGTTGCGGCGGGTTTCCGCGGGCGGAAGGAGCCGGGCGCGAACCGAACCCAGCCCCACCACCCAGCTGCTCACCTTCACTCCGAACTCACCCAGGAAAAGCTGCGCCACCGCCCCCAGGGCCACCCGGGCGGCGGTCTCCCGGGCGCTGGCCCTCTCCAGGACCGGCCGGGCGTCGAGAAAACCGAACTTCAGCGCGCCCGCCAGGTCGGCGTGGCCGGGCCGGGGCGCGACCACCGCCGGGAGTTCGTCCAGGGAAGAGTCCCGGTTCCCGATCCAGACGGTCAGGGGCGTGCCGATGGTCCGGCCGCCCTTTATCCCCGAACGGATATCGGCCCGGTCGACCTCGATCCGCATCCGGCCGCCGCGGCCGTAGCCGCTCTGGCGGGCCTTCAGTTCGTCGTTGATGAACTTCAGGTCCAGGCGAAGGCCGACCGGGATGCCGTCGATGATCGCGGTCAGGCCGCGGCCGTGCGATTCTCCGGCGGTCAGGTAGCGTAGCATCGTCTTGTCTCCTTAAATTAAAACCAGATTTTGGATTCGAGATTACCGATTAGTGTAATAGCTTACTCGAAAAGCCCACATCCCCCCTCACCCTGCCCTCTCCCCCCATCGGGGTGAGAGGGTTATTATGCTGGAATGCCGACTGGGTTGACCCTTTTTGAACAAGATATAGTTAATGACAAACTTACTGGAGTGCGGAGCGAAAGCTCCAATTTGATGCCGGCGAGGCTTTCGCCTCGCACTCCAAAAAGACTAAAAAGCTTGATTTAACTACGAATAAACGATTTGGATCCCGATTGGGGAACATAAAATAAAACAAGAATCCATTTCTCGGTCATTGCGAGGAGCCGAAGGCGATGAAGCAATCTCCAAAATGACAATTTCTCCTAAGATGAATAAGGGGAAGGCGGGGTGGACTGACATCTATAATCTCCAATCTGAAATCCGTTTATAACCTTGAACCTCTGAACCTTGAACCCTAATAACCTACAGCCTGGTCTTTATCAACGATACAGGCCGAGATACCAGTTGAGCAAGGCCGGTCCGTAGAACAGGGTGGCCAGCGCTCCCAGGGCAAGATAGGGGCCGAAGGGTAGTTTCGACTGCCAGCGGGCCTTCTTTGCCGCGATCATCGCCACCCCGACCACCGACGCGGCCGCCGCGGCCAGGAAGATCGCCAGCAGGGCCGGCGGCCAGCCCTGCCAGGCGCCGACCGCCGCCAGCAGCTTGACGTCGCCCATACCCATCGCCTCTTTCTTGAAGAGCACCCGGCCCAGAACCCGGATCAGGTAGAGGGAACCGCCGCCGACGACCAGCCCGGTCGCGGACAGCCGCAGTCCGTCAAGAAGCGAGCCTCCCCCCAGGCGGGCGGGATAGATCGCGGCCAGGGCCAGGCCCGCCGCCGCCAGGGGATAGGTTATCCGGTCGGGGATGATGTAATGCTCGATGTCGATCGCGCTCAGGGCGACCAGGGAAGCGCAGAAATACCAGAAAAACGGTATCAGGAACGGCCGCAGGGAAAAGGCGGCCACGTAAAAATAGACCCAGGCAAAGAGAACCCCGGTCAGCAGTTCCACGGCCGGATAGCGCCGGGAGATCCCGGCCCCGCAATTCCGGCATCGGCCCTTGAGCAGGACAAAACTCAAAATCGGGATATTGTCATACCACCTGATCGGGACGGAGCAGGCGGGACAGGCCGACCGGGGCCTTACCACCGACTTTCCCCGCGGGAGCCGGTAGGCGCAGACGTTGATGAAACTGCCCACGGCCAGTCCCAACAGGAAAACCACCAGCGGCGGCAGCCAGTCCATCACTCGCTCCCGCCGGGGGCGCCGAACCCGGCCGCGGCGGCCATCTCGTCCAGCGGCGCTTCCCGGCCGGTCCAGATCTCCCAGGCCGCCGCCGCCTGGCGGACCAGCATTCCCAGGCCGTCCCTGCCTTCCCGGCCGGATTCGACGGCCAGCTTCAGGGTGGCGGTCCGGCGGGGATGGTAGATCAGGTCCATAAACCAGGCGGACCGGGGAAGGGAGGCGACGGGGATAACGGGCGGGTCGGCGGCGCCCATCCCGACCGGAGTGGCGTTGACCGCCAGATCGGCCGAGGAGAGGGCTTCTTTGAGCTTGTTTTCGGAATCGGCGGGACGAAAAACGGTGGTTGGGAAGAGGGGCTGGAAATCGCGGCACAGCCGCGCCGCCCTTTCGGCGTCGAGGTCAACGGCGGCGACCTCCGACGCTCCCCGCCGCGCCGCCG
>PUNC01000179.1 GCA_003551625.1 PVC group bacterium | reverse complement strand
GGTTGGCCTTAGCCCTGTCCCATCCTTGTTGGACCACAATCTTACAATGGCCATATTGGCTGCTACAGGCCAGCCTTGGTCTGCGATGTAGACCAAAACATTTAAAGCAAGGATACTAGAACGGTGTAGACTGGGGGCGTTGGGATTAGGGAAGAAAGGATTTTCAGATGTGTCGTCGTGTCTATAATAAAAATTCAGTTTGGATTTGCCCCGACTAAATTGAATCCGATAGCAGTCGGCGACTGAGCGCGGTGATGTGGAATGGGCGGGCACGGGTAGCGTGCCGACCCTAGAAATAGTAGGTTTCCACGCCTCACCCAGATATTTTGCCAGCTCACCCGGGATACTGTCCGGGTCTGAACGGAAGCGGCTCGCCCAACTGCATCTTTCGAGTAAGCTACTCATTGCGTTTCTCCAAACTGCGCCCGGACCCATGCTGCTATGCGTTGGGTCAATTGTTCGCGGTCTGCTTCCGACAGGCCCGAGTAGGGCCATGGCAGGGGGTATGAAAAGAAGTGGCCTTTGGCACCTGCAACCAATGGTTGCCATACCTCACCGTCTGTCACAACATAGTGCGGCGGGCCTGTAGCATACTCCGCTAAGAACATAGGCTTGGTATGGGGATTGTGGGCTTGCTCGGCCCAAACGACAACTCTACCCTGGCCGTCTTCTTTAACCCCTGCTAATTGCAGCGATTCTAATATTCTAGCCCGGCGGGGTCCGCCAAAATGCCGCCAGGCACTACCCCGCGACTTGGAATCGGTGCCTATCATCAGTTTGATGAACTGCCTCGGCGTAGCCCATATCCCGCATCAAATCGCGGAACTCTTTATAACCAAACACACCGTAGCAGACACCCTCGGCCTTGGGTGGTTTGTGCGCCAGCCTACCGCCAGTAGCAAGCGCGAATTCCCTCAACCATGCTTCTTGGTCTGCACGAACGTCCCTGATAGCCCACACTTGTGCTCCGTCGTCGATGATGAAAAACGCGTTCTTAATCATTGTACCTCAGGCCATTTGCCCTGGCCTCCTCCGTCCTGTCGTCGTGCGCCCGTGCTGAGCGCATAAAATTATACCCCGGGGTTACCTCGTTCTGCTCGCAGCCGCTCGATATAGTCGTGAATCTCGGTTCGACAACACGGGCCTCATCGTGTGAAAGCGGACAGCGGCGGTCCACGCGGGGCAAGGCACTCAGCGGGCCGTCCGCCCTTTCGTTTGTTGGTTTCCCCTGGCCTGCCGCAGGTAATGCTCCAATTCTTCGAGCAGTCGCTGCCCTGCGCTTACAAGGTCGCCCACGATAGCCCGCAGACGCTCAATTTCGTCGGCGACGGAATCAAAGAACCCGGCCATGTCCGCACTCGCCATCAGCTCACCGCCCTCAAAACAGGCCGCAAGCCGCCCCAGGGCGTCGCTTATCTTCTCCGCTTGTCGGTCGCCTTGGTCAGCTCGTTGTTCGCAGCGGCGGGCGATGATGAGCCGATGGTAACGCCATATAATGAGTTCAGTGACGGAGATCCACCTGTCGTCCTCAAGGGCGAGGGCATCGTCAGGTAGATTGTCCCACTTTCCTACTCGTCGGACCATCTCTACATTTGGCCCGTGGCCGTCGGGAATCGGTGGCAGTCCTTGGATATCAGTCACGTCAAGCTCCTAGAGTATGGGGCGGATGTAGCCTGTTGGGGTATACATGACCTCCTGGGTGGGGTCCCTGCGCACCAGGATTTGCAGGTCATGCACGTCTTCCTTGAGCGTTCTGGGGTTTTCAATGTATTCATCCTCGACGCTAACCATGCAGAGTGTAGTCACCGCCTCTTTGGGTCCGATCTGCTGGACCTTGCTTTCGTGGCGCTCATCCAGACCGAACGCCAGGAATTTCCGCAGCGCCGCTGTCGCAGCCGCAACTGGGTTCGGCCCCGTGCCACGGCTGTGGTGGCCTCGTTCGGGGTCGATCAACACCGCTTCGTAGTTCATTCGTTGTCTCCTTCGGCTCCTAGGTTGGTCTTTGTGTAGTAGTTACATGCTACGCGGATTAGCGCCAAATCCCCCGCGTACAAATCGGGTGGGCGGGGCCGCGGCTCGTCCACCTGGTATGTGCGATTGACTTCTCGGAGTGGGTGCCATACGTCGCCATCGGTCACAATATGTAAATTTAGGCCACGCATCTCAAGGAGCACTTTGAACCAAGAGGTGCAGCCTGGATTGTATGCTGAGTGGACAACCCGCCTACCATTGAGCGACACAATATCCTCAGCGAGCGCTGATCTACACGTGCTAGGGTAAACTGTGCCCCCTTTCGTTATAATGAACTCGTCGGGTCCGAAGGTCTGAGCCTCTGGAAGCGGCAATTCGGTAGCGTGCAGAGCCTCATATAGATGCATATGGTTGTCGTGGGCGGAAGCAATCCAGTCGACACACTTATTTATCTCACTGGCGCGCTTGCCAAACCGCTGGCTTGCCACCCACATCTTCCGACCGTGGACTCGCTCTTCTCGGCACGGAACTCGAAAGCCATCCTCGCACCGTTCCTTTATCTCCACCACAAACCGCCTGGCGTTGGCCGAGGAGACACAAAATGAGCCGCCGTGCCCGCGATGGTTAAAAGAAGCTTCCACAAAGGCGCGGTAGTGTATGTCATACCCCACCTCTTGCAGCCGCTTTCGGATTCGTTCTTTAATTCCAACCATAGATAGCATCGTAAGCTCCTTTGGG
>PUNC01000190.1 GCA_003551625.1 PVC group bacterium | reverse complement strand
CTGGTCGATCCCGACTACAAGCTCAAATCCGATTGCTCGATCAAGGTGGTAACCTACAAGAACTGGCAGGGGGTCGCGGTTTATCGCCGCAGCGCCACCCTGATCCTGATCGCAGCCGTCCATCAGCTTTTCCCGAAAAAAAGGCTGGTGATCGGCCAGTCGGTCGCCGAGGGGTACTACTTCGACCTCTATCTCGACCGGCCGCTGAAGAAAGAAGATATAACCAGGATCGAGGAACGGATGAGGCTGATTGTCGCCCGGGATCGTCAGTTCAAGATCAATTACGTGGCCTACCGGGAAGCCAAGGCCTATTTCGAGGAGCAGGAACTCGAAGACAAGCTCAAGCTGCTCCCTTACCTGCGAACCTCCGACGTCTGTCTGGTCAGCTGCGGCGACTTCCAGGAACTTTACTCCGGCCCCCTGGCTCCCAGCACCGGCGCGATCGCCGCCTTCGCCCTGGAGTCTTACCAGGAAGGTTTCGTCCTGAGATTTCCGACCTGGGAGGAGAAATGGAGGCTTTCGCCCACCGTTCGCCAGGAAATAAAGCTTTTCAATGTTTACCGCGAGACCCGGCGATGGAACAACATCCTTTCGGTGGAGAATGTCGGCCAGCTTAACGATCTCTGCGTCAGCGGAAGAATCAGGGAATTGATCATGGTCGCCGAAGCGCTCCACGAGAAAAAAATCGCCGCGATCGTCGATGAAATCCTGAAACGGGACCAGCGGATAAAGCTGATACTGATCGCCGGACCGTCCGCTTCGGGCAAGACGACCTTCTCCAAGAGACTGATGATCCAGCTCAAGGTGGCGGGCTTGAACCCGGTGGCCCTCAGCCTCGACAACTATTTTAAGAACCGCGATCAGACGCCGCGCGACGAGAAAGGGGATTACGACTTCGAATCGCTCGACGCGCTGGACCTGAAACTGTTCAACCGCCAGCTCAGCGACCTGTTGCGCAACCGGAAGGTGGAAGTGCCGGCATTCGACTTCAAGAAAGGCCTGCGCCGGGAAAAAGGCGTGGAGTTCCGCCTCCAGCCCGGATCGGTCCTGATCATCGAGGGGATTCACGGCCTCAACGACCTAGTCTCGGAATCCGTGGACGGCAAGGAGAAATTCAAGATCTACATCAGCGCCCTGACCCAGCTCTGCATCGACGATCATAACCGGATTCTAACCTCCGACACGCGTCTGCTCCGCCGGATCGTGCGCGACCGCATCCACCGCGGCTGGGACGCCTCGCAGACGATCAGCCTCTGGCCCTCCGTCCGGAGAGGGGAAAACCGCAATATCTTCCCCTTCCAGGAAAGCGCCGACGTGATCTTCAACTCCGCCCTGGTCTATGAACAGGCGGTAATGAAACACCACGCCGAACTGGGGCTGCTGGACGTCACGCCCGACGACCCCAACTACGTGGAGGCCCACCGCCTGCTCCACTTTCTCTCCTTCTTCGCCCCCATCTCCGAGCGGGACGTCCCTTCCACCTCGATCCTCCGGGAATTTATCGGGGACAGTTTCTTCTCCTATTAAAAAAGCGGGCCGGGACGGCCCGCTTATTTAAGCGCGCGCCGGAGGCCACGGCTAAAGCCGTGGACTACATTCGTAGTCCACCCCTTTCCCGCAGGGATCCCGCTGAAGGGGAATCCCAACGGGATCGGGACAGGGGTGGCCGAAGCGCCGCGAACGCTGCCTGTCGCGATGAGATCGCTGAAGCTTTCACTTGAACAATTGCGGGAGATCCGGACCGAAGTCGCCCGGCAGATTCTCGACGGTCTCCCCCGCCGGGACGGGCTGATCAGGGCCCTGCCCACTTTCCTGCCTCCCCCGCCCGAGGATCTGGCCGGGCGGGCGGCGGCGGTGGACTTCGGGGGAACATCCCTGCGGGCGGCGGTGGTAAGACTCGACGCGAACCGGAATTACGAAATCGAAGCCGGCCCCCGCTCCCGCCGGCTGGACTCCCGAAAACCGGATGAAGACCTCTTTTCCTGGCAGGCCGGCGCCCTGGAAGGTTTGACCGGCGACGAACTGCCCCTCGGCTACTGTTTTTCCTATCCCGCCCGCGTTCTTCCCGACGGCGACGCGGTTCTGCTGGGCTGGACCAAGGAGATCGATTACCCCGAAGCGGTGGGGAAAAGGGTCGGAAAGCTGCTCCGCAATGCCGTTCGGAATCGGGGCGGGAAAATTTCAGGCGCGGTCGTACTCAACGACACCGTGGCCGCGCTCCTGGGAGGGAGCTGGAAATGGGGAGAGGCGGGCGGCCGGGACAGTTTCATCGGAATGGTCGTGGGGACGGGTTTCAATCTGGCCGCCTTCTTTCCCGTTTCCACCCTGGGCGAAAAAACCGCGGGCTGGGACCGGGAAAGCCGGGTGATGGCCGTCAATCTGGAAGCCGGCAACCTTTACCCTCCCCATCTCTCCCCCTGGGACGACGAACTCGACGCCGGACGGCCGGACGCCGGGCGCCAGAGGATGGAGAAAGCGGTGAGCGGAAAATATCTTCCGGAACTGGCCGCCTTTATCCTGGGAAAAGACCTCTGCCCGGAGATTCCCCTGCTTACCGACCTCGGCCGGTGGGCGGAGGAATACCGGGATCGCCGGGGAGAGACGGCCCGGCGGCTCCTGGAACGGGCCGGCGGTCTGGCGGCGGCGGCGCTGGCCGGCCTGGGCGACGCCCTGGGGTTAGAAGGCGAGATCAGGGTTATCGCCGAGGGAAGCGTGATCAACAAGTCGCAGTTTTATCGCCGGGAGACCCTGACAAACCTGGACCGGCTCACCGCCGGCGAGGGGGAAAGATCGTTGCGGCTTCTCAAGCTTGACGACGCCAACCTGGTGGGCGCGGCGGCGGCGGCCCTGCTCTGACTGTGGACACCGGCCGGGCGGGCGGAGTATAATACCGCTTCAGTTTTCGCCCGACAGAGACGAACCGATACCAACCAACCGGGAGGTGGAAATGGATATTTTGATCAGGAACGCATCGCTGCGCCGCCGCCGCGGAACCTGGGAGATCGCGATCAAGGACGGCAAGATCGCCAAAATCGCCCGCAAGATCTCCGGGCGGCCGAAGAAAGTCATCAACGCCGGCGGCGGGCTGGTGACCGAGTCCTTCGTCAACGCCCACCTGCACCTGTGCAAGGTCTATACCCTGCTGCAGATCAGCGAAAAGGCGCTGCAGAACTACCACGGCGCCGATATGGGCAAGGCGATGAGCGCCATCGAGGCCGCGGCCGAGGCCAAGGCCAACTACGACGTCTCCTGGATTCTCCCCAATGTCAGAAAGGCGCTGAAAGAGGCCGTCCGTTTCGGCAACACCCACATCCGCGCTTTCGCCGACGTGGACAGCAAGGCCCGCCTGGAAGGGGTCAAGGCGTTGATCAAGGCCCGGGAGGAGTTCAAGGGCGTGGTGGACGTGCAGGTGGTGGCTTTTCCCCAGGACGGCGTCGCCCGCGAACCCGGGGCGGCCGAGCTGGTCCGGGAGGCGATGAAGATGGGGGCCGACGTGGTGGGAGGAATTCCCTGGATCGAATACACCGAGGCCGACGAGCAGGATCACATCGACAAGATGTTCGAGATCGCCCGAGAGTTCGACGCTCCGGTTTCGATGCTGGTGGACGACGCCGGAGACCCGGGGCTGCGGACGCTGGAGAAGCTGGCGCTGGCGACCATCCGCGATGGCTGGGAAGGACGCGTGCTGGCCCATCACGCCCGGGCGATGTGCCTCTACCCCGACCCCTATTTTATGAAGCTGGTCGCCCTGCTCAAAAGGGCCCGGCTGGGCGTGATCAGCGACCCCCACACCGGCCCGCTCCACGCCCGGGTCAGGGACCTGCGGGCCGAAGGCGCGCTGGTCGCCCTGGGCCAGGACGACATCTCCGACGCCTATTACCCCTTCGGGCGCAACAATATGCTCGAGGTCGCCTTCCTCAACTCCCACCTCTTATGGATGACCACCGCCGAGGCGATGGAGGAACTCTACGATATGATCACGGTGGACGTGGCCCGCTGTATGGGGCTGAAGAAGTTCGAGCTCCGGGTCGGCAACACCGCCAACCTGGTGGTTCTGCGGGAGCCCAACGTTCTGGAGGCGCTGCGGGTCCACGGAGAGCCGTCCGCGGTGATCAGCCACGGGAGACTGGCGAAAGGTTCGTGAGTGCCAAGCGGGTGTGAATCAGGGCAGGCGGTTGAGGATGGCGAGATCGTTGAAGAACCCGTCGCCGTGGGCGTCGATGCCGGCAATCCGGGCGGGAAGAACCCCGCCGAGACCGTCGGGTAGAACCGCGGAGAAAAGGTGGCTGACGGACTTTCCCCTTCCGCCGGTTGCCGGTTCCACCCGGTAGGCGTGCAGCCGATACTTGCCTTCGAGGGTGCGCTCCAGCACCACCAGTTCGTCCTTACCGCGGCCGTCGGCGTCCAGCGCCGCCAGCCCCAGAAGCCGGGAGCCTTTCCGGACGCTGACCGCGAAACGATCCGCGGGCGCCAGCGGCTCGAGGAAGTAGTCGCCTTCCCGGGGAAGCGAATAGACGGCAAGCGAAAAACCCGCGCCGGCGGCGCGCAGGATGACGAGTTCGTCGGCGAACCCGTCCCCGGAAGCGTCCAGCGAGGCCATCCCCAGAAAGTTGTCGGCGGAAGCGGCGGGCGCCACCGCGGAGGAGAAGAGCGGTTGCCCGGACAGAGGCTCGCCCGGAATCACCCGGTATATCGAGACCCGCTCGCCGCCCCCCTCCCGGCTCAACACGGCCAGCTCCAAGCGCTCCCCCCGGCGGCGGTAATCGACGCCGGCCAGTCCGACGATCCTGGCCGGGGGGACGAGCTCGGCCGGCGGACAGATTGTCTTCGCCTCCCCGTCCGTCGAAGGCAGGGAAGCGACTTCCAGCAGATAGCGCCCCTCCGGATCGAGACGCGCCAGCGCCAGGCCGGTCGGAGCTTCCCCTGCCGCCAGGGAGACGGAGCCCAGGGCGGTAATCCCGGACGCGGAGGATAAAGAATCCAGGGACCGGGAACTGAAGGAAGTCTGCCCGCTGAAAGTATCGGGGAAGAAAAGCACCGGAAGATCGGAGATGAAAAGACCCGGCCGAACGGGGGGGTAGAGCAGTGAGATCGCTTCGACATCGTCCCGGGACAGGCGCCGGGAAAAACCGGGACCGGGGGATATCGTATCGTGCATAACCGCGGACGGATGGAAGGAATGGCCGAGCCCCAGAAGATGGCCGATTTCGTGAAGCGCCACCGATTTAAGATCAAGCCCCTCCTCCCCTTCCCCGGTCGCCCACCGGTAATCTCGGGCGTTGAACTCGATATCTACCTCATCGATCAGCCCGGTGGCGGGGCAATACCAGGTGGTTGCCAGGGCCGCCACTTCCGGGCCGTGGCTCCACTCCTCGTCAACCCAGACCAGGAGGTTGGTCCCGTCGCGCTCGACGCGCAGTCCTTCGCCGGAGCCGGCGAAAACAAAGCTGATGGTCCCCGGCAGGCGCTTCTGCCAGGAATGAAAGGCCCGGTCGAGGGCCTCGACCTTCCGGCCCCGATCCGCGCCGTCCCGGGTGCCGACCAGGTAAAAAATGGCGGAGCCTTCCTCGGGCCAACGGACCGGCTCGCCGGAGGGGGTGAAGCGCAGAGTAAAGGCGGAAGCGGAGGCGGAGACCGCCAGCAGCCAAACCGCCGTTATGATTACCGTTCTTCTCAAGCCGGTCTTCCTTCCATTGGCCTGGTTCCGGCATTAGTTGGAGTTTTAACGAACCACCGCCTCCAGGATCTTTACTTCCTCCCGGGGGCGGTTTCCCGGGCCGGTGGCAACCCTCGAGATCGCCTCCACCACGTCGTAACCCGATATCACCCGGCCGAAAATGGTGTGCCGGTTGTTGAGCCAGGGGGTCTTGGCCACGGTGATAAAAAACTGCGAATTGTTGGTGTTGGGGCCGGAGTTGGCCATCGCCAACAGGCCGGTCCGGTCGAAGACAAGGTCGTCGTGAAATTCGTCCTCAAAGGGCTTCCCCCAGATCGACCTCCCCCCCCGGCCGGTCCCGGTGGGATCGCCGCCCTGAATCATAAAGTCCGGGATCACCCGGTGAAAAATTGTTCCGTCGTAATAGCCTTCTCCGGCCAGCCTCAGGAAATTCTCGCCGGCCTTGGGAGCTTTCTCGGGGAAAAGCTCCAGTTCGATCTCTCCCAGCGTCGTCTTCAGTATCACGCGGCCTCCTCTTGATTCGGCCCGAGGTGTCGGCGCGGCGTCGGGGTCGGGACGGGCCCGATCGAGCGCCTGGCCGACCGCTTCGGCGATCAGCTCACAGCTGATGGTAGCCCCGGTAACGGCGTCGAGTTCGGCGGACTGGCGGTCAAGAATCTGTTCCGTCATCTCCCGCATAACCGTCGCGGTGTGCCAGTTGGGGATGGATTCATACTTGACCGCGCCGATCCGTCCTTCTTCCACAACCAGCTTCAATTCCACCTCGAAGGGTCCGCGCTCGGCGCGACCCGGCCAGACCCCGTCCCGCAAGTCCTGGGCCAGCAGCGCGAGAGGAAAAAGCAGCAGGACCGCCGCGACCGGAAATAGCTTACGCCTTGTCAAACCCATTTTCGATGCCTCCCCGATAAGGTTGCAAGCTCAAGGCAACTTTGCCGGCAATGATTAATTTACAGCAATATACCACGGGCGGGCCCGATGCTCAATCCGGTTCTGAGATCTCATCCGGCCGCTGGACCAGAAAGATTCTCACCCCGACGCCTTCTTCGGGATCGGCCCGGTCGAGGATCAAGCGAAACCTGCTCAGCGTCTGGGGTTCGTAGAGCAGGCGGTAAAGCAGGGTCTTCCGCATCACGGCCAGGCTCCTTATGTGGTCCGGCCGGGGACCGATGATGGTGCTGCCGCGCATCCTGAAACTGTCTCTCCGCTCGTCAACCGAGATGAGGCCGAAATAACGGTTGTTGACGTGGACATACCTCACCCCGCGGCGCCGCAATTCCTCCCAGGCCTCGTCCTCCTCCACCCAGTAGTAACGGGGAAGCTCGAGGTCGATCCGGTCGGGGGTGGTCACCGGGACCAGCTCCGTCGTCGCCCCGATCAGGAAACCCTGGTTCCAGGCGGCGAAGATCTTTTCCCCGGGCGCCGCCCGTTCGTCGAGCCAGCGGTAGGCCCGCCATTCCAGATCGACGCTGGCGGGGGTGAAGGAAGCCCAGACCCATCTCCATTGAAAGGCGGCGGTGACCGCGATCAGAAAAACGGCCGCGGTCTTCTTCCTGTTCCCGGACCATAATATCCAGCCCAGAGCGAGGATATAAGCCGCGGCCATCATCCCGGGGATGGAGAAGACTCCCCGGAAACCATCGGCCGCCAGGACCGCGGAGAGGCCGGGAAGAAGACGGCCTGGGCCGCCGGGGAAACCGGCCAGCCGCAGGGCGGAGGCGGCGGCCGGAAACGCCGCCCTCAGCCCCAGGAGCAGGGCCCAGAAACCCAGCGAGATCTTCCAGTCTTTCCTCTCCGCCGAAACAAAAGCGAAGGCGACCGCCGCCGCCACGCCGAGGTCGAGCAGGCGCGCGCCGCGGTTTACGGCCAGGGAGAGGGCGAGAGAAAAGACAAACAGGCTCAGGACCAGAAAATCGCGGCGGCGGAACGCGGCGGTCAGGCCGGCGGGAAGAAAGAACAGAAAAAAGTTGTAACGGGTCCACAGCCCCGCCGGCGGCATTGGCTGAAGATCGGCGGAACCGATCACCGCCTGGGCCTGGAGGTCGATCCCGCGCATCATCCGGGCCAGCGGGATAATCCAGTCAAGAAGGCGGTCCCGCGCGACAAGGTATATCCCCGCGTTCGCCAGGATCAGCAGGCCCAGGAAGACCGCCGCGGAAGACGGAGAAGAATCCCGCTGGGAGGAACCGTAGAACCTCCAGGCAAGATCGAAGAGCACGACCACGACAAACCCCGCCATCAACGGTCCGATGGTTATTCCCACCGCCAGCAGAAAAACCGCCGCTCCCGCCGCCGGCAGAAATTTTCCGCCGCTTCTCCGGCCTTCAAAGACCGCTTCCAGGATCAGGGCGAAAAGGAGAATCACCGGCAGGGCGACCAGATCGTGGGAGTAATTGGCCGACGACAGCGAGATCGGGGCCGGCAGGATGCCGAAGACTCCTCCCGCCCAGAAACCGGCGGCGCGGCCCGCCCGTCGGGAGACCCAGAAATACACCGCGACGGCGGTCAGGGAGGAAAGCAGAAGAGCCTGCAGCGCCACGGCGGAATACAGGCGATCGGGGGACGAAACCAGGGGAAGGAAACGGAGGAGGTAGAGAGTCGGGTCCAGGGCCGGAAGCGAGAACGCTCCCCGGGCCACCCCGTAATAGTACCAGATCTCGATCAGCTGCGAAGCGCGCGCGCCGAAACGCAGGAAGAAGAGGAAGGTAAGCAGAAGACGGCCGGAGACGGCCAGCGTGAAGACCGCCAGCGGCGGCGGGAGGCTCGCCCGGAACCTCCCGGCCGGCGGGCGACGGGCGGAATCGGTTGGCTTGGCGGAAGAAGCGGAGACCATCTTGACCCGGTGCCGGGCGGGTTTAATTGTCGGGGAGCGAACCGGGATCCCGGAAAAGATCTAAAAACCGATCCTCGTATTCCCGGTAGACGCCCCACCGGTCGAGCTCTTTTTTCAGGATCGAGGCCTGAGAGATGTCCCCCTTTACGCGGCGAAACAGGTCCTCGATCCGGCGGCGGGCGGGCTCGGGAAGAGGCCCGGTGTCTTCCGGGCCGGCTTCTCCCTCCTCCTCTTCCCCGGCGATCTCTTCCGGGCGGTCGTCGCCGTATTCGTCTTCCTCGAGCTCGGGTTCGCCGTAATCGTCGGCCTGAAGAAAGGAAGCCATGGACTCCTGCGCCTTCTTCCCCATCTGGGAAATCTCCCGGTCGGAGTGCTGGATCTCCTGGTCGATATGAAAGTAATCGATCTTGACCGGGATCAGTTTCTCCATCACCTCCAGGATCGCCCGGGCGACCCGGGGATTCTCCAGGTTGACGGTATAATAAGGAATATCGCCCAGGAGACAGATTCCGGCAAGACGCTCCTGGGCGGCGGCGCCCAGGAGAAGCCCGTTCAAACCGCTGATCTGTCCCTGCTGAAGAAGCGGAACGTTGTTTTTAAGAAGAAAGCTCCGGGCCGAAGGGCTGTTGGCCACCCCCCAGACCCGCGGCCGGTCCTTGTGCTGGACCGGCGAGGGGGAGGCCGCGAAAGTATAGACCCGCTTTATCCCCGCGCTTTTGGCCAGGGCGACGATCTCGCGGGCGAGCTTGAGCTGCAGCCGCGGCGACGGCTGGGAATCGCCCAGGAAAAAGACCAGGTCACCGCCCGCCAGCGGATTCTTCCAGTAATAAAAGCTCCCTTCCGGTAGGGACGGGATCGAAGCCAGCCCCTCGTCCACCATTACGCTGGAGACCGAAAAATAATCCGCCGGATTGATGAAGGCGAAACGTTCGGGGGCGAGGGATTCGAGAAGATAACTTACCGTGCGAAAAGCGACAAAACCCATACCCGGCCAGGCCGCCAGCAGCTGGGGATGATTAAGGCGAGGGTGTTTAAGGTAGGTGATCATAACAATATCAACGCGATAAAAGCCGCCAGAAGCAAAATCGCTATCCCCAGGGCGATCAACCCGCCCCCCTTGAAGGCCAGCCAGCTCAGGCCGCCGGCGGGAAGGTTCAACCGCTCTCCGCAGAAGATGCAGCGCAGCCCCTCGGAGCTGGTGGGAAGGCCGCAGTGGGGGCACTCGACCTTGTCCGGGCTTTCATTCTCGTCGTTCAAGACTGTCGGCGGCCGGTCGGGCCGGAAACGGTAAGGGTTAAACAGATTACCATATTATTCGCGAAAAGCCTTCATTTCACGAATAATTCGGTCAGTGGTAGATGCCGCCGCCGATGAATTCACGAAGCAGGGAAGTGGCCGGAATGATCGAGTCGTCCTCCCACACCAGTATCTCCTCCAGCCAGCCCAAACAGCGGGAGGCCCGTTTGAAGGCGTCGGCCCGTTCCGACTCCTCCTGATAGTGGGAGACGGCCTCCTTGAGGTTGGGGTAAAGATACTTCTTGTGGATCGGCAGCTCGTACGGCAGATAGCCGTTGATCACCATATCCGCGTCCTTGATGAAAGGAACGATATACTCCTTCTCCGACTTGCGGACGTAGTGCCAGTGGCCGACGGTCTTCAGCGGGGGATAGTTGCGGTGAAGGCTGTCGCGCAGCATCCGGCGCAGAAGCCGGATATCGGTCCAGGGAATATAGTCGCCGGCGCGATTTTTCAGCTGGCAGACGGCCTCGATGTAAACCCGGAACTTCTCCTCCTTGGAGACGCCCCGGGTCATATCCGCGAAAAGCCCGTGCAGGCCCTCCACCACCAAAAGCTCGCCCCCTTCCAGCTTCATCTTCGTTCCCTCTTCCTTCCGGCGGCCGGTCTTGAAGTCATAGACCGGGATGACGGCTTCCCGCCCGGCCAGCAGCTCGGTGATGTTGCGGTTTATGCTCTTGATGTCAAGGGCCCGGGGGGTCTCGAAGTTGTAATCGCCGTGGCGGTCGCGCGGCTGGTCGGCCAGGTTCCAGAAATAATTGTCCAGGGCCAGCAGTTTCAGCTTTTCTCCCATCGTCCGGAGGCATTCACAGAGTTTGAGCGTGGTGGTGGTCTTGCCGGAAGAACTGGGGCCGGCCACGATGACCAGGCGGATCCGGTCGCGGTTCTTCAAGACCTCGCCGGCGGTCTGCCAGATCGTGGCCTCGTAAGCGCGGTCGGCGTCGCGGACCACCTCCGGATAACCTCCCTGCTCGATCCGGCGATTGATTCCCTCGATGGTGTAAACGTCGCGCAGCCGGTTCCAACGGCGGGCTTTCTTCACGATCTCAAGTTCATAAACCTCTTCCCACTCGATCTTATTCTTCGACATCTTCCTTCTCCTCCTATTCTTCAACAGTAAGCCGGGGAGGAATCTACATTCCGGAACGCTTTCCGGTCAACGTAAAATATTTGTTAAATTATTTGATCAACTTACTTGACATTTCCCCGGGACTATGGCATAAACAGCCAAAGATGGAATAAAATTCCGCTTTTTTTTCGAAAAGACCATGAAGATAACGACCAGGGGCAGATACGGACTGCGGATAATGATTGAGCTGGCGTCCCGTTACGGCAGCGGTCCGGTCGGCGTGACGACAATAGCGAAGAACCGGGGGATCTCCGGAAAATATATCCACGTTCTGATGGCCGCTTTGAGGTACGCGGGACTGGCAAAGGCCACGCGGGGGCCGGGAGGGGGATACGAACTGAGCCGCCCCCCTTCCGAGATCACGGCGCTGGAAATCATCTCGGCGCTGGAAGGACCGATCGCTCCGGTGGAATGCTTGCCGGACGAAGGAGCCTGCTCCATCTCCGCCGACTGCGCCGCCCGGGAAGTATGGAACGCGGTCGCCTCGGCGATCATCAAGGTTCTTTCCGGGATCACGCTGGACGGTCTGGCCGACAGGGAACGGCAAGCGCGCGAAGTTGCGCTGGAATATCACATCTAACCGCGGAGGAAACAATGAAGGGAGTATTCGACGACAACAGCCTGTCCATCGGCTCCACGCCCCTGGTCCGGATCAACCGGATCACGCAAGGCGCCGAAGCGAAAGTGGCGGCCAAGATCGAGGGACGCAACCCGGCCTCCTCGGTCAAATGCCGCATCGGGGCGTCGATGATCTGGGCGGCCGAGCGCGACGGTCTCCTCAAACCGGGATCGGGGAGGGTTACCGTGATCGAGCCGACCAGCGGCAACACCGGAATCGCCCTGGCCTTCGTCTGCGCCGCCCGGGGCTATCCCCTCCTGCTGACAATGCCGGAGACGATGAGCCTGGAGAGAAGGCGGATGCTGAAGGCTTTCGGAGCGAAGCTGGTCCTGACCGAGGGAGTCAAGGGAATGCCCGGCGCCATCGCCCAGGCCGAGGAGATCGCGAAATCGGAACCGGACGGATATTTTATGCCGCAACAGTTCAACAACCCGGCCAACCCCGAGATCCATTTCAAGACCACCGGCCCCGAGATCTGGAACGACACCGGCGGAGAGATCGATATCCTGGTCTCCGGCGTCGGCACCGGCGGCACCATCACCGGCGTCAGCCGCTATATCAAGGAGGAGAAGAAGAAGGCGATCCGCTCGGTCGCCGTCGAGCCGGTCCACTCGCCGGTTCTGACCGCCCTGCGGGCGGGCGAGGAGCCCAAGCCGGGCCCCCACAAGATCCAGGGAATCGGAGCGGGATTCAAACCCACCGTCCTCGACCTGGACCTGGTCGACCAGATCGCTACCGTCTCCAACGAGGAGTCGTTCGAATACGCCCACCGTCTTCACCTGGAGGAAGGCATCACCGCCGGCATCTCCAGCGGCGCCGCGATGGCCGTCGCCGACCGGCTCGCCCGCGCTCCGGAGAACAAGGGAAAGCTGATCGTGGCCGTATTTCCCGATGCCGGCGAGCGTTACCTGTCAACCGAACTGTTCAACGCCGTTTAATAACAAAAGGAGAGAATGATGAGCGATCTGAAACTCGATACGCTG
>PUNC01000018.1 GCA_003551625.1 PVC group bacterium | reverse complement strand
TCCATATCGTAAGAGCGATCAAGGTTATACCTATCGTGCAACTTTTCCACGAAATCAATAAGAGGGATGTACGTTGGGCTTCCCAGCAGTTCAGGATTGAAGTAGGAAATTACTTCCTCGGCCTTCAATTCGATATCTTCAGTACTAAGAATCGGTACTCCAGAATTGTCAGCATCTATTAGTTCCATAAGCTTGAAAACTTAACAGTATATATTTAAGTGCTGTCCGGAGAGATTAAACAAATTAGCTAAAGCAATTTCTCCCCTATAAACCAATTTGTTCGTAGTTATCTCGAAGTTTTTGGATGTCAGACAATTCGACGCGCGAATTATGAATTAAAAGTTCAATGTGTCTCAGCAGTTCAACCGAACCCACCCTGCCGTCCCATTTGTCCTCAAGCATTTTGTAACATTTACCTTTATGGACGTGTAGAACTTCTGTTCGACCTTGCACATTTATCCTTAATTGAGGCATAGCTGCGAGACCATATCCCGCATTCTCAATAATCTCGTGACACTGGTCGCAGACAAAATAGGGGGCAATGCCTCTTTGTTTTGTTACTGCCTCGATCATAGCGCCTCCTAAATAAACTATTGGTTAACTTGATGTATATTTAATTTTTTATCAACTATCCCATCCTCGGTCAAGGGAAATGGCCGGCATCGGTGCGTCGGGCGCATTGGCCCGGAGAACGCGGCGGAGCTTTTCCAGGGCGTATTTGATGTGCTGGGAGACGGTGGTCTGGTGGATTCCGAGGCGGGCGGCGATCTCCCACTGGTCGAGTCCCTTGAGATAGTAAAGGGTCAGGCACTCCCGCTGGCGGGGGGTGAGGCCGGCTCTCATCACCCGGCGGACCTTGCGCATATCGGCGTTCAGGCGGTCCTGCCGCTCCTGCGCCCTGCCCTCTTCCCCACCGTCCTTTTCCGGGGCGGAGAAGATGGCGTCCATCACGGCGGGGTCGAAAGAAATCTCTTTGAACTTATAGTCGAGCCGGGACATTACTTCTCACCTCCACGATCGTCGCGTCCAGCGTCCTCCGCGCTACGGCAAGCAGGGCCATCTCGTCGGGAAGGATCTCAAAACGCGCGGCGCCCGTTCTTTTCGGGACCAGGTAGATGTCGCCGTGGCGGGGCGAGCGGATGTGGACCTCGGCGGACAGCTCGGGAAACGGTCCGGATGCCGGGAGCTCCGGGCCGACGGTTTCTTCTTCCCGCGGGGATATCGGATCGGGCTGGGAAGCCTGGCCGCGCTCCTGAACGGCCTCAAGCTTCGCGAGTTCCGCCCGGAGCGCGGCGATCACAGAGGCGTCTTTTAGCGGATCAAGGCGCTCGATCTTGGCTCGTATGAGCTCGGCTTTAAGCTTCATTGTTAGGATTTCTCCCGTTTGTTAGCGTTTTCCTCCGGGCCGGAAAGAATACCAACAGAAACGCCAACAAGCCGATTGCGCTGACAAGCAAGCAGTTGCGAATAACGGGAAGTGTTCTGTTAGGATAAAAGCGATAGATCACGGCGGCGGCCAGGAGGGCTTCTCCCGCCCTCCCGGACAACCAGGGGGAGTGGGAAAGGAGGGGCCGGCCTTTCTGGGAAAAAAACGCTGAAATCCTAACAAGAGGGGGGTTCTTCGGCCTTTTCGCTTTGCTATTCAAGGGATTGCGCCTGTTAGGATTCTTGTTGGGATTCTTTGTTAGCGTTTTCATCGTCAGAATCTCCAACAGGATCAGGGGCAAGGTAGCGCTCGGCAATGTCATCGACCCTCCGGCGGGGCAAGCGATAGCAGAGGACCTGCCGGCCGACCGAGACGATCGTGTTGGATTCCAGCCGCTGGTAGGGCTTGTCGTCCTTCTTGTTCTTGATTATCTGAAGCTTGGCGAGCACCCGGCCGAGATAGTTCTTCGTCACCCAGTCGAGCGTGTCCCGTTCTCTGATGTATTCCAGCACGTCGTCGGAGGCGTAAAGGTCGGTGGGGTTGCCGTTCTGGTCCTTTATCGGTTCGCGCTCGTCCAAGAAGTCGAGCAGCGCGGCCAGAATCCGCTGCTCGGGATTCTCCTCCAGTTCATCCTCGCGCTTCCGGTCCCGGCAGTTGAAGGCCATCCGGATCATCTTCGAGGTGAGAAGGTCGGCTTCGGCCAGGGAGGGATCGCGGGCGAGCCGGTGACCGTCAATGAACTCGGCCAGGGCGAAGATCGGGCTCCAGAGCTCGTCTTCGCGGTCCTTGAGGCCCTTGACCATCTCCTGATCGGAATAAATCCTTCCGACTTCTTCGTGGTAAAGGAGGGCGAGAACATAGAGCGAGTTTCTCAGCCGCTGGAAGGCCGCCTCCATCCGGCGGTGGGAGAACTTGGGCACCTCCCCCCGCGCCCGCAGCAGGTTAAGGATGATGGTCCGGTCGGCCGAGGTCTGCTCCAGGCCCTCGATGTTGGCCAGCAGCTTGGGGCTGCAGGTGGAAAAGTCGGTCGGGACGTTGCTGTCTCCCACACAGCGGCGGACCGAGCCCCTTCTCTTGTAGCCGGAGTTGAAGATCTCCAGCCGCTCGGAGAGATCCACCTTGGACTTGCGAGCGTATTTGGCCGCCTCGTCGTGAAAGATCGTGCAGCGGTCGGACTCGGTGGAGCGATACATAGCGGCGTCAGTCATCGAGGCCGACATCACCGAGTTGAAGCAGAGCGGCGAGGCGATCTCGATGGTCCGGGTCTTGCCCGTCCGCTTGGTGCCGGACAAAT
>PUNC01000223.1 GCA_003551625.1 PVC group bacterium | reverse complement strand
CTCGCGGCCGATCCGGCCGGGGTTCTCAAGACCGCCGAGAACGTATTCGAGAAGGGATGGGATCTCAACCAGTTCATTGCCGCGCTGGTCAGCCATTTCCACAATCTTCTGTTTTCCTTGCTGACCGGCCCGCCCGCCGCCCGGGAAGACGCCTCCGAGGGACCTGCCGAAAAAAGCCAAGGTTTCAGCCGGCCCCAGCTGATGTTTATCATCAACGAGCTTCTCGCGCTGGAGAGCGCGGTCAAGGAAGTGATCTCTCCGCGGGTCGCGATCGAGGTGACGCTGGCAAAACTGGCGTCCGCGCCGCGGCGGGTTTACGTGGAGGACCTGATCCGCCGCCTGGAAGCGCTGGAGAAGAAACGTCCCGCTTCGAATCCTTCGCCCGCCGCCCGGCCGGTTGCGGTTCAGGAGGATAATCCCGGGAATCCGACATCCCCCTCGCCGGCCCCGGAGGCCGGCCTGGAAACGGTGAAAAATCTCTGGCCCGATTTCCTGGAAAGCCTGGGAACCGTCCGTCCCCGCCTAAAAACCTACCTTTCCGCCGGCGAGCCCACCGAGTTTAAGGACGGCCGGCTCACCGTCTGTTTCGATGAAGGCCATAATTTCCACCGGGATGAGCTCGATTCTCCCGCCCATCGGAGAGTCCTGGAAAGGATTCTGAAAAACAAGCTGGGATTCCCGGTAAAATTAGAGTTCACCATCGCCCCGCTCAATCAGGCCTGTTCGCCCGAAGAACGCCAACCCAGCCGGCAGACCAAGAAAAAAATCCTGAAGAATCACCCCCTGGTAAGGGAAGCGATGGCGGCTTTCGACGCCACCATTGAATCGATCAAAGAATAATCGCGAGGAACCGAAAAATGGCGGGAATGGGAAAACTATTAAAGCAGGCTCAGCAGATGCAGCAGAAACTGGGATCGGTACAGGCCAAGCTGGCCGAGATGGAAGTCGAGGGGACCGCCGGCGGCGAGATGGTCAAAGCGGTGGTCAACGGCAAGAAGGACCTGCTCTCGATCAGCATCAATCCCGAGGTGATAGACCCCGAAGACGCCGGAATGCTGGAAGACCTGGTCGTGGCGGCCGTCCGGCAGGCTCTGGAAAAAGCCGAACGGACTGCCCAAGAGGAGATGTCGGCCCTGACCGGGGGGATGCAATTGCCGGGGCTTGGTTTTTAGGGATCGCCCGTGCCGTATCCCCCCGAAATGCAGTCTCTCATCGATGAGCTGGTCAAGCTCCCCGGCCTCGGCCCGCGCAGCGCCCAGCGGATTCTTTACCATCTCCTCAAGCGCGATACCGCCGGCGTCCAGTCCCTGATCCAGGCGATCCGGGAGTTCAAGGCCAAGATCAGGTTCTGTCTGGCCTGTGGAAACCTGACCAACCAGGATCTCTGCCGGGTTTGCCGCGATCCCCGCCGCGACCGTTCGCTAATCTGCGTGGTCGAGGAGCCCAAAGACGTTGTCGCCCTGGAGGCCACCGGCGCCTACCGGGGTGTCTATCACGTCCTGATGGGGAAGATCGTCCCCCTGGAAGGCATCGGGGCCGAGGATATCCGGGCGCGCGAACTGGTAGTCCGGCTCAAGAGTTCAGCGGTCAGAGAGGTGATCCTGGCGACCGGTTCCGACGTCGAAGGAGAGACCACATCGCTTTACCTCGCCCGTCTTATTCGCCCCCTTAAGGTCAAGATCACCCGGCTGGCTACCGGCATCCCCGTTGGATCCGCGCTTGATTTCGTGGATCCGGGAACTCTGGTCAAGGCGATCGAAGGCCGGCGGGATTTTTAGCCCGCGGATACGAAAGTTTGACAAGGCGGGGGCTTTGGGTTACCTTTAAGCCTTTGCGTGGAGATTATGAGCGAGATGATCGAGATCAGATGGCACGCCCGCGGAGGCCAGGGAGCCAAGACGGTGGCCGAGTTCCTGGCCCTGGTGGCGCTTCACGAGGGGAAGTACAGCCAGGGTTTCCCGGAATACGGCCCCGAGCGCGCCGGCGCCCCGATCAAAGGCTATACCCGGGTCAGCGACGATCCGATCCGGGTGCATTCAGCCATTTATCACCCCGATGCCGTGGTGGTGCTGGACCCGGGTCTGCTTGCCCTGCCCGAGGTGGGAGAAGGTATGGGAGCCGATACCGTGGTGGTGGTCAATTCCGCCGCCGTTCCTTCTGAAGTGGCTTCCCGGCACGGGTATCTGTCCGGAAAAAAGCTGTGGACGGTGGACGCGTCCGGGATCGCCCGCGACGAGATCGGACGGCCGATTCCCAATATGCCGATGCTGGGGGCGTTGGTCCGGGCCACCGAAGCGGTCAAACTCGACAGCGTGCTGGAAAACATTAAGAAAGAATTTTCGCGCAAATTTTCCCAGAAGATCCTGGACGGCAATCTCAAGGCGGTGCGCCGGGCCTTCGAGGAAGTCAAGGGCGGGGAATAGGAGGCGGAAGATGGCCGACAAACAGCCGAAATGGAAAGATATCCCCATCGGGGGCGTGATCACCGAGGCCGGTAACGCCTTTCAGTACAACACCGGCGACTGGCGTTCCGAGCGGCCTTTCGTGGATATGGAGAAATGCATTCACTGTCTGCAGTGCTGGGTTTTTTGCCCCGACGCCTCGGTCCTGGTGGAAAACGAGAAGATGTCCGGTTTCGACTACGTTCATTGCAAGGGGTGCGGCATCTGCGCTCACGTCTGCCCCGTAAATGCCATTGAGATGGTTCCGGAGGGAGAGGCCGACAAGGTCGCCGCCGACCAGTGGGGAATCAAGGAGAAAAAGACGGCTTCCGAATCGGGCAAGGAAAAGCCGGCGAAATAGTCTATGAAAACACTGGAAATGAAGACGCTGGCCCTGACCGGGAACGAGTCCGGCGCCGAGGCGATGCGCCAGATCGATCCGGAAGTGGTGGCGGCCTACCCGATCACTCCCCAGACCGAGCTGATGCACAAGTTCGCCGAATTCGCCGCCGACGGCAAGGTCGCCACCGAGATGATTCTGGTCGAGTCCGAACACTCGGCGATGAGCGCCTGCGTAGGCGCCTCGGCCGCTGGATCCCGGGTGATGACGGCGACCTCCTCGGCCGGCCTGGCACTGATGTGGGAGATTGTTTACGTCGCCGCTTCCAACCGGCTGCCGATCGTGATGCCGGTGGTCAACCGTGCCCTTTCCGCGCCGATCAACATCCATTGCGATCACGCCGATTCGATGGGCTGCCGGGATTCGGGCTGGATCCAGCTCTATTCCGAGGACGGACAGGAGGTTTACGACAATATCATTCAGGCGGTCCGGATCGCCGAAAACGACGGCATCCTGCTGCCGGTGATGGTCACCTTCGACGGTTTCATCATCAGCCACACTATGGCCCGGGTTGACGTTCTTCCCGACAAAGCCGTCCGGAAATTCATCGGGGAAAGAACCCCCCTCCATCCCCTCCTCGACGTCAACAAGCCGGTGACCTACGGACCGCTCGACCTCCAGGACTATTACTTCGAGCACAAGAAGCAGCAGGCCGAGGCGATGCGCTCGGCCGGCGCGGTCATCAAGGCCGTGGGCAAGGAATACGGGGAGCTTTCCGGCCGCGAATACGGTTTCTTCGATGAATACCTCACCAGCGATGCCGATTTCATCATCCTGGCCCTGGGCTCCACCGCCGGCACCGCCAAGGCGGCCGCGGACGAGCTCCGGAGCGCCGGAGAGAAGGTCGGCGTTCTCAAGCTCCGAGTCTTCCGTCCTTTCCCGGCCGAGGAGCTGGCCGCCGCGCTGGCCGGCGCCAGGGCGATCGCGGTCCTGGACCGTTCCGAAGGATTCTCGGGCATCGGCGGACCCGTATTCCAGGAAGTGAGGAGCGCTCTTTACCGGCGCTACCAGATCCCGGTCTCCGGCTACGTTTACGGCCTGGGCGGGCGGGACATCAACGTCGAGATGATCGCTTCGATCTACGGCGACCTCAAGGCCGGCCGTTACCACGAAGATAAGGCCGCGCATTTCGGAGTGAGGGAATAAAGCGATGGCTCTCAATCTCAAAGAACTCAGCAAGAAGCGCGAGCTTTTAAGCCCCGGCCACCGGGCCTGCTCCGGCTGCGGCTCGATCCTGGCCATCCGCCAGGTGATGATGGCGGTGGAAGGTCCCGTGGTGGTCGGTTTTGCCACCGGCTGTATGGAGGTGGTCACCACCGTTTATCCCTACACCGCCTGGCGCGTTCCCTACATCCACAACGCCTTCGAGAACGTGGCCGCCACTATGAGCGGGGTGGAGACCGCCTACCGCGCGGCGCGGAAACAGGGGAAGATCTCCGAAGACGTCAAGTTCATCGCCTTCGGCGGCGACGGCGGCACCTACGACATCGGCTTGCAGTCGCTCTCCGGGGCGATGGAGCGCGGCCACGATCTCCTGTATGTCTGCTACAATAACGAAGCCTATATGAACACCGGAATCCAGCGGTCCTCCTCCACCCCCTTCGCCGCCGCCACCTCCACCTGCCCGGTGGGTGACGTTGAACTCGGCAAGACCCAGCACTCCAAGGACCTGACCGCGATAATGGCCGCCCACGACATCCCCTACGTGGCCCAGGCCACACCGCACAACTGGCGCGACCTGATCGGCAAGGTCAAGAAGGCCCTGGCGATCCGGGGCCCCAAGTTCATCAACATCAGCGCTTCCTGTTTCCGCGGCTGGAGGCTTCCGCCTCATCTCTCGGTGGATGTCAGCCGGCTGGCGGTCGAGACCTGCTTCTGGCCGCTTTACGAAGTGGAGAACGGGGAGTGGAAGCTCAACTACAAGCCCAAGGAGAAGCTCCCCATCGCCGAGCTCTTCAAGCTTCAGGGTCGCTTCAGCCATATCTTTGAAGAAGCCAACCGCGAGCTTCTCGATCAGGCCCAGGCTTTCGTGGACCGCAAGTGGGAAGATCTTCTCAAGCGCACCGGAGACAAGGTCCAGAAGGTGCTTGCTTAACCGCGGGTTGCAGGTTATCAGGTTAGAAGCGGAGAGCCGAGCGTCAGCCCGGCCTTTTTTGTATCGCGATTACTGATCACCGATCACGGTTTTCCCCGGTCATTGCGGGCAGAAGTCCCTTCCCCGGTCATTGCGAGGGCGCAGCCCGAAGCAATCTCATCTCGGTGCTTACTTCTCACTGCTCACTTTTTTTCTTCCTCCCCTTGCGCCGCCCCTTTTTCCGTGCTAATTTTTATTGCCGGAAGGCACGATCGCAGTTTGTAAGTACCAGGCCGGAGGTTGTAAGTCTGGAGACGTTTGGGCAAGTAGGAGAAGCGTTGTAAGACGCCCATTCGGCCTGCCGTGACGTCACCTCAGGATCGTGACCTTCCGGCTTTTTTTATTGAAATGACCCGCGGTTCGGGTAGACTGCCTTCAATCCCGCGGGCTGCGGTTTACCGCGAGTTCTTTGACAATTCATACGCCGATCATCGATCGCTCTTCAGGGGCTGATTGTTACGGGCTGCTGATGAACGATCGCGGATCACTGTTTTTCCCCGGCCTGCCCGCCTCATCTGAGCCGGCTTCCCCGGCGATGATGGGCGGGTAGCTCAATGGCCCGCCCGACAGCCGCCGAAACAAAACGCGGCAGTCGCGGCGGGCGAGTAGAGCGGGTTACTAGTTGATATGTACTTTACCTATGTTTTAAAAAGTAAAAAAGACTTGAAGCTATATGTGGGCTGCACCTCTGATCTTAAAGCCAGGATTGCAGCTCATAATAGTGGCGAGGTTCCGGCGACCAAGGACAGGCGGCCGCTCGAGCTCGTTTACTACGAAGCTTGCAAGATCAAAATAAGGGCCTTGGAAAGGGAAAGATTCTTAAAAACCGGTTATGGGAGAAGGTATTTGACCGGTAGGATTAAGGAGTAACAAAGCTCAATTATCTTTTTAGAATCCGCCATCCCGTTTGCTTTTCATCGACCCGTAACCTGTTTTAAGATACCCCAAGCATTCTGTTCCCCGGTAGCTCAATGGTAGAGCGGGTGGCTGTTAACCACTAGGCTGCAGGTTCGAGTCCTGCCCGGGGAGTTTCCAAAAAAGGGAGGCGGTTTTCGCCTCCCTTTTTTGCAACCTCTTATCTTGGGAGGTGGGTATACTTGATCACGAAGTCCGGGGAAACTGGTATGAGTGATGAAACCATAATCAGGGGTATGGGGTCGATCCCGCACGCACGGGGAGTCTCCTTCCGCGTGTGGGCGCCCAACGCCCGGCGGGTATCCGTTATCGGATCGTTCAACGACTGGGATAGCGCCAGGCATCCCATGCGGGCCGAAGAGAACGGCAACTGGTATGCTGACGCAGCCGAAGCCCGTGCCGGTGACGAGTACCGGTTCCTCCTTGACACGCCGGCGGGCGAGTTTTCGCGCATCGACCCCTACGCTCGCGAGGTGACCGGCTCGGCCGGAAACGCCGTCGTTCACGATCCGGTCTTCGACTGGCAGGGGGACGACTTCCGGATCGCGCCGTGGAACGAGCTCGTCATCTACGAGCTTCATATCGGCACCTTCAACGACCGAGAGGAGATCGGCCGGCCGGGCACGTTCGCCTCGGTTTCGGAGCGTCTGGAACATTTAAAAAAGCTCGGTGTTAACGCGATCCAGATAATGCCGGTGGGGGTCTTCGCGGGCGGCCGGTCGCTGGGATACAACCCCTCCCATATCTTCTCGGTGGAGACCACCTACGGGGGATCGAAGGCGTTCAAGGAGTTCGTCCGGCGCGCCCACCGGGAGGGCATCGCCGTGATCCTGGATGTCGTTTATAACCACCTGGGACCCGACGACAACGATCTCTGGCAGTTCGACGGCTGGAGCGAGAACAATCGCGGCGGCATCTACTTCTACAACGACGATCGGGCCGTCACGCCGTGGGGGGAGACCCGGCCCGATTACGGCCGCGGCGAAGTCCGTCAATACATCTTCGACAACGTTATGATGTGGCTCGGGGACTACCATATCGACGGTCTCCGTTTCGACAGCACTCACTACATCCGTACCGTCCACGGAACCGAAGATCGGAGCCTGCCCGACGGCTGGAGCCTGCTCCAGTGGATCAACAGCGAAGTCGCGCGGAAGTTCCCCGGCCGGATTATGATCGCCGAGGACTTTCAAAACAACCGGCTGCTCACCAGAAACGTCGCCGACGGCGGCGCGGGTTTCGGATCGCAGTGGGACGGTATGTTCGTCCACCCCGTCCGCCGGGCGGTGATCGCTTTGCGGGACGAACACCGATCGCTCGCCGCCGTCCGCGACGCCGTTTGCTACCGATACAACGACGACGCCTTCGAGCGGGTCATCTTCAGCGAATCCCACGACGAGGTGGCCAACGGCCGTTCGCGCGTCCCGCAGGAGATCAGCCCGGACGACCCCGGGGGCTGGTACGCGCGGAAACGTTCCACGCTGGCCGCGGCGATGGTCTTCACCGCACCGGGCATCCCGATGCTCTTCCAGGGCCAGGAATTCCTCGAAGGCGGATGGTTCCGCGCCACGGTCCCCGTCGATTGGGACCGGCGCGACGAGTTCCACGGCATCGTCCGGATGTACCGCGACCTCATCCGTCTGCGTCTCAACCGCGACGGCTTCACGCGCGGTCTGGGCGGGCAGTACACCCGGGTCTATCATCTGAATGAAGAAAGCAAGGTCATCGCCTTCCACCGCCGGGACCGGGGCGGACCGGGGGACGACGTGGTGGTCGTCGCCAACTTCTTTCGTGACGCGCGCGACGGATACCTCGTCGGCTTCCCGGCTCCGGGAACCTGGAAGCTCCGTTTCAACAGCGACTGGCAGGGCTACAGTGATGATTTTCGGAACCATCCGAGCGCCGGCGTAGTCGCCGCGCCCGCCGCCCGCGACGGGCTTTTCGGGCAGGCGGCGATTTCCATCGGCCCCTACAGCGTGCTGATCTTCTCGCAAGATTCTTCACCAACGCGCGGAATGACAGAACGGCCGAATAGTTTGTTGTTTGAAAAATAGCAATTGTCCGACAGCTACCGAGGTTTGGCCTCCGGGCGGTAGGGTTATACCCTACTGTACAAGATCGGCCCATCGCGTATATTCAAGGTCAGGATGACGGACGCGATGAAAAAGGATGCTGGAAAAGCCCGCTGGCCGCGGCGCTACCGGAAGGAGTTGGGCAAATACCTTGAACTCGGCCCGGGCGCGAGCCCGCGGCCGGCGCGCGCCTTCGGCCGCCAGGCGGCGGCTCTGGGATTGGAGACGCTGGACGTGGCCAGGGTTCACCAGCAGGCCCTGGCGGTTCTGGCCGGACCGGGAGGCTCCACGGGGACCAGGGAAAAGATGGTCGAGAGGGCGAAGGTTTTTTTCACCGAGGCCATCTTCCCGATCGAGAAAACTCACCTCTCCGCGCTGCGGGCCGATGCCCGCGCAAATCAGTTGACCCGGAAACTGCACCGGCGCACGCTGGAAGCGTCCGCCGCGAACCGGGATTTGAAACAGGGCATTGCCCGGCGTCTGGCGGCGGAGGCGGCCCTCAAGCAAAGCGCGAAACGCCGCGATGGGATCCTGCGGGAATCGAGGCTATTGCGAAATCGCCTGCGCAAACAGATGCGCGGGCTGTTGGCGGCTCAGGAGGCTGAACGGAAGAAGACCGGCCGCCAGCTTCAAGACGAGATCGCCCAAACCCTGGTGGCCATCAAGGTCAGGTTGTTGACGTTACAGGAGATAGCCAAGGCCGGCACGGAAACTTTGAAGAAAGAATTCGCCGAGACGCGGCAGTTGGTGAAAGAATCCGTCAAGATGATCAGTGAGTTCACGAGTGAACTCGGCAGCCAAAATGAAACGCAAGTCAAGCGCGTGGGCGCGAAAATATCAGACGGCATTGCGCCGGTACCTTGAGCAAGGCCGGGCCGCGAGTCTGCAGCCGGCGGCAAGACTGGGCCGCCAGGCGGTGACGCTGGGGCTGGAGACGCTGGAACTGGCCCGGATTCACGAGCAGGCGGTGCTTGTCCAGATGTTGCCGGCCCGATCCGCCGCCGCCCGGGACCGCGTCATCAAGAGGGCGGGGACTTTCTTTGCCGCTCTAATTCTGCCTGTGGAGGAAACACACCGGGCGGCGCTGGAGGCCAACGCTCGCTTGAGCCGGCTGAACCGGGCGCTGAGCTGGCGGACCTCGGCGCTGGCCGCCTCCAACCGCAAGTTGGAAAGGGAAATCGCCCGTCGCCATGCCATAGAGGAAACCCTCCGCCAGAGCGAGGAGCATTCCCGCGGGTTGGTGGAGCGGGCGCGGGATCTGCAGGAGCAATTGCGACGGCTGTCCCGCCGGGTTCTGTTGGCGCAGGAGGAAGAGCGGAAAAGGATCAGCCGCGAGTTGCACGATGTGATCGCCCAGATGCTGACGGGCATCAATGTCCGGCTGGCAACCTTGAAAAAGGAGGCCGCGTCCAATACCCGCGGCCTCACCAGGAGGATCTCCCGCACGCAACAACTGGTGGAGAAGTCGGTGGACATCGTTCACCGGTTCGCCCTCGAATTGCGGCCCGCGATGCTGGACGATCTGGGGCTGATTCCCGCCTTGCACTCGTTCCTGAAAAGGTTCGCGAAAGAAACGGGCGTCCGCGCGAGCTTAACGGCGTCCGCGGAAGTAGAGGAATTGAGCCCCGCCCGGCGCACGGCGCTCTATCGCGTCGCTCAGGAGGCGTTAGCCAATGTCTCCCGCCACGCGCAGGCCGCCCGGGTGGAGGTGAGCGTCCGGCGGCTTCCCAATGCCGTTCTCATGCAAATCAAGGACAACGGAGAATCCTTCGACGTGGAACGGGCCTTGCGCGCCGGGAGGCGCGGGCGCATCGGGCTGCTCGGGATGAGAGAGCGGATCGAGATGGTCGGCGGCAGATTCAGCATCGAATCCTCGCCGGGAAAAGGCACGACCATCCAGGCCCGGATCCCGTGCCGCAACGGCGCTCGGGAGCGCGCTCGCTCGTGAATTCTCCCAAGCGCATCACCGTGCTGCTGGCCGAGGACCACCGAATCGTCCGGGAGGGCCTGCGGAAGCTGTTGGAGGCCGAGCGCGATATCGAGGTGGTCGGCGAAGCGGCCACCGGCCGCCAGGCCGTGGAAATGACCCAAAAACTCCGTCCAGCCGTGGTCGTTATGGATATCGCGATGCCGCGGCTTAACGGTCTGGAAGCTACCCGCCGGATACTCATGGCCCTACCTGACACCAGGGTGCTCATTCTTTCCGCTCACAGCGATGACGCCTATGTCGAGAGGGTGATGGAGTTGGGGGCGGTGGGATACCTGATCAAGCAAACCTCCGCCCGGTATCTGACCGAGGCGATTCGTGAAGTCCGGAAGGGGAACGCCTTTTTCAGTCCGGTCGTCGCCCGGCGATTCACCATGCTGGGTCAGGAGTCGGGCCGGCCCAAGACCAGGCTCCCCGCGCTGACTTCGCGCGAAATGGAAGTGCTCCAACTGATCGCGGAAGGCGGGGCCAACAAGCAGATCGCGGCGGAACTCGGCATCAGCATCAAGACGGTCGAGAAACATCGTGCCCAGCTCATGCGCAAGCTCGACATCCATGACACGGCCAGTCTCACCCGCTACGCCATCACCTCGGGCGTCATCGAGAGCAGTGTTCGCTTGACCGTCGAGTAATCGTTGAGATTTAGGAATTCCCCGCCCCGCCGATCTTCCGCGTCGCGGCCGGCCGTTCATACCCCGTTGTGCGATCCTCTCGCGGTGATAGCCCGCGCGCATCGCGCCGTTCGCCCGTCTCCCCGGTAGGGTTACTCCCCATAGCCGACGATCGTACCGCGGCGTAAATTAACATCAGAGCAACATCTGTAACCGGAAACCGCAGGAACAGCAAAGGAGAGCATATGCCGCTGCTTACCGTTTTAATCGTGCTGATCGTGGTCGGCGTCGCGCTGTGGTTGATCAACACCTATATCCCGATGGCCAGACCGGTAAAGACCATCCTCAATATTATCGTGGTGGTTTTGCTCTGCATCTGGCTGTTGCAGGCGTTCGGCCTGATAGACAGCATCCGGGGCGTCAGGGTGGGATAAGCGCGTCAGGATCGAATAAGCTGTCCGTCAACAAAAAGGAGGAACGGACGATGAAAAAGTTAGTGGTATTCCTGATCGGCGTTATGTTCGCTGGCGGCGCGATGGCCGCCGGCAAGCCCTTCCAACTCAGTCTTACTCCGGATATCGCCATCTTCAACCGCAGCCAGCGGATCAACGGATTGACCATCGGCATCTGGAGCGAGAATCCGCAGACGGCGCTGGCCCTGGGGATCGTGAACGGGTCCACCGGCCAGAGTTCCGGCTTGAGTTGGGCCTTGATTCTCAACTACGCCGACAACTACCAGGGGGTCCACTGGGCGCCGGTCAACTACACCAAGGGCGACTTTCTCGGGTGGCAGGGCGGCATCGTCAACTACACCGCCGGCACCATGAAGGGCCTGCAGACCGGCACCGTGAACTATGCGGGCAGCCTGACCGGATTGCAGCTGGGGTTGGTCAACTACGCGGAAACGGCCAAAAGCGGGGTGCAGATCGGGCTGGTGAACATTATTCCCTCGAACCGGTGGTTCTCCGGGCTTCCCGACGAGTTGGCGCCCGGGATGATATTCGTCAACTGGCGTTTTTAATCCATCGCGCACAAGCGCGCGGTTTAAGGAACGCAACATGAAAAAGGAGAGATGGTTTATGAAAAGATACGCAATAAGGATGTTGGGGATTTCGGCGCTCGTTGTTTTTGGAGCCGTGGCTGCGGTCGGCTGCGGCAAGAAGTCCGAATCGGATTCGCGCGGGGTTATGGAGAGAACCGGCGCCGCCCTGGATCGGGCCGCGGAGAAGACCGTGGAAACGGGTGAAACCGTGGCCGGAAAAACCGCTGAGGCGGCGAAACACGCGGCGGCGACGACGAAGGAAGTTGCCGGGCAGGTGGTCGAGAAGACCGGCGAAGTTATGGGAACGGTCGGCACGGCCACGGAGAAGGCCGGCGCCACCGTTGAGAAGACCGGCGAGGAGATGCAGGAGAAGTAGACGCGCATTCATCTTTTCGGCCGCAGACGCCGGCTCGCCGGGTTGACGATTTATCGCGAGGCGAAAGGAGAAGAAAGATGCTCTGGACCATCGCAGTAGTTCTGGTTGTTCTCTGGCTGCTGGGCCTGATTACCTCGACCACTATGGGAGGAGTCGTCCACGTCCTCCTGATCATCGCGGTGGTGATAATCCTGATCAGCCTGATTCAAGGCCGCCGCGGATAGCGACCCGAAAACGGGAGAGAACAAAAGGTGCCGCAATAAAAGGAGGAAAGATTATGAGAGGATCGGCGAAAGTGGTAAAGGGTCGGGTCAAGGAAGCGGCGGGCGCGTTGGCCGGCAACGACAAGTTTCGCGCCCGGGGCCGGAAAGATCAGGCCGTGGGCCGCGTCAAACAAGCCGGCGAAAAGGCCGTTCGGAATACCAGGAAGTCCGCCCGCAAGAGCGTAAAGAAAGCCAAGCAAATCGCGCAAGAGGACGTGGATAAAGCCTGGCGCGGGTATTAAGTCGGATTATTCACGAAAACTTAGTTTTCGCTCATAAACGCCGGCGAGGAAGCGACCCGCTTTCTCGCCGGCGCCGAGTTTCTCCCCCCCGTTTGCTCGGGG
>PUNC01000063.1 GCA_003551625.1 PVC group bacterium | reverse complement strand
TCTCGCCGCCCAGCATTTATTCCGGGATTCCGACCGGCGACAACGTCCTCTGGCAGACCACGGTCACTCAGGACGGTTTTGTCGGCGGCACCATAACCTACCCCAGCACCCTGATCGACGGCACCGGGGCGGTCTATGTCCGCTTCTTCAACGTCCCTCATCTGACCGGGACCGGTTTCTACGGTTTGAGCCCCCTGCACGTACTCGGAAGCGGCATCGACCCCGACTTCGACCCCGGCCTCGATTTCTGGGACATAACCGAGATGGGGCTATACCTGTGGACGGAGTATCCCTTCACGATCATCCCGGAACCGGCCGCCTGGATCACGATGATACCGGCGATGGGGATGGGGCTGCTCGCCTACCGCAAGAGCCTTAAGAAGAAGAAACCGAAAGAAGCGGGGGCGCCGGCGAAAACCTGATGAAGCTCAAGGCCGCCACAATCATTCTGACGCTCATCGCCGCCGCGATGCCGCTGGCCGGGGCCCGGGCCCAGGGATACCTGCCCTTCTACATCTGGAACCCGAGGTTAGATCCGGCCCACGACCAGAACGGAAATCTTTTGCCCGGAACCAACCCCGAAAACCCGGAATGGAACGGGCTGACCGGCGCGCTCATCCAGGTCATCGCCGTCGGAGACGACGGAGAGATCAATCCGCCCGGCCGCGGGAGCGGCGATTGGGGAGATCCGACCGGCAGCAACGTTTACGATGCCCATACCTACATCGGCGTCGGGATGCCGTTCGATTACGATCTTTCCGGCCGGTTCTGTTTCAACTACGGACGGCGGCCGAGCGAAAACATCTTCGTCCGCGTCTTCAACGCCACCACCACGGCGGATGCCACCCATTACGGCAACTCCCGGATCTGGACCACCGGCGACGATTTCCGCATGATCGTCAACGCCGACCGGCAGATCGATCCCACGCCGACCCCGACTCCGACCCCGACGGTGACGCCGACGCCTTCGGCGACTCCCACGGCGACCCCGACTCCGTTCGGATTCAAGTCCCCGACGCCGGCCACTCCCAGCCCGACGATCACGCCCTCGGTCACGCCGAGTTCGACACCCTCGATCACGCCTTCACCCTCGGTCACGCCCACGCCCTCGACCACGCCGGCGCCGTCGCCGACCTGCCTGCCGGGCGATGGATTCCCGGAAGGCTTCGACGACTTTATCGCCGAGGACTGGACGATACCGGAAGGCTGGGAGTTCGAAGGGATCGCCGCGGGCGACATCTTCACCGAGACCGGATTCTTCGGGGAGTCGGCACCCGCTCTCAGGTTCGCCGATTCCGGCTATTACGTCGTCAGCCGCGGCTTCACCAACCCCGAAACGCTCTGGTTCTGGCTGCGGGGGGTGGAGACCGACCAGGAGAGTTACCTGGAAGTGGAGCAGTTGATCGCCGACCAATGGCTGCCCCTGACCGAGATCGCCGGCCTGCCCGAGACGGGAACGATCGTGGACGTGACCGAGATCGACGCCGGCGCCACCCGCGTGCGCTTCACCTACCACCGCTCGGAAGGGGAGCTGGCGTTTGACGACGTCGGCATCTGCCGCTTCCTCACCCCGACGCCGACGCCGACGGCCACCCTGACCCCCACGCCCACGCCGATAGGGTTTATGACCCCCAGCCCGACTCCGCCGACCACCCCGACTCCGGCGCCGGTTCCGTTGTTCAGCCACTGGTATCTGCCGGCGGGGGCCACGGCGATCAACGGCATTCCCTTCGACACCTATGTCCTGGTCACCAACCTGGAGGAGACCGAGACCGCCATAAACGTAACCTTCGTGGGGCCGGAAGGGGAACTCCACTCATTCGACCGCGACCTCCCCGGCCGGGCCCGCTACACCGTTAAACTCAACGACCACCTGGAGGGAGCGCACGACTCAGTTTCCACCATCGTCCGCAGCGGTGACGGCCGGATGATCGCGGTCGAGCGGGCCGCCTACTGGACCTCCGGCGAACGGCACTGGGTCGGCGGGCACAGCACGAAGGCCATCGATCAGCTTTCCGACACCTGGTACCTGGCCGAAGGCGCCACCCATATCTTCGACCTCTTCGTTCACGTCCTCAACCCCGGCGCGGAGCCGGCGGAGGTCACCGTCTCCTTTATCGGTCTGCACGGCACAATGGCGGAAGAGACCAGGACCCTGGAACCGAAGAGCAACTGGTCCTTCCGGGCCAACGACGAGATCGGCGCGACGGGCAACACTTCCACGATCGTCACCAGCAGCCGGCCGGTGGCGGTTGACCGCACGATGTACTGGGACGCCGGCGACATCCAATGGGCCGAGGGCCACAGCTCCCGGGGAATCTCCGTCCCGTCCGACAGATGGTACCTGGCCGAAGGCGCCACCCATATCTTCGACGAGTATATCCTGGTTCTCAACCCCTCCAAGACCGATACCGCCGACCTTCTCTTCCTCTTCACCGACAACAACGGTGTGACCGAGGAGCACGAAGCGGAACTCGGACCGGGGCGGCGGTTGACGGTCAAGGCCAACGATCACGCCCCCGGCCGGCCCGGACTTTCCACGATCGTGCACTCCCGCAACGGCACAAACGTGGTCGTCGAGCGGGCGATGTACGCCTCCTCGGCCGACGGGGCCCACTGGGGTATCGGCCATAACTCCATCGGCCTGGCCCGGACCGCCGAAAGCTGGTTCCTGCCGGAGGGGGCCACTCATATCTTTGACCATTACATCCTGGTCTTCAACCCCGGCGAAGACGATTGGGCCACGGTCGAGTTCACCTTCACCTATCCCGACGGCAGTTACAACACCTTCACCGACGAAGTCGGGCCGCGATCGCGCTACACGCTCAATGTCGGCGACAAGGTCGGCATCCGCGATCAGGTGTCCGTGACCGTGGAATCGCTCAACGGTATTCCCGTCGTCGTCGAAAGGGCGATGTACTGGCCGAAGGGCGGGCCTTCGCGGTGGATCGGAGGACACGGCACCGTCGGCATAGCGGGGCCGCAGTAAGGCAGGCGCTTCGGCACGACGCGGAGCGCAAAGCAAAAAGCTCGTAATCCGTGATCAGTCCCGACTTAAAACTGTCGGGATCTTCGCTGCGCTTCGATGATCCGTGATCCGGTAAAGGCCCAGACCCCCTATAAAGAAAGTAAGCAGTTAGCAGTGTGCAGTAAACAGTAATGCTCCGCACCCTATCTCCCTTTTGTCTCACACAAAGGCACGAAGGCACAAAGTTTTAAGTCTTGGAAGTTTTGCCTAATAGCCTACAGCCTAATCCCCTACAGCCTGATTCCCGTCTCAAACAAAGGAGCAAAGGCTCGAAGGGCCCCGCGACGCTTTGCTCTTTATATTCTCTGTTTCATCAATCAGACCAGTCGGACCGGTCGGACAGGTCAGACCGGTCGGATGGTAAAAAAACGAGATTCTTCCCTTTCGCTTCGCTCAGGGTCTTCGACGGCCATTGTCCTTTTGGAACACGAATTACACGAGTGCGCTAATGGCACGAACGATTAACCCCGATTATTCATCAGTTTTATTGAATAATCGGGGTTAAGGTGTGGTAAGTTATACTGCCGTTCGAGGAGCCGCAAACGTGACCCTGCTCTGGACAATCTATCTCTGGATCGTCTCCACGCTGCTGGGGATCGTGGTCTTCCCCGCGCTCTTTCACGCCGTCCCCCGGCTCAAAGACCGGGGCTGGGGAATCAGCCGCGTGGTGGGCCTGGTCGCGGTGACCTGGCTGGCCTGGCTGCTTTCCAGCTTCAAGATCCTTCCTTTCGGCTGGTTCGGGATTCTGGCGGCGGCGGCGGGCGCGGCGGCGGTCTCGGCCTGGTTCGTCACCCGCGGAAACGGCGGGATCGGAAGATTCCTGAAGAAGAACGCCTCCCTGATCGTCTTCGAAGAGGGCGTCTTCATCGCCTCCCTGGCCGTCTTCCTCTTCGTCATCGCCCACAACCCCGACATCGCCCCGAATACCGAGGCGATGATGGACTACGCGATGCTCAACAGCGTCGTCCAGACCGATTACTTCCCGGCCCTGGATAGCTGGTTCGCGGGCCGGACGATCAACTACTACTATTACGGTTTCATACTCAGCGGCGTCCTCCAGCATCTGACTGCCATCCCCCTGCCGGTCTTCTTCAACCTGGCGGTGGGATTGATGTACGCCCTCTTCACGCTGGCCCTCTTCTCGCTGGGCTATAACCTGACGGGGAAAAGGTCGATCGGGGTCCTGCTGGCGTTTCTGGGAATGTTCGCGGGCAATCTCGACGGATTCATCCAGTTTCTCCAGGGGGACTTCGCCAATTTCAATTTCTTCCGTTCCTCCCGGGTTCTCACCCAGATCGAGCCGGGAAACATTATCATCGACTATCCGATCACCGAGTTTCCCTTCTTCAGCCTGCTCTGGGGGGACCTCCATCCCTACGTGATCGCCTATCCCCTGCAGGCGGCGGTCATCACACTGCTGCTCAACCTGGCCGGAGCGGCAAAAACCGGCCTGGCGAGCCTGGGAGAAAAGCTCGACGCGGGGGCGGCCAACCTCCTCTTTCTCGCCCTCTCGACCGGGGTGCTTTTCGGGACCAATACCTGGGATTACCCGATCTATCTTTTCCTGGGAGTCCTGGTTCTGGGGCTGATCCACTGGCGGGCGGAGGGCAAACCGGCCGAGAAACTGACCGCCTTCCTCCTCCCGGCGGCGGCCCTTACAGTTTTAAGCTTCATTCTCTTCGCCCCCTTCAACCTCCGCTTCCTCGCCGAACAGGCGGAGGGAGGGAGGGGCGGAATCGGGCTGGTCACGGTTCGGACGCCGACGCCCAAGTTCCTGGTCCACTTCGGAATCTTCTTCTTCTTCCTGACGGTCTACGCGACGACGAGGCTGGTCTCCATCGTCCGCGGGCGCCGGGCGGCCTCAGCGTCGAAAAAACGCGGAGCCCCGCTGGCGCTGCTGGTCCTGATCACGGCGGTGGTCCTGATCCAGAATCCCCCCTGGGGGCTGTTCGCCTACGCGGTGGTCCCGGCCGCGATCTTCTTTTTGGCCTACCTGGCGCTGACCCTATTCCCGAAGCGGGGGGACGACGGTTTCCCCTGCCTGGTGATCCTTTCCGGTCTGGGGCTGATCCTGCTCTGCGAGTTCTTCTACCTAGTGGACCACTACACGGGCGGCGGCTATTTCCGGATGAACACGGTCTTCAAACTCTATATCCACGCCTGGATCTTTCTCGCCGTGGGTGCGGTGTGGGGATATTTCTCCGTGGGGAGAATGATCCCGGAAAATTCTTCCGGCCGGCGCCTGTGGACGGGCGCGATGGCCCTGGCGGTAATCGTCGGATTCTTCTACCCCTGGGGGGCGCTCAACAGCCGCCTGAAAAATTCCGCCAACCTCCGGCGGGCCGGACGCGACCTCCCCACCCTGGACGGGACCGCCTACATCCCGCAACCGGTGCCGGCGCACCAGCGGGAAGACTGGCGCTGGGACCACGACGACTGGCTGGCGATCGAGTGGATCAACGATAACATCCCCGGCCGGCCGGTTATCCTGGAGACCGCGGCCAACGCCTACCACTGGGCGAGCCGGGTGTCCACCTTTACCGGACTGCCTACGATCGTGGGCTGGATGAACCACCAGGCGGGATGGCGCAACGACTGGACCGAGCCTTCCCGGAGAGGCCGGGACGTCGATACCATCTACTCGACGACCGATGCCGGACTGGCCCGGCGGATTATGAACAATTACGGCGTGGAATACGTCTTCATCGGCAACCTGGAACGGGGCCGCTACCCGCGCCCCGGCCTGGAGAAATTCGAGCGTCTCGGCCGCGAGGTCTACCGGCGGGGAGCGGTGACGATTTACCGTGTCGGGCGGTAGCTTTGGAGTGCGCCGCAATACTTCACGATATCCAAATGACCGGAGAAGACCGGCACGGACGACGGCCTCGGCCAAACAGCTCCGTAAGTAATTTGGAGTGCGGCGCCAACGGCGCCGCTTTCAAAGCGCCGTCGTCGCTTCGCTCTGCCGGCGCACTCCATAATTCGCCGCAATGCTTCACGATATCCAAATGACCGGAGAAGACCGGCACGGACGTCGACCTCGGCCAAACAACTCCGTAAGTAATTTGGAGTGCGGCGCCAACGGCGCCGCTTTCAAAGCGCCGTCGACGCTGCGCTCTGCCGGCGCACTGCATAAATACTGGCCGCACGCCCCGCTTCATCGTCTCTCCAAAAGCGGGACCTATTTCGTAACTTCCGGCACTTACCTAAAAAGGCATTATTTTAAGAATCGCGAAGCACTGGACCTTCTTTGCGGCAAGCTGCTGGAGATAACTAAGGGATATTCCTGGACGCTTGAAGCCTGGGCGGTCTTCAGCAACCATTACCATTTTATCGCCCACTCTCCAGAAGAAGAACAGAACGCCCAAAGCCTATCTCAGATGGTGGGATTACTGCATGAGAAAGCGGCTAAATGGGCCAACAAGAGAGATAACGCCGCCGGGCGAAAAGTCTGGCACAACTTTTTCGAAACCCGACTGACTTACTTCAATAGCTACCTGGCGCGACTCAACTACGTTCATCAAAACCCGGTCAAACACGGTTTGGTGAAGGTAGCGAACCATTATCCTTGGTGTTCAGCGGCTTGGTTTGAACGTTCGGCCACTACCGCCCAGGTGAAAACAATCTACGGTTTCAAGACCGATAAGATTAAAGTCTTTGATGATTATTGATCGTTCTTAAAGCGCCGTCGTCGCTTCGCTCTGCCGGCGCACTACAAATTTATAGCGCCGTCGTCGCTTCGCTCTGCCGGCGCACTACATATTTAAAGCGTCGTCGTCGCTACGCTCCGCCGGCGCGCTACAGATTTAAAGCGCCGTCGTCGCTTCGCTCTGCCGGCGCACTACATATTTAAAGCGTCGTCGTCGCTACGCTCCGCCGGCGCACTATATATTTAAAGCGCCGTCGACGCTGCGCTTCGCCGGCGCGCTACAGATTTAAAGCGCCGTCGTCGCTTCGCTCTGCCGGCGCACTCCAGATTTATTCAGGCAGGAAGTCGAGGCGGAGGTTGGTGATCACCGGGTAGGCGCGGGCGGCCTGGGGTCCGGTGCTGTAGAACATCGTCTCGGGGAACAACTCGTGGGGCCAGCGGGCCCGCTCGTAGTAAACCCTGGTCTGGGAACCCCGCGGCCAGGTCATACCCACGAAGATCCGCCGCTCGTCGGTGCTAAACTCCCATTCGCTCCACTCCCCCTCCCTCTCCGCCGTGAAGTAAGGCGACTCGGCGATCAGGCGATCGGGCCGGCCGTCCCCGGTGGAATCGGAATAGACCACCAGCTGAAAACCGCCTTCCTCCCCCGGGGCGGCGTGGGCCGCCGCCAGCCGCATCCGGTCCGACTTTCTCTCCCAGGGGTTCACCTCCCAGACCTGCAGATTGTAGTAGTGCGCCAGGATCGAGTTGCGGGTAAGGAATTCGTCGGCCCGGACGGCGACCGGGTGGTCGAGGACCGCCGGGGGCGCCGGCGAGAGCAGGAGATGGATCCGGTAGCGGCCGGAGGGAGGCGGCGACAGCGGTCCGGCCTCGATCCGGCGGAAGGCGTCGGTTTGAACTTCGGGAACGGCGTGCAGCTCGGTCTCCCGCCAGATGCGCCAATCGTCGTCGAAGAGATACCGGTAAAGCGAAAGCTCTCCCGGCGACTGGGAGAAGGTCGGCCCGAAGAAGCGGCCGGGATCCCCGGGAAGCTCCCAGTCACCCCAGATCTTCACCCAGTCCCCCTCCCCCACGATGCCGTGCGGGATGAACTCGACCTCGACCTCGATCTCCTCCCTTCCCCGGAATTCCCTGATATCGAGGGGGACCGTATACCACTGCCGCACCTGGTTGAGATGGCGGCGGTGTTCGCGCAGGTAGACGGGAAAGGCCCGCCGGACGGCGATGTAGGAACCAGGGTCGGGGACCAGACCGCGCTCGAATCTCCTGACCTCGCGCCCGTCGATCCTCACGCTCAGGTCGTATCTCCGGGAAGGACCGGAGAGAAGATCGAGCTTGAGGTCGGCGGAGCGGTAACGCTCCAGGTTTTCGGGGAGCAGTATCGTCTGCCGGACCACGTCTCCCGGCTCCCGGAGCTTCACCTTCCATTCCCGCCAATGGGGATGGACGCTGAGCGCGGAGAAGAAGACCGCCAGGAAAAAGGCGGGGGGAATCACCGCCGCGGCCAGCCGGCGGCTCCGGCCCGGCACCGCCGCCAACAGACGCCAGACCGGCCAGACCGAAACGGCGAGAGAGACGGCCGCCAGGACGGTCCAGACACGGAAGGCGGACACAAATTCCCAGCCCGGAAACAAGTTTACCAGACGGGGCGGCCGCAGCCAGACCGCGGCCAGCAGCAACGGGACCGCCGCCGCCAGCGGAACCGCGAGAACGGAACGGAACTTCTTGAAATCGCGGGAAAGCTCCTTCAACCGGCCCAGGACCAGGTAAACGAACCACGCTCCGGCGGCGGTGGTGAAGGGAATGGCGGGCAGCATATACCGACTCTCGGCGTCGGCCGCGAAGGTCATTCCCCAGGTGTAAACCGCGGCCGTCAGCATCGGCCAGGCTTTTACCCCCCGCCCCAGCGAGGCCGCCAGGCCCCACAGCCCCAGCAGCAGGATAACCCGGGTAAAAACGTCGATCCCGGCCGGGGAGAGAATGTAGGATTGGAGAAAGTCGTTGTAGGCGCGCTGCCAGAAGAGCCAGCCCTTGGAGAGCAGAACCGGTATCGCCCGCCCGGGCTGCTCCAGGAGAATTCTCACGTAGGACCGGAGGTAGATGGAGTCGATCGGGGTTCCCCTCGGGCTCTCGGCCCGAACCCGGGCGAAGATCTCGCCGCCGGGGTGGGCGTCGGTCTGCAGTCCCTGGTTGGGGGGGTAGATCCCGCAATACATCGCCAGGCCGTTGCGCCAGCTCCCGCTCAGCCAGGGCCGGTCGTAGTGCCGGGCGGTCCAGACCAACCGCGGGACCAAAATTACCGCCAGGCCGAAGATAAAGAGGAGACTCTTAGGCAAAAACCAGCGGCGGCGGCGGACCGCCAAACCGACCGCCAGGAGCACCCAGAAGACCGCGAAGGAATACTGGAAAAAAGTCCGCGAAACCACCAGGAGGCCGGCGGCCACGCCGGCCGGTATCAGCCAGAAGACCTTTTTGCTCTCCAGCGCCATCGTCAGCAGCCAGACGGTCGCCAGCAGAATGGCGATGGCCACCGTCTCGGTCAACAGCCGCGCCTCGGAAAAGATGTAGGGAGGATAGACCGCCGAGACCGCGACCGCCGCCAGGGCGACCAACCGGTTGTAAACCCGGGCGGCGACCAGATAGAGCAGCCACAGGATCAGGACCCCCAGGGCCGCCTGGGCCAGGCGGACGGTCTGGAAGTTCGCGTCGGGCAGGGCGTAGACCGCGGAAAGAAAGAGCGGGTATATCTCCCCCTTGGGCAGGGCCAGATCGTAAGCCTCGCGGAACTTGGTCTGGAAAAGCTCACCGTCGCCGACGGCCCGGAAGGCCTCCAGGAACCTCCGGCCCTGGATGTTGTAACCGGCCGCGTCCCAGACCACCGGACTCTGCGGGCGGGCAAGGATAAAGTGGCGGCGCAGGAAGTATGCCCCGGCCAGAATGACCAGGACCGGTATCGCCTTTAAGATACGCTTTTTCATTTCAACTGATTACGGATAACGGATCACCGTCTTCTACCGGTTGGTCCCCCCGGTCTTGTAGTCGAAATACGGGGCCGCGGCGGCATACCAGTCCCGAGCCGGGATTCTCTTCAAAAGCCGTCCCGCCGCCATTATCCCCAGCTCGATGGTATCGTGCATATCGGTGTTGAGAAACAGCCCCTGGCGGCCGGTGGAGTAAAGGTTTTCCGCGGCGCTCAGGGCCCCGAAGACGACGCCCAGCTTCTCTTCGAAGCCGAGGGCGTAGACCGGATAGGCGTCGGCGGTTCTGATCACCGAACTCTCCAGCAGAAGCTCGCGGGAGAGACCGCTGATCCGGGCGCAGTCGGCCAAGGCGAGATCGACCAGTTCCCGATCGGGGCGATTCCAGTCTTCGTCGCCGTGGTCGCAGCACATCTCGAAGGTAAGCATCGTCCGCCCCTCCGGTTTTCTCTCCAGCAGAAGGTTTTTCTGCTCGCAGAAGCGGTTGAAACGGAAATGGGGGTCGATCAGGTAAACCCAGTGGGCGTCGCTGAACGAATCGATGGCGAAGATCAGATTGACCAGCAGCAACGAACGCGAGATCAGACCGTCGCCGGCGGCCGCCGTCGGCGCCCAGGGGCGAGCCAGACGGCTGAGCTCCGGGAGGGGGATCGTGGAGACTACCGCCGAACACGGCACCCGGTTATCCGACCCGTTCCGGCTGACGGTGACGGCTTCGACGCGGCCGTCGCGGCATTCCAGCGCGAGCGGGCGGCTCTCCAGCCGGACTTCCCCCCCTTTCTCCCGCAAGCTCGACGCCATATTATCCCAGACAATCCCCATCCCTTCCTCGGGATAGAGGAAATCCTCCCAGTAGGTGGCCTGCTCCTGGCCCCGGCCGCCCAGGAGCTTGACGATGACGTCCTTTAAGTTCAGCTTGTGGAGCTTCTGCGAGGCCAGCCGGGTGGAAAGCGTGGAAGGCGGCCTTCCCCAGACCCTTCGGGTATACTGGCCGAAACAAAGATCGTAAAGGGTCCGGCCGAAACGCTTGACCCCCCAGCTCTCGAAGTTTTCGTCCGGGCGGGGAAATAGAGCGTTTTGGGAGGCGGCGAAGGCGAAATCGGCCAGCATCCGGGCGGAGAAGAACGGGTTCAGGCCCTTGAGAAGCTGCCAGAACTTGAGCGGATAATCGAAGGTCCTTCCCCGGATCAGCATCCGGGTCATCCGTTTCTTGCGGGGAAGCTCGCCGGGGTAATGGCCGCGGACCAGGTCGTCGATCCAGTCCCCTTTTACGTGGTAGGTGTGAGGGCCGTACTCAACGATGAAATCCCGCCAGCGGGCCGAGGCGGAGATTCCGCCCACCTTGGGGGCCTTCTCCAGCAGGATCACTTTTTTGCCCGCCTCCGCCAGCCTGACGGCGGCGCTCAGTCCCGCCGGGCCGCCGCCGAGAACCACCACCGGTTTTTCCAACTCACTCATAAAAAATTTCAAAAATGATTTTTCAACTACGAATCACGCGGATGAGCACAGATGAGAACCGGTTTGTTGCTCCGCACCCTCGCCCCCTTCTATTCAACTACGAATCACGCGGATTGCCGCAAATCATTAACAAATCTCTCATACTGAAGATCAGGATAATGACCGAAGTTTACCAACAAACCAAGCTTCAGCTTGGTTGATTTCAAATAGTTGATTACCTGAGCGCGATGATCGTCGATTAACTGTTTTACCGCCAATTTAAACTCTCTCGCCAAGCATTCCTGATAAACAGCTTCAAGGAAACCAGGGCCCAACTCATTGTAAACTTCAAAACAGGCCCCGATAATCCGATAGCTTTCATCTTTATACAATACCCCGGCTTTCATTCGCGTAGATCTGTGTGATTCGTAGTTTAAAAATGGGTCCGAGGGTGCGGAGCATTACCACAGGCCCAGGCGGATCAGAACGGCCCCGGCCATCAGTTTCAGGCCGGTCGTTCCCAGGCTCCACAGCTCCCGCAGGCCCCCGCCGTGGCCCGAGACACCACCCTCTCGGCTGAAATATTTGGCCGGGATCTCCATTATCCGGTAGCCCTTGCGGGCGGCGCGCATCACGATCTCCATCTCGTAAACGAAGCGGTTATCGCGAAAGGGAACGTCCCAGATCATCTTCTTCGTCCAGCCCTTCAAACCCGTGGTGACGTCGGTGATCTTCCGGCCCGCCATCGCCGAGACCGTCCCGTTGACCAGGCGGTTGCCGGCGTCGCGGAAGAAGCTGGGGTGGTATCCGGCGCGGTCGGCGCCGGGAGCGAAACGGGAGCCGATCACCAGGTCGGCCTCTCCCTCCATCAGGGGCGCGGCCGTCCGGGGGATGTCCCCCGGGGCGAACTGCATATCGGCGTCGAACTGGATCATTATCTCGCCCCGGGCCAGGGTTACGCCCACCTTGACCGCGTGGCCCTTGCCGCTGTCGCCGAAGTTTTCGAGCGCCCGGATCGGAATCCCCCGCTCGGCCGACCACTCCCGCGCCCGGGCGGCGGTCCGGTCCTTCCCGCCGTGGACCAGGACGATCTCGGCCCCGGGAGCGTGTTCGGCCACGCCGTCGAGGCATTTTTTTATCGTCTCCTCCTCGTTGAAGGTGGAGATTATGATTGAAAGTTGTTCCATAGCCGTGATCGGTGATCAGGGAAAAACAGATTACAGATTACGGTTGTGCTCCGCACCCGCTCCGCGCCTGGCGCGGAGCGCAAAGCGCATGGCGATAAAAAGACGGACCGGTCCGACTTTTGACGAACCAAACTCTTATTCTTCTTCCGAACGCAGGAGATCGGCGACCGGAATCCCGTGGCGACCGAATTTCTTCTCCGGGCCGGCCAATCCCAGCCGTCCGGCCAGGGCGTTCAACTCGGCGTCGGTTAATCGTTTATCATAGATCAGTATGGCCGCCGAAGAGTCCCGCTCGATTTCCACCGGGCTCAACCGCTGTAACTGATGAGAGGTCAGGTATGTCCAGCCTTTAACCCCCGGAGTCTTCAGACTCTCCGATTGTAGAATAAATTCAATAACCTGACGACTGTATTGGGAATGAGGAACGATGTAAAGACGGTAATCCCGGGACAGTTCGCGGGCTATTTCCGCGAAAGCGCGCTCCTTCTCCCAGAGGCCGGCGTCGCGCTCGGAAGTAAAGAAGATGTTGACATCGTGCGCCCCCAGCAACAAGACTCCGGCCAGCACCGACGCCGCGACCACCGCCCTCGCCGGTCGCTCGAAAAGCTCCGAGGACTTCTTCAGGAGCTGGGAGAGCGGCAGGGCGGCCAGGCAGCTGATAAAAGGCCAGGCCATCATCGTTCTCCGCGTGGTCACCGCCGGTCGGGACAGGATGTTCGGCATCAGGAATACACCGGTGAAGAAGAGGAGCAGGAGATAATTGGTCTTTCTGATCCGGCTGAGGCTGTAGGCGATCCCCAGCAGGGCCAGGATGGAAACGGCCGGATTGAAGTAAAGGTTTCCCCGCGGCCAGGGATCATAGTTGAAGGCGCGGTCGATGAAAAAAGCCTGGATCAGCCGCTCGGCGTTGTCCCGGACCAGGGGGATGCCCCGGATGTAGTCGGCCTCCCGCGTCCACTGGTGATCCATCGTGCGGTGCCAGACCGATTCGTAGGCCTCAAAGCGGGGCGCGATCAGGTCCCAGGTCGGAATGTTGAAGGCCACGGCAAAAGCGGTGACAACCAGGACGAAGACCAGCAGGCCGGGCAGGTTGCGGACGAAAAACCGGCGGATGGTCAGGCTGCAGCCGGCGAAGACGACTCCGCAGACCAGGAGGGGAAACCGGACCGGGGAATAGTAGTAACCGGCAAAAGACGCGACCACGCCCAGAAGAAGCCAGGCCCAGAGCTTGCGATGGAAGGCGCCCTTGAGAAAAAAATAGACCATCGCCATCCCCACCGTGAGCGTGGAGCAGAGGAGCAGGCCGATCCGGCTGTAGTTGATATGCATCGGGGAGACGGCGAGAATGAAAGCGCTGAGCAGGGCCGGCCTTCTCCCAAAGAGAATATTGACGATCCCGTAAGTAAGCGCCACCGTCAGGGTGCCGTAGAGCGCCGGGAGCAGTTTCAGGCTCTGAATGTCAACGCCGAACAGCCGGAAGAGCCAGGACAACTGCCGGCCGTAAACCGGGGAAAGGCTGAGATGACCCAAACCCCGCCAGCCGGTGAAGAGCCAGAGATGGCTGGTGACGGCTTCCCCCCGCAGCATCCGCAGGGCGAGAAGGCCGTAGTCGCCTTCGTAGTTGTCGAAGCGGTAGGAGATTTCGCCCAAGCGGTAAATCCGCAACGCGAAGGCGGCGATAATTATCAGGAAGAGGAGAACGGAAGCGGGCGCGGCGGGGAACGGCTTTTCCGGCGGGACCAGCCGGCGGGAGCTGTAAAAACCCGAGGCCAGGCAGTAGAGCGCCGCCGCGGCCAGGACCAGGTGGGCCGCCGTCATCTCGTCCTGCTCCAGGAGCAAGCCACCCCAGATTCCCAGGCCTCCGGCGAAAAGCAGAAAGATCAGGGGAACGGCCCATCTTTTCTTGACAGCCAGGAGAAAGAGAGCGGCCGCGACGGCGAAAGCGCCGGCGGCGGCCTGGATGGTCCGGTAATGGCGGGGAACGAACGTCGCCAGGTTTCCGCCCAGGGTAACCGCCGGTTCGACGGCGCGGGCCAAAAGCCGGTTGAGCGGTCCATAGAGATCGCCGGTGACCGCGAAGGACCCCCCGGCGACCAGAAGCAGGCACAGAATCAGCAGGGCAGAATTAAACCTGGCCTCGCGGTATTCCCGCCGGGTGAAGAAGCCCCGGACAACCAGGCCCGCGGCCACCAGGACCAGACCGGCGGGGAAAAGCAACACCCTCAACAATGGCGGCAGGAAGTTCGGCATCGACCAGGATTCTTTTCAGTGAAACGAGATCCGAAGGTTGGTGTAGGCGGGGCCGGCGGTCACGGCCTTTCCCGGCCTGATCGTATGGTAAAATCGGTCTTCAAAGGGGCCGTCATCGGTCGGCCAGGGCCCGTTGGTGCGGAAGACGGCGGTGTCGCTCTCCTCCGGCCAGGTGGTCCCCACGAAGATCCTCCGGTCTCCCGGAACCTCAAACTCCAGAGAGCTCCATTCCCCCGCCTTCTCCGCGGTCAGATAGTCCGAGCGGGCGATCTCGCGGTCCGGCTCGCCGTCGCCGGTGGTGTCGGCAAAGGCGACCATCCAGAAACCGCCCTCCTCGCCGGGCGCGGCGTGGGCGGCCTCGAGTTTGGCCCGGTCGCCTTCCACCTTTTCCGGTTTCACCGCCCACGCCCAGAGGTGGTAATTGCCCCGGGTGTAGTGAACATTGCGGGTGATCAAACCCTCTCCTTCGATAAAAAGCGGCGGAGCTGCCGATCGAAGCGGGTGGCGGCGGCGGGGGGGCGGTCGCCGCGGCGGAGCGGGGGAACCGTCCAGGCTCGATCTCAACCGGCCGATGAAATCGTAGGAGGCCCGGTCCGGAAAATACGGCCGGAGGGCGTCGTAGACCGCCACCAGGAGGATCAGGATCCCCAGAACAATCAGCAAGTTTCCCAGGACACGGGCGTTAAAGATTTTCACGATTATTCTTCTCCCGGTATCGAGCCCAAACCTCGCGGTTTAATCTCATATAGCATAAAGGAAGCGCCGGAAAAAGAAAACCATTATGATTTTCATTCCGAACCGATTAAATTAAGATATAGAAACTTGGAGCCTTTACGCAAAAATGCTCCCATCCCGGGGGCCGCGTCCGGATAAAACGATATGGGATTATTCAGCCGCGAATCATCGGCCAGGCTGCTGATCATCGCGGGCCTGCTGCTTCTGGCCTTGGCGCTATATGATCTGCTTCGCCCTTACCTCCCCGCCGGTCCGAAACCGGAAACGATTTTCAGGGCCGGCGCGCTTTTTTCGCGCGTCAGCCGGGACGGGCGCCCACCGGCGGCCCGACCCGCGCCCGCGACCGCGCGTCCCCGGCCGGGGCTGCCGGGAGGAATGCTGACAACTTCCATCTATCACAACCGCGGCCATTACCACGGATGGATCTGGGCGATTAGGCCGGAGAAGAAAACATCGGCGCGGGTGAAGGTGGAGATCGCCCACGCGGCGGCCGGTGAAGAAGGCGCCTTCCAGATCGTCGCCTTCGCCGACACCGGCGGCGACGGCAAACCCGACCTCGAGATCGCCCGCTCCGATTGGCTCTTCGCTCCGGAGCCGGGGCGCTGGAGCGCTTTCGAATTCAAAACGGAAGCGGAAGCAATCTTCGTGGGAAACGCCTGGCCGGGAGCGGACCAAGTCTTCATCTACCGGGGTAACGGCCGGTGGCCGCTGGAAGACTCCCCGTTCGCGGACAGGTTTTTTTATTCGTTCCCTCCGGCAACGGTGAGTTCGGCCGGGCCGGCGTTCACGAATATGAGGATCAGTTTTCCCGCGGGAAACCCGGACGCGGCGGATTCTCCACTTGGGGGCAAAACACCGTGAGCTGGGGGGCGCGTTTGCTGATTGTCGCCGCCGGAATCGGCTGCGCGGCGGCCGGGTGGCGGCTGCTCCCCCCCGAAAGCGGACTGGCCGACCGGTTGCGGGCGGCAGTGAAAAGGAGCGTCCAGGCCCTCTTTCTCGCGGCGGTTCCGTTCCTTGTTTACGCTCTCGCGGTGGCAAGCGCCGGCGACGAGGCGGGAGCGCTGGGTTTCCTCCGCCCGCTTGTCGATTCGGCCGTGCGGAGCGGCGAAGCGGTATTCTCCTACCTTACATCTCCTTCAGCCCAAATCGCGATCATCGCCGGCGGAGCGGCGATACTGGCCCTGATCCTGTTCTTCTGCCGCCGGGCCGCGACGGCGTTTTCCTGGATCGCCATCACAACAGCTCTGTTTTCCTCCTCTTTCCTCGCCCGCAAGGAATTCGGGGCTTTCTGGATCATCGTCGGCGCGGCGGGAGCGGCCGCCGTCGCCGCGACGATACTTCAACCGAAGAGCGAGGGGCGTGAATTGAGCCGGCGGCGGACCGGCATTATCCTCGCCCTGGTCCTGCTCTTCGCGGCGCTGATCAACTACTACCGCCTTGACCTGGACCCGCGCCCTTTCCTGGACTACGAGGGCACGACCGGTCTGTCGGGAATTGAGGTGATGGAAGGCAACCGGGACTATATCGGGATACTCTGGAGTTTCATCGACCGGCCGATAATGAACACCTACAGCGTGCCCTTTTTCGCCATCCCGCTGGCGTTTCTATTCCGCCTTTTCGGCGTCAGCGTGATCACCCTGAGGGGGCTGGCCGCTTTCTTCGGAGCGCTGACCACGGTCTTCGCTTACGCCCTGGTAAGCGAACGCCGGGGACGCGCCGGCGGCGTCATCGCCGCCGCCATTCTGGCGCTCTGCCCCTGGCACATCATTTTCAGCCGGGTGGGACTTTCCCTGGTCTTAAGCACCATCCACGTTATCGCGGTGGGATGGCTGCTGCTCCGGGCCTTCCGAACCCGGAGCCTTGCCTGCTACGCCCTGGCCGGAATCGGGATCGGAAGCTACTGGCTCTTCTACATCGTTGGGAAGATGATCATTCCGGTCGCCGGGCTGCTGATCATTCACCGGGCGGTTCTTCAGAAAGGTTTTTTGCGTCGCCACTGGCCCGGGATCCTCGTCCTGGCCGCGACCGTGGTTATCATCGCCCAACTCTCGGGCTTGGGAGTATGGTCCTGGCTGGTGGGCGTGGGCAGGCAGGGGCCGAATATGATCTGGCAGCGCCGGGGGCCGGACTGGGAAGTCACGCAACAGCCGGAACTGAAATGGGCCTTCAGTTACCTGGCGGTAAACCTGCAACGCACCTTCCGCTATCTATTCATCGCCTCCCACAGCGAATTCCTCTTCCCCAGCCGGCTGGCGCTATTTCACCCGCTGGTCATTGCTTTCGCGCTGGCGGGAGCCGCCGTCGCGGTCTGGAAGTGGAAAGAGGATTTGAATTTCTTCTCTCTTCTCCTGGTCTTCTTCGGGCTGCTGCCCCAGGTGCTCCTGGCCCCTTTCCTCGACAAAGCGGCTCCGCGTCATCTGATGCTGCTGATCATACCCTTCACCGTCTTCGCCGCCCGGCCGTTTACGATTTTATTCGACTCCGCGTCCGCGGGTCTTTCCCGGTTTTGCCGGCCGGCGGCGGGTTTTATCACCGCCGCATTCATCGCGATCTTCACCCTGGCCACGTATTACATCACCTTCGCCACTCCCCGGCGGCCGCATAAAGTCGTAGAATCGCGGAGGGACCGCGCCGAGTTCATAAGGGACAACCTCGACCAGCGCTACTTTTACATCGTGATCGGTCCGGGACCTCTGTATCTCCATAACCGCATCATAGATTTCATCACCTACCCGCTGGTGGGAGGGCTCCATTATCATCTGGAATGGGACTTCCCAATGAGAGGGACTCCCGGCCGGGCCCACGAGACCGGCTACGCCTATGTTCACCCCCGGGACCTTGAAATCGCCCTGGCCAAGGTCCGGGAGAAGGCTCCCGGAACAACCGGGTTTGTTTTCAAGGACGGGAGTCTGGTGGAACGCTTCGAAGAAGCCTTTGGCCCCGGCGCGATTGTGAAAAAGAGGGAGGATTTGAAACCCTGGCCCTACTATATCTGCCTGCCGTGAATATTCTCGGCCCATTTCTTTTGAAAGGGACCGTTATTATTTTTCTTCTCTTTCCCCGCTCTTGAGGTATAACACGGCCGGCCTTTCCGACCGCCTGAATTCCCTCCGCGCTTCCACAGGCGGCAGTTGAAAGAGACGGTTTCCCTTTCCGACACACCTGGACAGATACTCCCCCGTTCGGTAAGGCTCTCCCAGCCAACAATCCGTGTATAAATCTTTTTCCTCCAACACACTTACTTGCTCCAGACATAAGGCCCACCGGTCCCGCCTTTCCAGCAGACGGGATTCCATCCGCGCGTATTCCCCGAAATAATTGTCAAGGTTCGCTTTCCCCGCCAGGAAGAGCGCATAACAGATTACTCCGACGCCGATAATCCTTCCCGTAAACCATAACTTCCTCAATACACCCGGCCTGTTTTTCAGAGGATCGAGGAGCCCGACAATCATCTCCACGGTGCCGCAAAGCCCGACGGCGGCCAGGGAGGAGAATACCGGAATCAACAGCAATCCCCTTTTCATACGGGTGGAGGTCAGGACCAGGGGGGTGACGGAAAATATCAGCCATATCAAAAGCAGCCGGTATCTGTGGTTTTTGATCCTTATCAGCGAAAGCAATAATCCACCCGCGATCAACCACCGGGAAATCGGGTCGACGGCGACATCATCGCGCTCATACGAAAGCTCGCTTGTCCCTCCCCATCCCCAGTTGACAAAAAAATGGCGGTAAGCAATCGAACTGTGCTGAATTACGTTGTCCGGGAACTCGGGTTTGACCCAGGCGCGCTCGTGAGCTCTTTTCCTGCTCAGGTCCTCATAATAGCTTACCGGATCCAGGCCCTGAACCAGGCAAAGCGCGTAAAACGACCCCGCCATCAGGATCAGCCCCATCCACCTGGCCTTCAGGTAACCACGCTCGAAGATACAACGCAGGACGACGGAAAGAAAGACCACCAAGGAGATCACCCTCGCGGGCAGGTAGAAATATGTCCCCAGCGCCAGTAACGCTCCCAGCAACAGGTACATCAATACATTCTTCCCGGCGCGGCTGTAGATCAAAAGACAGAGAATCGAGTAAAATACGGTCGCGCTGAAATCGCTGCTGGTGCGGCTGATCGTGATGAACCACGAAGCGACCGCCAGCAGAAACGCGGAAGATAACCCTGTCGCCGTCCCAAACAGGCCCGACATCAGGAGATATATCAGCCACACCGAGAGTACGCCGTAAATTATCGGAACGACGCGGATGCCGATATGGCTGAGGTCAAACCCAATCAGACGATAAACAACCGCCATCGGATAGATCAGAAACGGATTCCAGCCGATACCGGTTGAACCGTAGAGCGGTTGCTGCGCCCTGGTCCAGGCCATCCGCGCCGCCTCCCGGTCGCCCTCGGCGATCAAGATCGCTTGATACCCGGCAATACCCTCAAAGGGGCCGATTCTGACCGGGTAACGATGAATTCTGTAAACCCGGACGCCGGCCGCCAACAAAATAATTAAGACTATCCCCGCTAAACGAGCGATTTTCATTGGTACTCCCGGCCAAACACACGCAACCGGCTGGTTTGACGGTATTAGAAAGCTGCCGGAAACGCCTCAATATGATATACATACCCTGTAAATAACCTTTATAGTATAGCATTATCATTTCCAAGTCCATAAGCCTGGATGTCCCTGAAAAACCACGCGCGCGCCGCCGATTCAAGCCCGGGAAATAATGATCCTCCGAAAGAAGACACTGGAGACAACGATTTTTATTGTCCTGTTTCTGAGCTTCGCCTACTTCTACCAGGGCGGCGGGGCCAACCAGAATTCGCGGCTCGACCAGATCCGCTCGGTGGTCGAGCTGGGGCAGCTCAACCTCGGCCGCTTCGCCCCCTCCCACGACATCGTCCAGGTGGAAAACAGGCTCTATCCGAACAAGGCGCCGGGGGTCAGCCTGATGGGCATCACCCCCTACTGGCTGGTCTCGCGGCTGCGGCCGGCCCTGGTCCGGGCCTACTCGGAGGATTTCTTCCATCTCTTCTCCTGCTGGCTGACCACGGTCGCCGTGGCCGGCCTGATTTCGGCTTTTGGGGGCGTCGTCTTCTTCCGCCTGCTCGGCCTCTTCCACGAAGGAGTCTTTCCCCGGCTGGCCGCCGTCTTCGCCCTTTTCCTCGGCACCCCGGTCTTCGCCTATTCCACCGTCCTTTACGGTCACGTTCCAAGCACGGTCTTCGCGCTGACCTCGTTCTACCTGCTCTACCGGTACCTGATAAAGGAACCGGGAAGCAAAAACGGCGGCAGGTACGTCTTCCTGGCCGGACTGGCCGGCGGGGGGGCGGCGGTCACCGAATACCCGGTCGCCTTCATCGTCACGGTCCTGTCGATCTTCTGTTTCGGAACTTTCATCACGTCCCGGGGCGACTGGGCGAAAAAAGGAAAGTATATCCTCCTCTTCCTCCTGGGGCTGGCCGGGCCGGCCGCGGTCCTGCTGACCTACAACACCCTGGTATTCCAAAACCCCTTCTATATCGCCTACTTCGATCACAGCGCCGCCGCCCACGCCGCCTACCGGCGCGGTCCCATCCTGGGTTTCGCCTTCCGGGATAGAGAATTCGTCAACGCCCTTTACCAGACATCGTTCGGCCCTTACCGCGGCTTCTTCCACCTCTCTCCCTTCCTGATCCTGATCTTCCCCGGGGCCTACTACCTGGCCCGGCGAAAAGGCGGGGGGGCGCTTTTGGGCTGCCTGCTCCCGCTCTGCCTGGTTTACTTTCTCCTCAACGTGATATACCCTTACTGGCAAGGCGGGAGAGCGCTGGGGCCGCGGCACGCGATGGAGATCCTGCCCTGGCTGGTCCTGCTCGCTTTTTTCTTCATTGTCCGGTTCCCGCGGCTGGCGGCGCTGGCGGCGGCGGTATCGATCTTTCTCAACCTGGCCGCCACCTCGGTCCGGCCGGAGGAATACGTCCGCCGGCCCTTTCACGACCTATACCTGCCGGCCTTTCTCGGGGGAAACCTTGCCCTCAACCGTGAAACCACTTTCCAGGTGAATAACGTGATCTCAGCCGAATTCAACGCCTTTAATCTCGGGATGGTTGCCGGCTTGAGAGGCCAGGCCGGCCTCTATCCCCTCTACCTGCTCTGGCTGCTGGGCGGCGCCGTCCTCTGGTTCGCCGGGAAGAAAAGCCGGGACCCCTCCCTTCCCCCGCCGCCCCCCGCCCCGCCCTGGGCCAAGTTCCTGGCGGCCCTGCTGATCCTGCTGATCGGGGTGGGGGTGGCCAACCTGTTCCGGAGCGCGGATATCGAACGGATGCGGCGAGAGCTGGTAGGGGCGGGCGAGTTCCGCCTGCCTCCGGCCGAAGCCCCGCCGCCCCACGTCCACGTCCGCACCACTCCCGGGCACCGGGTACAGGTCTGGCAGGTGACCGCGCCCTTCTCCCCGGGCGACCGGGTCCGGGTCAAGGTCCAGCACGCCGCCGCCGGCGACGACGGAGGGTTCTACATCCTGGCCTACTCCGACACCACCGGGGACGGGCGGCCCGACACCGAGATCTCCCGCTCCCCGCTGCTGACCGCGATCAGGACCGGCGATTGGAGCTGGTGGGAGATCACCGCCCCGGAGGGAAGGCTTTTCGTCGGCAACACCTGGAACGAGGGCGCCCAGGTATATTTCGACCGGATCCCTTTTCAGCACCGCGACCTCTCCTCCACTATGTTCTACGCCACCCGCGGCCTCCCCACCCTCTCCACCAGTCCGCGCTCGACCAACCTGGCCGTGGAGATCCTTCCCGAAGAATGAAGAAGTGGGTCTTCGCCATCTTCCTCGCCAATCTGCTGGCGAGAATCGCCTTCGTCAACTGGCATCCCGCGGTCTATACCGACAGCGTGGATTATATGACCGCCCTGGAACGGATCCGGGGAACGATCATCCTTCCCGCCTATCCCTTCGCCATCAACCAGCTCAACCGGATCACCGACGACCCGCAGCTCTCCGGACGGCTGGTCTCGATCATCTTCGCCGCCCTGGCCGTCTTCCCGCTCTTCGGCCTGACCCGAATCGTATATAACCGCCGGGCGGCGCTCTTCGCCGTTCTCTTCTACACCGCCTCGCCGCTGATCTTCCGCTGGTCGTTGAGAATCTTTCCCCACGGGATGTATTCCTTTTTCGTGCTCGCCTTCCTCTACGGCGTCTTCCGCGCCTTCGAGATCCGATCTCCCTTCTGGCTGGCCGCGGGGATCTTCTCCGGCGGAACGGCGATCCTCACCTATCCCACCGGGCTGGTCCTGGTGCCGGCGGCGGCGTTCGCCGCGCTGGCCTTCTTCCTGGCGGCGGCGGGGGCGGACCGACGGCTCAAGACCGGCCGGGTCGCGTTCCCGGCCGGGTGGGCGCTGCTGGCCGGGGCCTTCTTCCTGCTCCCGGCGGCGAGGGAGGGGGCAGTTTCCGCCTTCGAATTTCTCCTCGGCTTCTTCCCGGTGAGCCTGGTCGGCCCCCCGGTCGCCTGGCACCTGCTTTTTCTGGGAACGGGCTGGGCCCTGCTGCTGCTGGTTGTTTCCTACCTGATTCCCGCTCCGGGGCATCGGAAGGGCTGGTGGTATCGCCGACCGCTCGGACTCCTGGCCCTCACCCTCTCCGCCGCGCCTTACGTCTTCCTCCACGTCTGGCAGCACCACCTGGCCCAAAGCGCCTGGTACCAGGAAGGGATGCGCACTTCGCTGATGTCGCTGGCCGGGCGCTGGGAGGAATGGCTGCGCTATTACCTGGTCGCCTACCCCTACGTTTTGGTCTACCCGGTGGCGGTCCTGGCCGGCCTCGGGCTGATCTTCACCTTTATCCGCGGCGCCCGGCGGCGGGTCCAGTGGGGCTGGGCGGCCTTCTACCTTTATTTTTTTGCCTCGGTTATGTACACGCTGGTGGTCAACCGGTGGTGGACGCCCCGCTACCTTTATATGCTGACGGCGGCCGCTCTGCCCCTGGCCGGATACGGGACCGACCTGCTGGTCTCGGCCCGCCACCGCGTTCTCCGTCTGGCCGGGTGGGCCGCCCTGGCGATCGCCCTGGCGTCCTCAACGGTCTTCACCGGGCTGGTCCTCCGCTGGTCGCGGGAGAGCTTCGCCGACATCAAGCGTTCCGCCGAATTCGTCCGGGACAACCTGGAAGGACGGACGGTTTACAGCAGCGAGATCCGGAAGGTGGCCTGGTGGGCCCGCCGGCCGCTGCGGGGTTACACCGCGACCTCCCGCCGGCAGGTCCGTCCGGGAGACTACGTTCTCCTGGTCGGCTGGCACACCAACCTGAACACCGAATTGCGCTGGCTGGCCGCCCGTCATCGGCTCCGGGAGGTCAACCGGGAACGGGCGGTCATCCGGCCGCTGCTGGCCGACGATATCGTGGACTGGGCCGGGCGCAACCTTAACCGGAGGGCCAATCACCCGGTCTGCTGGGAAGAGCGCTTCAACGTTCAAACCCTGGAGAGCGTGATCGTCGAGGTGCTCGACCCGGAGACGGGGCTGGGGGTCGACGAGGGCCGGATCCTGACGCCCTACGATTTCGGGCTCTGGGCCGAGGGGGAGGAACACGCCACCTACTTCGACGTCGGCGTCTGGGAGCTGCTCTCCCCTCCCGAGGCGGGAACCAACGTGATCCTGGAGCTGGCTCACGCCCGCGCCGGGCAGGACGGCGCCTTCCGGTTCGTGGTCTACGCCGACACCACCGGCGACGGCCGGCCCGACCGCCTGGTCGCCGAGTCGCCATTCTTCGAGGCGGAGAGACCCGACCGGTGGTCGCGCTGGGAGTTCACCGCGCCCGGGGGGAGAATCTTCGTCGGCAGCCGCTGGCGGCTGGGCGCCTGGGTATATCACGGCCGGGGGGATTGGCCGGAAGGCAACCTGGGAGAGGTTATGTTTTATTCCCGGGGAGGGATCCCCGCCGGCCGCGCCCACCGGATAACCAACCTGCGGGTTTCCTTCCAGGATGGCGAAGAAGAGAACAGTGAGCGTTCCCGATGAAAGACTATCGGAAACTCCGTCGAAGCCGGAAAGGCCCGCTGCGCTACAATAAGCATTGTAAAAGCCCGTAATCAGTGATCCGTGATCAGTGATCCGTAAACATCAAGAGCAATCGCCCCCTTGCGGGCGATCAGAAGCTGAAGCGCTACCATGAAGAAAATCTCGGAGAAACAAATATGATCAAGGGAAAGAAGATACTGCTGACCGGCGGGGCGGGTTTCATCGGAACGCACCTGTGCCGGGCCCTGGCGGAAAAGAACCGGGTCACGATCTACGACAACCAGCACCGCGACTCCATTCACCTGAGCGGCCTGCCCCGCCATCCCAACGTAACCATCATCAAGGGCGATGTCCTGGATCCCGACGGCCTGAAGAAAGCGATGGCGGGCTGCCGGATCGTGATCCACCTGGCGGCGATCGCCGGCATCGACACCGTCAACCGGCGCCCCACCGTCACGATGGCGGTGAATATGACCGGTACCCAGAACGCGCTGGAGGCGGCGGTCAGGGAAAAAGTCGAGCGTTTCGTGGATTTTTCCACCAGCGAGGTTTACGGCTCCTTCGTTTACAAGGCCGACGAGTCCGTCCCGACCACCCACGGCCGGGTGGGCGTCCTGCGCTGGATCTACGCCGTCAGCAAGCTGGCGGCCGAACATATGACCCACTGCTACCACGAAGAATTCGGGCTGCCCACCGTCACCATCCGTCCCTTCAACGTTTACGGACCCGGCCAGGTCGGCGAGGGTGCGATCCAGCGCTTCGTCCTGGCGGCGCTGCGGGGAAAACCGCTTCACATCCACGGCGACGGATCCCAGATCCGGGCCTGGTGCCACATCGATGATTTCCTGAAAGGGGTACTGGCCAGCCTGGAAAAACCGGCCGCCGTCGGGGAAGTCTTCAATCTCGGCAACCCCTTCGCCGCCCTGACCATCCGCGACCTGGCCGAAGCGGTGATCCGCCTGAGCGGATCCCGCTCGAAGCTGGTCTCGCGACCGGCGCTGGAAGCCGAAGTCGAGCTGCGGATTCCCAATATCGGCAAAGCCCGCGATCTTCTCGGCTACCGGCCCCGGGTGGGGCTGGAAGAGGGCTTGAAGAATACTATCTCCTGGTACCGGAAAAAACTGGGAAAGCTGCGATAGAAACGAAAGGGAAGATTAGCGAACGGCTTGAAGAGTACGTGTAAGAGTACGCGTAAGAGTATGTGTAAGAGTACGTGTAAGAGTATGTGTAAGAGTACGTGTAAGAGTATGTGTAGGAGTAACGCCAAATGAGGATTATTATTACCGGGGCGGGGGGATTCGTGGGGAAGAATCTCCTGCTGGGACTTCCCCGCGACAGTGAAATACTGGCCCTGGACCGGGCGGCGGGGCTAGAAAGTTTCATCCGCGGCCGGGGTTTGGATAACGTCCGGGTCGAGCGGGGCGACCTCGGCGACAGCAATTGGCTGAACGGGCTGGCCGGCGAATGGGGAGGAGAGGCCGACGCGGTCGTCTATCTGGCCGGAAACGGCGACCCCGCCCGGTCGGTGGGCCGGCCGGGCGAGGACCTGCGCGACGGCCCCCTGGCCCTGATAAATTTCTTCTCGACCTTCCGCGCCCGGCTCGCGCTCTACTTCTCCTCGGGCGCGGTCTACGACGGGTTGCGCGGACCGGTATCCCCCGCCTCCCGCCTCGACCCCCGGCTGCCCTACGCCGTGGGAAAACTGGCCAGCGAGCATTACATTAAATTCTTTCAGAAAGAAGGGCGGATCGGCGATTACGTCATCCTTCGTTTCTTCGGGGCCTACGGCCCCTACGAGCCGCCCCGAAAAATCTACACCCGCCTGGTCAGAACCTTCGCCCTGGAGCGGAAGGCGGAATTCACCATCCGGGGCGACGGCCGGAATCTCATCGACGCGATGTTCATCGAAGACGCCGTCCGCGCCGTCAATTCGATTCTGACGGACGGGCGGGGAGGACTGGTGGTGGATTTCTGCCTGGGCGAGCCTTATTCCGTCGAGGAACTGGTCCTCCAGGCGGCCCGGGTCTTCGGGATCGAGCCCCGGATCAGGAAAGAAGGGGAAGTCCCGGAATACATCGAGTTCCGTCCTTCTCCGGCCGCGATGCGGGAAGCCTTCGGTTTCTTCCCGTCCACTCCCCTGGAAGAAGGCCTGCAGAAACTCGCCCGCCACCTTCAAACCGAAAAAGAAAACACTCACTAGGGGGAGCACAAAATAGAGTAACCTCCCGGAAAAAGTCATTGCGAGCGGAGCGAAGCAATCTCATGCCTGAGCTCAAGTTAGATTGCTTCGTCGCTCCGCTCCTCGCAATGACAAGTTGCTCTATTTATCGCTCCGAGTAATAACTACGAATCACGCCCGCCCTCCATTACTCCGTTCAGGAGAGGCGGGCAGGCCCTCGGACCCTTTATTCAGCAGACGATCGAATGTGATAGGATGTGATGGGAAAAATTTGGGGGGAAACTCCAAACCAGGTGAGGGATCCCGTTCTCCTCAATGACAAGTCTTTAAAAGGCTAAAGCGTTACAAACAACTTAATTGAAACTTGGCTCACTGGTAAAATTGGGTCATTATTTGAAGCTTCAGTATTAGAGTTATACCAATGATCCGCGTGAATCCGTGTGATTCGCAGTTAAAGCAGATTTGAAAAGGAGTTATCAATGGCGAAGGAAAAGGTGCTGATTACCGGAGGGGCGGGTTACCTGGGGACGGTGATGACGGAGCATTTCCTGGCCCGGGGACACCGGGTGACGGTGCTCGACGACTTCCGCTACAGCCGGACCTCCCTGCTCCACCTGTGCCACGATTCCCGGCTGCGTATCGTCAAGGGAGACGTCCGGGAGCGGGCGACGGTGAAACCCCTGCTGGCGGACGCCGACACGGTGATCCCCCTGGCGGCGGTGGTCGGCGCCCCGGCCTGCGAAGCCCGCCCCCGGGAGTCGCGCAGCGTAAACGTGGGCGCGGTCAAACTGATCAACAGCCTGAGAAGCGTCGAGCAGAAACTGCTTTTCCCGGTAACCAACAGCGGCTACGGGATCGGTCAGAAGGACATCGCCTGCACCGAAAGCTCCCCCCTGCGCCCGGTCTCCCGCTACGGCCGCCAGAAGGTAGAGGCGGAAAAGTTTCTCCTGGAAAAGGGAAGCGTCGTCGCCTTCCGCCTGGCCACGGCTTTCGGAGTTTCGTCCCGGATGCGGGTGGACCTGCTGGTCAACGACTTCACCTACCGGGCGGCGACCGAAGGGGTGATCGTCCTCTTCGAAGAGCACTTCAAGCGCAATTACATCCACGTCCGCGACATCGCCCGGCTCTTTCACTTCGGGATGGAGAATTTCCACAAGCTTTCCGGCCAGGTATTCAACGCGGGATTAAGCGAGGCCAACCTGAGCAAGATCGAGCTCTGCCGGCTGATTCAGAAATTCGTCCCCGGGCTGGTCATCATCTCCTCGGCGGTCGGCCGCGATCCCGACCGGCGCGACTACATCGTCAGCAACGCCAAAATCGAAAAGGCCGGCTTCCGGACCCGCTACTCGCTGGAGTTCGGGATCCAAGAACTGCTGCGGGCCTACGCTTTTCTGAAAAACTCGATTTATAATAATTTATGAGTGTCGTAAGGGATTGTTTTTATCCTCACACGAAGGCACAAAGCACACAAACTTTAGTTATTCATAAATACTGACGATTTCGATTTCGATCCCGATAGCGATTTTGATTTTATCCTTATCAACTCTTTCTTGCCTCCGCGTCTTGGCGAGAGAACAAAGAGGGTGCGGGACTGGGCCTTTACGGATAACCGATTACAGATTACTGATTACGGGCCTTACCTGGCCGCGGAGCAACAAACCTGTTAGCATCTGTGCAAATCTGTGTGATTCGTAGTTAATATATAATGAAAAAAATCGAAATCCTGGTCACCGGGGCGGGAGGGTTCCTGGGCAGCCACGTCCTTCCGGTCCTCAAGGAAAAGTACGGCGCGGAGAACGTCGTCGGGCTCTCTTCCGCCGATTACGACCTTACCGAACAGTCCCGGGTGAGGAAGATGTTCGAGGATTACCGCCCCCGCCGGGTGGTGGCCCTGGCCGGATACGTCGGGGGGCTGGGCGCCAACATCGCCTACCCGGCCGATTTTTATTACCGCAACCTCGTCATCAACACTCTGACCATCCACGAGGCCTGGCGGGCGGGAGCCGAGAAACTGCTGGCGGTGATGGGCGGATGCTCCTATCCGGCAAACGCCGTCTCACCGATCGGCGAGGATCAGATGTGGGAAGGACTGCCGCCGAGCGAGAACGCCCCTTACTCGGTGGCCAAGAAAGTGGCCCTGGTGCAGTCGGAGGCTTACCGGCGCCAGCACGGCTTCGATTCGATCGTTCTCATCCCCGGAAACATCTACGGCGAATTCGACAATTACTCTCTCGAAGACGCCCACGTCATCCCGGCGATGATCCGGAAGTTTCACGAGGCCGGAATCGGAAAGAAGCCCGAAGTCGTCCTCTGGGGGACCGGCTCCCCGAGCCGGGATTTCGTTTACGCCGGCGACGCGGCCGCCCTCTTTCCCTGGTTCCTGGAGAATTACTCTTCCTCCGAACCGGTCAACATCTCCACCGCCCGCGCCACCTCGATCCGGGAGCTGGCGGAGATCATCCGGGAATTCACCGGTTACGGCGGAAAAATCGTCTGGGACGACTCCAAGCCGGACGGGAAAAAGGAGAAGATATTCGACAACCGGCGGCTGCGTTCTCTCGGGCTGGAATGCCCCACGCCGATCCGGGAAGGGCTGCAGCGGACCATCGCCTGGTTCCGGGAAAACTACGACCAGGGAAAGGTGAGGTTGTGAAAGTCCTGATCCTGGGGGGCAAGGGGTTTATCGGCTCCAACCTGGCCGGCTGGTGCCGCGGCGAAGGGATGGAGACGGTCGCCATCGACCGGGACGATTACGAGACCAGGAAAGGGGAGGCCGGCGACGTTTTGATCAACGCGGGCGGAAACTCCGCGAAATTCCTGGCGGCGGCCGAGCCCCGGCGGGATTTTTCCCTTTCCGTCACCCCGCTTCTCGACAGCTTCTCCGACTTTCGGTTCAAGCATTACGTTTTCATCTCCAGCGTCGACGTCTATCCCGATCATCACGATCCGGACTCCAGCCGGGAGGACGCGGCCATCGACCCGGGGCGGGTCTCGAATTACGGCCTGCACAAGCTGCTGGGGGAGATGCTGGTCAGGCACTACGCTCCCTGCTGGCTGATAATCCGGTTGGGGGGGATCCTGGGTCCGGGGCTGAAGAAGAACCCGGTCTTCGCCCTCCTCCACGACCAGCCGCTGCGCGTGAACGAGGATTCGCGCTACCAATACGTGAGCGCGGATTTTCTGGCCCGGGCGATCTTCGCGGCCATCGCCTCGGACCGCCTTCGCGAAATCTTCAACGTCTGCGGGACCGGCACGGTGGCGATCTCCGAGATCCGTTCCTGGCTGAAAAAACCCCTGGTTTACGCGGGGGAGGATCTTCCCCGGGAAAGATACGAGATCGACAACCGCAAGCTTTCCGGGATTATCGATATCCCGGAAAGCCGGGAAGTGGCGCGGGAGTTCGTCCTGAACGGCTGAAATAACAGCTACTGAAATTACCGCGGATTTAACACATATGCGGACCGGGTTGGGAAAAAATTTCAACCACAGAGACACGGAGATCACGGAGATGCTCCGCACCCAATCCCCCCTAATTTTGACAGGATCAACAGGATCTACAGGATAAAAACTGCTCCACACCCTCGGACCCAACTATTAAACTACGAATCACACAGATTTGCACAGATGCTAACAGATTTGTTGCTCCGCACCCTGTTGCCCTTAATATCTCGCAAAGACGCAAAGAACGCAAAGGCTCCGCACCCGTTCCCCCTTAATTTTAACAAACGATTGTTGGAAAGCCGGCTTGTTTATCCGGCTTTTTTATCCGGCTTTAGACGGAAGACGGAAATGTGATAGGATGTGATTGTAGAATTTAGCGATATAATTTTTCTGAAAGAAAAATTATGATAATCACCAAAACTCCGGTCCGGGTAAGTTTCTTCGGCGGGGGGACCGATTTCCCCGAGTTCTTCAACCGCCACGGGGGCGCGGTACTTTCGACCACCATCGACAAATTCTGTTACCTGACCGTCTCCCCGTTGAGCGATTTTTTCGATTATCGGATCAAGGTGGCCTACTCCCGGGCCGAATTGGTCAACGAGGTCTCCGAGATCCGCCACCCCGCCGTCCGCGCCTGCCTGGAGAGCTTCGGGATCGGATCCAACATCGAGATCAATTACTTTTCCGACCTGCCGGCGCGGACCGGGCTGGGCACCTCTTCCTCTTTCGTGGTCGGCCTTCTCAACGCCCTGCACGCCTTCAACGGGAAAAGGGTCTCCGCCGAGTCCCTGGCGACCGAGGCGGTAAGGATCGAGCGGGAGATGATCGGGGAGAACGTCGGCCTCCAGGACCAGTACGCCGCCGCCTGCGGGGGTTTCAATTACATCGAGTTCAAGTCCCCCGGCGAGGTTCACCTGGAAAAAATCGTCTGCCCGGCGGACCGTTTTCGCCTGCTGGAGGAGAACCTGGTGATGTTCTACACCGGCATTCAGCGCGACTCCGACGGGATCCAGAAAAAACACGTCGCCCGGCTCGAAAACAACACCGAGTCCCTGCTCGCCCTGGCCGGGCTGGCGGCCCGCGGACGCGAGATTCTCGTCTCGCCGGAAGAGGATATCCGGCAGTTCGGAGAGCTCCTCGACCGGGGCTGGCAGCTCAAGCGCGGCCTCAACCGGGAGGTATCCAGTTCCGCCATCGACGTCTTTTACGAAAAGGCGCGAGCGGCCGGCGCGGTCGGGGGTAAGCTCCTGGGCGCGGGCGGGGGCGGTTTTCTCCTCCTCTTCGTCCCGGCGGAAAATCAGGAGCAGGTCCGCCGGTCGCTCGACCCGCTGCTGGAGGTCAAGTTCCAGTTCGAGAAGCGGGGCAGCCGGGTCATCTTCTTCGATCAATAAAATTTTCCTTTGGAAAATTTTATGCGTTGGATTTCCACATCCATCCCCTTGATTCGTAGTTTAAAATAGGGGGCGAGGCCGCGGAGCAATCCCAGAATTTTAATTTATTTTACTCACATTCAATCACATTCGATCGTCTGTTGAATAAAGGGTCCGAGGGCCTGCCCGCCTCTCCTGCACGAAGTAATGGAGGGCGGGTGCGGAGCAACAAACCTGTTAGCATCTGTGCAAATCTGCCTGCCCGCCGCTCCTGAACGGAGTAATGGAGGGCGGGCGTGATTCGTAGTTTAATAGTAGGGTCCGAGGGTGCGGAGCATAACCGGAAACCATAATCTCTAATCTGAAATCTGCTTTGCCAGGGTGCGGAGCAACAAACCTGTTAGCATCTGTGCAAATCTGCCTGCCCGCCGCTCCTGAACGGAGTAATGGAGGGCGGGCGTGATTCGTAGTTTAATAGTAGTAGGGACCGATGGTGCGGAGCAACAAACCGTCTATCCCCGTGATTCGCAGTTGTGAACTCTCCTGACAAAATCGTTATCGCACCCGGGAGCGTCTCCGGCGAGATCGCCCTGCCCGGCTCCAAAAGCATAACCAACCGCGCCCTGCTCCTGGGCGCCCTGGCCGAAGGACCCACCTCTCTTTCCAACCACCTTCGCAGCGAGGATACGACGGTGATGACCCAGGCCCTGCTCGCCCTGGGTTTTTCAATCGCCTGCCGGGGCGACCGGCTCGCGATCGGCGGCGGGGGGGGGGCCATTCCGGCGGAAAGGGCCGAGCTTAACACGATGAACTCGGGCACCACGATGCGGTTTCTGACCGCGGCCTGCGCCTTGGGACGGGGAATCTATACGCTGGACGGCCGGCCGAGGATGCGGGAGCGGCCGCTCGCCCCGCTCCTCGAAGCCCTCAAACAACTCGGGGCCGCGGTCAGATGCCTTGAAAAAGAAGGTTATCCCCCGGTTGAGGTAACCGCCGACGGCCTCCAGGGCGGAGAGTGCCGCGTCGGCGGGGAGATCAGCAGCCAGTTCCTTTCCGCCCTGCTGATGATCTCTCCCTTAGCGCGGGAGAAGGTAACGATTCGGGTCGAGGGCGAACTGGTCTCGCGCCCCTACGCGAAGATGACGCTGGAGATGATGAAGGAATTCGGCGTTGAAGCGGCAAACCGCGACTTCCGGGTATTCGAGGTCCCGGCGGGGCGGAACTACCGGGGACGGGATTACTTCATTGAAGGCGACGCCTCCTCGGCCTCCTACTTCCTGGCCGCCGGGGCGCTTACCGGCGGAAAGGTCCGGGTGAGGAACCTGGGACTCGATTCCATCCAGGGCGACGCCGCCTTTATCCGCGTTCTGGAAAAAATGGGAGCGGATTGGAGCGGCGGCGACGACTGGCTGGAGGTTACCGGGAAGCTCCAAAAAAGCGTCCGGGTCGACCTCAACGATATGCCGGATATGGTGCCGACGCTGGCCGTCGCCGCCCTCTTCGTCCCCGGCGAGACCGTGATCGAAAACGTCGCCAACCTCCGCTACAAGGAGTCCGACCGCCTGGCCGCGCTGGCCGCTGAGATCGGGAAGATCGGCGGACGGGCCCGGCTTCTCCCCGATGGAATCGCGGTAGCGGGCGGCGATCTCCGCGGCGGCGAGATCGAAACTTACGACGATCACCGGATCGCGATGGCCTTCTCCCTGGCGGGACTGAGAGTTCCCGGGATCGAGATAAAAAATCCCGGCTGCGTCGGCAAGACCCTGCCGGAATACTTCGAGCTGCTGGACTCCCTCCGCCGATAAGGCTTTCCGTTCTCCGCCCCCCTCCCCTGCCCCTCCCCCCGCGAAAAAGGCGGGGGGAGGGGGTTTTAAAGGGGTAGGCCGGGATGGGGCTTGGGAGGCAAACGACGGTGTGCTATAGTAGACTTAGTTGGTCTCTACCAATGGATACAGCCTCGTGAACAAACCCGACGACCAGGAAAAACAGCCGGAGATGGAGGAGGTCATCAAGGACCTCAGCGAATACATCCAGAAGAAATTCGGCGGGAAAGCGGTATTCAACGTCTCCCCGTTCGCCTCCCCCCCCGCCCGCCCCCCGGAAAAACCCCGGGGCGATTTCCGGCTCAAGTTCGACTACACCCCCCGGCAGATCAAGGAATACCTCGACCGGTTCGTCATCAAGCAGGATGACGCCAAGAAGGTCCTGGCGATCGCCGTCTGCGACCATTACAACCACGCCCTGGCCGACCTGGAAAAACGGGCCGACTACGAATACACCAAACAGAACGTGATTATGATCGGCCCCACCGGGGTGGGCAAGACCTACCTGATCAAGTGCATCGCCCGGCTGATCGGCGTCCCCTTCGTCAAAGCCGACGCGACCAAATACAGCGAAACCGGCTACGTGGGCCGCAACGTCGAGGATATGATCCGCGAACTCGTCCAGCAGGCCGACGGCGACATTCGCGCCGCCCAGTACGGCATCGTTTATATCGACGAAGTGGACAAGATCGCCTCCACCCTCCACGTCGGGGGCCGGGACGTCAGCGGGGCCGGCGTCCAGCGCAACCTGCTCAAGCTGATGGAAGAGGCGGAGGTCTCGGTCCGCGACCCGATGGACATCTCCGCCCAGATGGAGGCGGTGATCGAGTTCCAGCAGCAAGGCCAGGTCAAACCCAAATACATCAACACCCGCCACATCCTCTTCATCGTCTCCGGGGCCTTCGACGAACTGGCCGAGATCGTCAAGAAAAGGCTAACCGGCCGGGCGATCGGCTTCGGGGCCGAAGCCGGAAGCAGGCAGGAAAAGTTCCATTACCTGCTCACGGCCCAGAGCCGGGATTTCATCAAATACGGGCTGGAACCGGAGTTTATCGGCCGCCTTCCGGTCAGGGTGGCCTGCGAGGAACTGAACCGGGACGATCTCTACCAGATTCTGGCCCGGTCGGAGGGCTCGATCATAAAGCAGTACCGGGCCTCCTTCCGCTCGCTGGGAACCAAGGTCGAGTTCACGACCGAAGGGCTCAGGGAGATCGCCCGGCTGGCCGTGAAGGAGGGCACGGGAGCCCGGGGACTGATCACGGTCTGCGAAAAGATCCTGCGCGACTTCAAGTATGAACTGCCGGAGAGGGGTATCGAATCCTTCAAGGTCGACCGCGCCCTGGTCGCCCGGCCCGCCGAGGCTCTCAAGGAACTGATTAAAAAAGCGGCGCCGGCGCGGAACCGGGGCTACCGGAAGGCGCTGAAACGATTCGAGGAAGAGTTCAGCCGGGAATACGACCTCAAGCTGTCTTTCTCTCCGGCCGCCGCCCGGACGGCCGGGAGGCTGGCCCGGAAACAGAAAATCGGGATCGAGGACTTCTGCCGGCAGACCCTAAAGGACTATCCCTACGGGCTGAACCTGATCCGCAAGAACTCCGGCGTCAGCGATTTCGTCATCACCCCCGACGCCCTGGAGAAACCGGCCGAAACGCTGAGCCGCTGGATTATGGAATCCTTCCGCTCCCGGGGGGAGTCCTGATCGTCCCGGATATCAGGAACCGTCGGCCGCTTCCCGTTCCCTCCAGTATTCCAGGACGTCTTCCAGGGAGCGCTCCAGCGGGATCTCCGGCCTCCAGCCGGTCAGGGCGGTGAAGGCGGAGGGGTCGCCGCAGACGCTTTCAACCTCGCCCGGGCGCAGGCGCTCCTCCTCCCGCCTGATCTCCACCGAAAGGCCGGACTTCTCCACCAGAATCCCGAGAATCTCGCGGATCGGCACCGCCCGGCCCGAACACAGGTTGTAGATCCGGCCGGCCTCACCCCGCTCCGCCGCGAGCAGATACCCCCGGACGATGTCCCGGACGTCGGTGAAGTCCCGGGCGGAATCGAGGCTGCCGATCGCCACCGCGGCCTCGCCCTTCCCGGTCCCGGCGCGGACCAGCTGCCGGGCGATATCCGAAGAGACGAAAAGCCGGGATTGACGGGGGCCGATATGATTGAAGGGGCGGCAGATCACCGCGTCCAGGCCGGCGGTCCGGTGATAGAGAAACGCCGCTTCCTCGGCGCAGACCTTCGACCAGGCGTAAATGTTCGCCGGCAGGAGCGGCGTCCGCTCGGTGAGCGGCCGAGGGGTGGAAGCCGACCGGCCGTAGACCTCCGCGGAACTGATCAAAACCAACCGGGGCGGAGGTGACGACTCCAGGCAGGAGCGGATCACGTGCAGGGTCCCCTTGACGTTGACATCGGAGATCAGCGAGGGGTCCTTGCGAGCGTGGGGCAGAAAGGCGACCGCCCCCAGGTGAAAAACCACCGACGGCCGGAAGGCGGCAACCGCCCGGCGGACCGGGCCGTAATCGCGAAGGTCGGCCGGGAAATATTCCATCCGGCCGAGGATCCGGGAGTTCTTCTCCCGCCCGGCGTCGGGGCGGTCGAGGCCGCCCACCTCCCATCCGCCCGCGAGGAGCAGTTCGGCCAGGTGCCCGGCCGCGAAACCGGCCGCCCCCGTGATCAGGGCCCGCCTCAATCTCAACCCACCACCCCGCGGCGCTTGAGCTCTTCGATCCGCTTGAGGTCGGCGTCCACCATCATCCTGACCAGCCCCTCAAAATCGACCTCGGGCTTCCAACCCAGTTCTTCGGCGGCGCGGGAAGCGTCGCCCTGAAGCAGATGCACCTCGGCCGGCCGGAAGAACTTGGGATCCTGGACCACGTGATCCTTCCAATCCAGACCGACGTGGGAGAAGGCCACCCGGCAGAAATCCTCCACCGAATAGGTCAGGCCGGTGGCGATCACGTAATCCGACGGTTCGTCGCGCTGCAACATCATCCACATCGCCCGAACGTAATCGCCGGCGAAACCCCAGTCCCGCTTCGCCTGGAGGTTGCCCAGCCGGATGTCTCCGGCCAGTCCCAGCTTAATCTTGGCCACGCCGTAGGAGATCTTGCGGGTCACGAATTCCAGGCCCCGGCGGGGCGATTCGTGGTTGAAGAGGATTCCGCTGCAGGCGAACAGGTCGTAGGATTCCCGGTAGTTTATGGTTATCCAGTGGCCGTAAACCTTGGCCACGCCGTAGGGGCTGCGGGGATAGAAGGGGGTATTCTCGTTCTGGGGAGTCTCCCTTACCAGGCCGAACATCTCGCTGGAAGATGCCTGGTAGAACCGGATCCGGGGATCAACCTGGCGGATCGCCTCCAGCAGGCGGGTCACCCCCAGCCCGGTGACCTCCCCGGTGAGCAGGGGCTGGCTCCAGGAGGCGGGAACAAAAGACTGGGCGGCGAGATTATAGACCTCGTCGGGACGCACCGATTCCAGCGCCTTGATCAGCGAGAAAGAGTCCACCAGATCGCCCGGCACCAGCTCGATCCCCTCCTCGATCAGATGCTCGACCCGTTCGAGGTTCGTGGTCGAGCTTCTTCTCTGCAAACCGAATACCCGGTATCCCCGCGAGAGGAGAAACTCGGCCAGGTAGGACCCGTCCTGTCCGGTTATACCGGTGATCAAAGCTTTCTTCATAATCTCTCCTCGCTTTCCTCTTTTTCCGGTTTCCACATTGAATCCGCGGCGAGGCCCGGCACCGCCTCAACTTCTTCCAAACTTCCCTCCGGCCCGGCCTTTTCCTCCTCGGCCAGCAGTGCCTTCACCTGTTCCTCGACCTCCTCCGCGCGGCCGATCGAGAGGCCGGGATCCCGGACCAGGTAAGTCTTCCCGTCTTCGCAGTGTTCGTATATCACCACCCGGTTTCCGGCGCCGTCGCGGGACCGGCCCCGAACCACCAGTTTCTTCTTCCGTTCTTCGAGCAGCGCCAGCACGAAACAAAGATTGACGTGTTCGGGGACCGGCGAGTCAATATACTTGTCCAGGAGGCGCCGGACGAGGGTTTTTTTAATCTCCTCCCGCTCCACCGGAGGCCGGAGCCGACGAAAACGCGACCGCCAGTAGGCGGTCCCCTCCCGTCCGGAGGCTTCACCCGCCTCCCGCCAGCAGCGCTCGCAGATATCGGCGCGGGCCGGCCGGTCGGGGGTCAGATCGAGCAGGGTGTGAAGAACCTGCTCCTCCGCGAACGGCCGCCCGCAGGAAGAACACTGGCGGCCGCGGCTGTCAATCTCCCAGTTCCTCAAAATTTTTCCTCCGGAATAATTTTGTCGCCAAGCCTCGAAAGGCCGGTGATCCGTAATCAGGGAAAGGCCCGGCCCCTCGTCCCCTCAATTCAAACATAAGAATGTGGTATTGATTGCGAATAGTCCGGGTCAGCCGGGAATTATTATCCTCGGCTTCTCCGGACCGGGCGGCGCTTCCCCCGGCTTGCTCCCGGCCGCCCCCCCGCCCGCCGGCGGGGAGTCTTCTCCCTCCGGCCGATCCTTCTCCCGGACGTAGTTGAGCCGAAGATCGGTAAGCACCGATTCAAGGTAGTCGGACTCGCGCCGGTCGAGATTGCCGGAAGTTTTCTTCTTCAGGGTTGACAGAAGATCGATCAGACCCCGCGCTTCGTCGAGATTCCGGCTCACCTTCCCGTCCTGGGGGTTGGCCACCTTGCCCAGCGCCATATAGGCGCTGGTCGCCAACATCGAAACCAGGGAAAGGAAGCGAACGGATTCGACGGCGACCCGATCATTATTTTCCCGGTTCATTCTTCCTCCTTTCCGGTTGCGTTCGAATAATTTGCCGGCGTTTCCGTTTGGGGTTGAACTATCACCAGCGCGAAATTTTCGGGATCGAAAAGCGCTCGCGCCGTCTCTTTTATCTCCCGATTGTCCACCCGGCGGAGATTCGATTCATACTCCCGCCAGGAGTCGTGCCCCAGACCGTAAAGCTCGTCAAGGGCGGAGAGAAGGGCCAGCCGGCCGTAGTCCTGGGCCGCGAACCGGTGACGGGAGAGGAGACGGGCCACATTGGACCGGATCTCCTCTTCGGAGAGGCCGTCAACCCGGACCCGCTCGATCTCTTCCCAGAACGCTTCCAGCAGATCGTCGGTCCGGCCGGGAACGGTTCCGGCGTAGAAGACACAGACGCCCGGATCCAGCCCCGGAATCTGGTAGGCCCCGACAAAATAGGCCAGACCGAGACGGTCGCGGACCCGGTGAAAGAGCGGCGAAGCCAGGCCGGAGAAATGGGAGGTCAGGATCTCCAGGGCAAAGCGTTCGGGGCCGAAAACGTCGGCCCCGGGAAAGCCGAGGTAAACCACCGCCTGCTCGATCCCGGGCAGGGTTTCGACGCGGCGGCGGACCGCGGGGGCGGGCGGGGCGTGGCGGCCTTCCGGCCGCCGGCGCTCCCCCTCCGGCAGGCCTCCCAGTTTTTGCTCCAGCAGCGGCAGGATCCCTTCCGGGTCGACGTCGCCGAAGACCGCCAGCACCGCGTTGCCGGCGACGCAATACTCGCGATGCAGCTCAACCAGGGCGTCCCGGTCGATACCCGCCACCGAAGTTTGGTCGCCCAACGGGGAAGCCCGGTAGGGATGATCCCCAAAGAACGTCTCCATAAGCAGCCGGGAGGCGAGACCGCGGGGCTGTTCCTTCTCCGCCCGGATCCGGGCCAGCAGGTTGGATCTCTCCCGTTCCAGCTCGTCTTCGGGGAAAAGAGACGCGGTTACGATATCCCCCAGAAGATCCAGGGAGGAGGCGAGCCGGCCGGAGAGAACCTCGAGCGATAGGCCGAAGCTGTTCCGGCCCGAGAAAGCGGAGAGGCCGCCGCCGTCTTCCTCGATCTCAACCGCGATCCGCTCGGCGCTTCTCCGCTCGCTCCCTTTCAGAAGCATCTGGGAGAGGAGTTCGAAAGAGCCGGCGTCCTCCCCGGCCAGGACCCCTCCCCGAAAGGCCAGCCGGATCCAGACCATCGGCAGGGTGGAGTCGGGGCGGACGATCACCGTCAGACCGTTGTCGAGGATCCGTTTGAACTCCCGCGGCTCCTCCGGCGACGGGTCGGCGGCGGGAGCAGGTTCCGGGTGAGGCTTCAGGACGGCTTCCACCATCCGGTCCGGGCGGAGATACTTCCGCGCCACCCGCCCGATATCCTCTCCGTCCACGGCGGCGATCTCCTCGAGGTAGCGGGAGGCGTAATCGGTCGTCCCGGCGAGAAGATAGCCGTAGCCCAGCCGGCGGGCCTGGCCTTCCACCGTCGCCAAGGAGCGGATATGGCCGGCGGACGCCTGCCGACGGGCCTTGGCCAACTCCTCCTCCGCCACCCCGGCCTCAAAACCTTCCAGCACCTCCAGGATCGCGGTCCGGGCGGAAACGAGATTTTCCGGCTCGGCGGTCGCCCAGACCTGGAAGAGGCCCCCGGCAGCCAGGGCCGTGGAGTGCGCCCCGATCGAATAGACCAGTTCCTCCTCCTCCTGGACCCGGCGGCGCAGCCGGCTGCTCCGTCCGCCGCCGGCCAGAATCGCCAGCAGGTCAAGCGCGAAGGAGTCGGGATGGCCGAATCCGGGACCGTGAAAGGCCAGCGCCGTCCGGACCAGCGAAACGTCCATCCGGTCCGAGGCCTTCCGGGGAGCGGCCGGGAATTCGGCCGTCGGAACAAACGGATCGGGATAAGGCCCCCGGGGATCGGTAAAGATCCCGGCGGCGGCGGCGAAAAACTCCTCCAGGTCGAAATCGCCCACCGCCACCAGAAATATGTTGTTGGGAACGTACCGGCGTCGATAGTAATTTTCCAGCTCGCCCAGCGTGAGCGCGGAGACGAGCTCCCGGTGGCCGAGAACCGGGTGGCGGTAGGGATGCCCCGGGAAAGCGGTGCTCCAGAGCAGGCGGCTCAACCGGCGGCCGGGGTCGTCCCGGTCCATATTGATCTCCCGGAGAATCACCTCCCGCTCCAGTTCGACGTCCCCCGCGGTGAACTCCACCCCCATCACCAACCGGCGCAGGCAGCGGAGCCCCTCCTCCCAGTGGCGAGCCGGGATCTTCAGGTGGTAGACCGTGTGATCGACCGAGGTGTAGGCGTTGACCTCTCCGCCCAGCCGCTGAATCCGGCCGGTCACGCCTTCCTCCTCCCCGGGCCGGTCCCGGAAGGCGAGATGCTCGACAAAGTGGCTTATGCCCGCCCCCATTCCCTCCTGCTCGTGAACGCTTCCCGCCCTCACCCAGAGCTGAAGCGCCGCCACCGG
>PUNC01000082.1 GCA_003551625.1 PVC group bacterium | reverse complement strand
TACTGCTGTGGGTTGTTCAACATGCCCACAATTCGGGCCGATGTATCTTACCGCCTCACAGTCCACACAGATTACATCCTCAATCACCGCTCCGCAATCACAATTTGCTCTAATTGTTCTCATCTTCTTGCCTCCTTCTTTTTGGTTTCTCATCTTCTTGCCTCCTTCTTTTTGGTTTCTCATCTTCTTGCCTCCTTCTTTTTGGTTTCTTTTTATTTCCATGATTACATTATACATTTTTTTTTATTAAATGTCAAGGGTTTTCTTAAAAAAAAGTAAAAATAAATTAAAAATACTTTGGAAATACCCATTTCAACGCCATAGAAAATCACAATTATTTTTTAGGAAAATGTAGAGAAACAGGTTTTTTAATCAGAAACCTAATTTTTTTACTAATTTATCCGCTTCTTCTTGGCGCATATCTGCCGGGTCACCACAGATAAATATTCGTTCCGTGTCTATTCCTCGAAATTGTAATTCCGCTTGTAATTTTTTTGCCTTTTCCTGGGCTTGTTTTTCTTCATCAAATATAATGTAAACAGTTTTAAAATTCTGTACCAGTATTCTAATCTGTTGACGGGTGAATCCGATTCCGAATGTACTCACGGCATTTTTTCCCAGCCTCCAGACATCAAATATACCTTCTACGCATATTATCGAATCTTTCCATGCTTCTTGTTTGCCGTAAAGGATATGCTTATGATGCACAATTTCCCGTGCTTTTGGACAGGTAATATATTTCAGTTTACTTCGTCCGGTTATATCCCTGCTCTGAAAGGAGACAATTTTCCCATTCCAATATATTGGGGCAATAATTCTATTTTTAAAATTAATTCCATCTAAAAAGGAGATAACTGGAGTACCGAATATTCCCCAATCTTGCTGTAATTTTTCTGGGTTGAATTTTCTTTGAATAAGATATTTTCTGTGTTTATTTGTTATAGGAATATTCGGAATGGGAAATTTAAATGGGCGGATATTTGTTTGTTTTTCTTTTGTTTTTTGATGGGGTATTCCTGTTCCGTATTCTTCGATGATAGATGAGGCTTCGTTATAGCTGATTCCTATCAGTTGCGCAATAGTAGGAATCAGCTGTTTTCCGCCACAGCGCCAGCAGTGAAAATAAGAGCCGGATAGATTATACCCCAGATGATAATCTTGGGTGCCTGTACAGAAAGGGCAATGAACATTTATCCATCCAGGACTGCAATGTTTATTGCCCTCTTCTATGGTATCGATTCCGTGATCTTGTAGTAATCTAATTATGCTCATTTCGTTCTTTTCTTAATTTGAGGAGATACCCTCTCGCTGTTTCGCATAATCCTTCCTTATAGTTAGTCCTCTTTTGACATTTCATAATGCAGATTCCCATATCTACCCATCGTTTTCCGTGAGCTTCTACGAAATGGGCAGTTTTACAATCGTCAGGTGGATTTGGCATAAATCCACCGAGTCTTTTTTCTTTTTCCGGGTTCATTACTGGTATTCTTCTTTTGAGTTTCATCTTCATACCTCCTGTAGATGTTTTTTTGTTTCGGCAAACGCACGCCAGATGCGAGCGTGTTTCCAACCTTCTTTTCTCAGACTCCGCGCTACGATTCCCCTCGGAGCAGATATTGTTTCCAAGGGTAGATCTAATAATCGTTGACAAATTTCAAATTCATCTGCTGATAGATGGGATTCTAAGCGAGTTAAGAATTCGCCTTCTTGTTTTTTTCCCGAATCTGCTGGGAGCTGTTCGTCGTCTAAAGGCAGTAGTGTTTTCTTTTTTTCCCTGTTAATGTAATTTAGAATATGATTTTTGATAGCCCAATAAGCAAACGTGCTGAATCGTACTCCTCGGTCCGGGTCGAATTTTTCTTCTGCCTCGAGAAGAGCAATACACCCCTCTTGGAATAAGTCGTCGAAATCCATACGAGTAGACCGGGCAAAACTCCAAGCAATTTTTGCGATTAATCCTTCGTGTTTCATACTGTACCCTCCTTTTTAATTTTATTTTGATTCTCACCATCTTAAACCCCGTTCATAACGTATGACGGGCAGGCGTATCCTCCCTGTCATACGTTATTCGACCTTCTTTCTCCTTTATTTTACTATCGGCACCAATCCGTCGGCACCAATCCGATGGAACTGGTCCGCTAGAGGTAGAAGTCTGCGCTGATATTCCAACAGCTCCTCATCACCCATCACATCCATTGAGCAGATGTGATAAGCAATTTGTGCCATAATGCGTTTATCGACTTTCCAATTTAACCCGCCGCATTGTAGCGGCAGGCTAGAAAAGTCTATGTTGGCCCCCTCAAGGTCTGCTCCCCTGAGGTCGGCCTCCCTGAGGTCTACCCCCTCAAGGTCTGCTCCCCTGAGGTCGGCCTCCCTGAGGTCTACCCCCTCAAGGTCGGCTCCCCTGAGGTCGGCTCCCAAGAGTTTTGCCCCCTCAAGGTCGGCCTCCCTGAGGTCTGCTCCCCTGAGGTCGGCCCTCTCCACCAAGCTACCCACTACTTCTTCTACTGTCTTTTTTTCACGGTTGTTCATCTTTCTTCCTCCTTTTTTAATTGGTTTTGATTCTTCATCCCTCTTCCCGTCTTTCCTCTTCCCGAATCCCAGCACAATCATCACAGATAGGCTCACCAGTCACACAATCCCGTTCTGGTTTCCAAGTTTCCTTCTTCATCTCACTTTTCCCCTTCCAGCTCTTTCAGCGCATCTACGAGGTCGTCCAAGCTGTTGTCATACGGATTTCCCATTCC
>PUNC01000111.1 GCA_003551625.1 PVC group bacterium | reverse complement strand
CAAAACCCGGAACCGCCTCACTTGCAGCATACGGTGCTGCCTGTGCCGGTGCTGATTATGTCAAAATCGGGCTTTTATTTCATGATCATGATGATGCGCGCCAGGTGATTCATGCAGTTGTACAGGCTGTCAAGCCTGTGTTCCCTGAGAAAATGGTTGTCATCGCGGCATACTCGGATCATGAGCGCCTGGGGACAATCTCGCCATTTGATATGGCGGTGATAGCAGGTGAAGAGGGTGCCGACATATCAATGGTTGATACAGGGATTAAGGATGGAATGTCCACGTTTACATTCATGGATGAAACTGACCTTATCACATTTACCCGGGAGAACAGGCAGCTTGGTATGAAGACGGCACTTGCCGGATCGCTCATATTCGATGATATCCCGCTTCTGAAGAAAATTGATCCGGATATTATCGGCGTGCGTGGTATGGTCTGTGGTGGGGACAGATCTGGTGCCATCAACCCGGCACTGGTCGAAAAAGCGATTGAGCTCATCCGGTGTTAAATCATGTTTGAAAAAAAGCTGCAAGTTCCGGTCTCGCTGACATTCGATGATCTCCTCCTTGAGCCGGCCGAGTCCTATGTCGAACCAAGCCAGGCCGATATCCGTTCACGTTTCTCAAAGAACATTCCTCTGACTATTCCTATCTGCAGCTCCGCAATGGATACTGTTACCGAATCAAAAATGGCGATCACGCTCGCACGCGAGGGTGGGATTGGCGTCATCCACAGGAATCTTGGCGCTGAAGAGGAGGCCGGGATGGTCAGGATCGTCAAGCGTGCAGAGGATTTAATTGAACGAAACGTTCTCTTTGTTGATCCGAAGGCGACGATTATCTCTGTTGAGCGGTTGATGAATGAACATGGGATCGGTGGGGCTCCGGTTGTCGAGAACGGTCAGCTCGTTGGGATCGTAAGCAGGCGCGATATCCGGGCTATCGTTGGAAAGCGGGGAGACGAGCCGGTTGAGAAAGTGATGACCCCTGATCCGTTTACTGTCAGGGAGGATGTGACCCCCGACGAGGCGCTTGAACTGATGTATTCAAAGAAAGTCGAACGACTGCCGGTTTTAAACAAAACCGGGTCACTTCTTGGAATCATTACGATGCAGGACCTCCTTGAAAAGGGTCAGTTCCCACGGGCAAACCGTGACGAGCATGGAAACCTCAGGGTCGCAGCCGCAGTCGGGCCGTTTGATTTTGAGCGTGCCGTGCTTCTTGATGAAGCGGGTGCAGATGCACTTGTCATAGATTGTGCCCATGCCCATAATATGCATGTTGTCAGATCGGTACGGGAGATTAAACAAAGTGTAAACGCTGACTGTATCGCCGGCAATATCGGAACTGGCAAGGCTGCATCTGAATTTGTTGATACAGTCGATGGGATCAAGGTTGGAATTGGCCCGGGATCCATCTGCACCACCAGGATTGTAGCAGGTGTCGGTCTCCCACAGATCTCTGCGATCGCCGCAGTGGCTGATGTGATGGATGAGGCAGGTGTTCCTGTTATTGCAGATGGTGGTATCAGATATTCAGGCGATGTTGCCAAGGCAATTGCCGCTGGTGCTGACTGCGTCATGATGGGGAGCATGCTTGCCGGAACTGATGAATCACCTGGCCGTGTCATCGTGATCAAAGGCAGGCGGTATAAACAGTACCGGGGGATGGGATCCCTTGGTGTAATGACCGGGGGCCAGTCAAGTGACCGGTACTTCCAGTCAAAAGGAATTGGAGCGACCAAGTTCGTGCCTGAAGGAGTTGAAGGAGCCATCCCATATGCCGGTATTGTCTCGGATGTTATCTATCAGGTTGTTGGCGGGCTCAAATCCGCAATGGGATACACTGGTGCAAAAACGATCTTAGATCTCAAAAAGCGGTCGCGTTTTGTACGGATCACAGCCGCCGGATTCAAAGAGAGTCATCCACATGATATTGTGATCACCGACGAGGCCCCGAACTACCGGTTCTCCTGAAACCACATTTTTTATATTGGTGAGCCTAACATAATGTTAGTATGCTTGATCAGGTTGAGGTATCCCGTCTGCTTGACATCCTTGGAAACCGCAACAGAAGGCGAATAATCGAGCTGCTCCGTCAGAAACCCTGCTTCGTCACCGAAATATCTGACAGGCTGTTCCTGTCTCCAAAAGCGGTGATCGAGCACCTGAATATCATGGAGCGTGAATCGATCATCTCGTTCTTTCTGGATGAGCGCAGGCGAAAATATTATTTCCTCCAGACAGAGTTTGATCTCATTGTAACAGTGAAAAATACAAAGGGAAAGCAACGTATTGCAAGCCTTCCCTCAGCGGATCTTCGGCTCATCGAATCACTCTCGATGCTCCGGCGGATGGCGCGGGCACGTGAAAGACTGCTTGATACTCTTGAAAATCTTGAACGTGACATTGAAGCAACGATGAATGATATCGTCAGGATGACCCGGCGTGAGGGTGGGCAGGATATCGATCTCGATATCATTATCACCCTCTCGCATCAGGATTTCACCCTCGATGAACTGACAGAAATACTTGAACTCGATCAAATCGTGATCACAAACTCACTTGCCACCCTGATGTCGCGTGGTATTGTTACACAGGATGGACAACGGTATCGTATTGAAGGTATATATGGAGCATCACAGAGTTGATGAAGATGATCCTCTGCTCAAAAGAGGGACTCTCCGTATTATCGGGTGTCTGCTTCGGCCAGAAGGAGGTTTTGGCGGATATATCCTGGTGCCT
>PUNC01000049.1 GCA_003551625.1 PVC group bacterium | reverse complement strand
CTATTTTTCAACCCCCTTATTACCTTAGAATAATATATTGTTTTAAATTGTTTTATTTTGTTTGTTTTTTAGTGTCACTATTGTGTCATTAACTGCATATTACTACCATGATCTGATAAGCTCTAGGGATAGGCCTATCACTTAACCAAGAGAGTTATGGCCGTTATTCAGGTATTTTATAACAGTCTAAACAAGGGGGTGGGGGTACTCTATATAAACCATGTTATTTTGTTGCCTTTTTGTACCTGGTATGTTCCTCTCCTGGCCTTTGGAGGGAGATCCTAAATCTTAAGACTTAAAAGGGATCATATTGAGATAAAAACCTAAAAAGGCCAGTATAACAGTTTAAACCTAAAAAGGCCATGTATAATAAGAGATTACAGATACTAGTTAAAACTGTTAAAAAAATAGGATAAAAAGATATTTTCCTCCAGATAAAATAATAAATTTCTAACTCTGGATAAACAAAAGATGTTTTCTCTAACTATTTAGCTTATAGGAGGATTATCCTATCTTCTCTAGTTAAGGAAGATATAAATGGATAACCCTCTTTGATGACCATATCTTAAGGTCTTGATATAGGGTAATGGCCACTATTCAGGCTTTTTAATAATCTTTTAATTTGCAGATGGCCTTTCTAAACCTTTAATCCTCCTAACACTTTTTTCAGATAAGTATTAACTTGATTATCATCCCAATCATTATACTCTTTTAGGAATTGCCAATAATTACCCTTCCTATTACAACCAAAGCAGATATAAATTTTTTCATAGACGGTGAAACTAGGGTTTAAATCCTCATGATCAGGGAAGGGGCAATGATACATATCATAATAATCATATCGTCTTGCAGGCCAACCTAAAAGGTTCTCAAAAAATATTCTATGATCCAGATTCTTATAAGAGTTTAATATGGGCGGTTTTAAATCTAATAAGTTTTCTGATCTTATTTTCTGATTTTCAAGTAAAATAGTTTCATTATTTATTAAATGCGAATCAAGATTACTTAAATGGTTTTCTAAACGTAATAGTTCGATTTCAGGTTTAACTGCATTTTCTATTATCTCCTCATAGGGTGTATCTATAGTGAATGGTACTACACTTAGTCCGGTGAGTTCATGTTTACTATAAGGTATCCTTGATAATCTGGTTACTGGATCCATATTCACACTTAAATCCATAGTATCCAGCTCCAGATACTTTTTCAATCTACTAGCAAAATCAGAAATTGTTAGATTAGGATTAACTAGATTTACTGGTTTAAAAAATAGGTATGCATGGCATCCTTTAAATCCACTAAAAAAGAGGATGGGATAATTATCAAATGATTCCTTAAATTTTTCAGCAAAATATTTAGCTTCCTCTACAGCTTTTAAGGCTAAACTATCCTTTAGGAGTGATTGTCTAAGTTTTTCTTTAATCTCATCTTGTCTAACTTTTTGGTGATTGCATCCATATTCCCTTAGTTTATTGAGTTTCTTTTGTAAGTCTGATAATTCACCTTCCAAGGTGATATCAAAATCTAGGAATAAGCGATCAATAATAGTATTCTCCTTAAGGCGGCTTTTATTTACGAGCGGGCCTATTCCATAACTGTAGGTGGAGATTAAACATTTATGGAACCCTGAATTATGCTTAACTAATGAATATAATTTATTGGGAGTATAAACGTAGTATTCTATCCTGAATTTATCTGTATTTTGGAATTGATGTGGTCTGCGGAAGATACGGGTAAATTTATACCCATAAAAACTCCTATAAAAGTTAACCATCCTTTCCTCCATTTTAATTAATCCTCCTTGAATATATCGGGGTTTAGGATGATTTTATCAGGATTTTCCTCAGAGGGCCAGGCAATCAGGATTCCTTGGGTGCGCAATTGACCAATTCTCTCTAAAACAGGTTTTTCATCATAATCTACATATGAACTAACTGTTTTCCTGGCCAAATCTCTTACAAAATAGTTATAATCCAAATTTTCAGCATATTTTTTTAGTGTATTCAGTATAGCATGATCCATATCAGTTAATTCAAATTTTTCAGGTTTTTTTATAATACTTCTTTCAACTATCTCTTTCGAATCCAGATCACACTCATAATAAGCTTTGTTCGAAGCATATTCAATCTCATCAGATAAGTCCTCAGTGCCATCTGCATTATCAGCGTATAATCCTCGCTCTATTAATTTTTGGATTAGCTTTGATTTTTTAATATAGTAAGTGCCGGTTTCATGGTGACCAATTAATCTAAGATTATCAAGTGCTGATTTGATGCTGTTATGGTGCAAGCTCTGATCATAAAGTTCTTCCATTTCATTTTTCAATTCTTTATTAGTAATTTTATAAGAGGATTCAGATAATTTATTACCTCCATTTTGTAATTTATCACTTTTTTCAAGATTCATAAGGGCATCTAGCACCATGTTTTCTTTCTCAAATGTATCCGACCGGGTTTTGCTAACTTTTTTACCTAAATAATTGTGAAATTGCTCATATTCCCTGGAGAAAGCTACTTTAGCAATAGATAATACTCCCAAACAGACATTAAATTCCCGCCCATTCAAATTAAGGTCGGGTTCTATAGTATTATAGGCCTCAAATATCATTTTTTGATTATGTATAACCCATCTCATGGCTTTTGATCTTATATTTTCAAAAAATGGATCATTAAATAATTCTCTTTTTCTTTTAGCGTATTTAGTGTCGGTCACCACTTTAGGAATGATTATTTTAATCCCTTTTTCATCAGCCT
>PUNC01000173.1 GCA_003551625.1 PVC group bacterium | reverse complement strand
TTTACGGCGGGAACCACGGGCTCGAGATGACGGGAGAAGGCTGGCGCTACCTTCATCCCGCGGCGGCCCGGTCGCGGCCGGCGATCCGCCGGATCGCCGGCCTTCTCGACCGGCGGCTCGCCCCGATTGGCGGGGTGGGGGTGGAGGACAAGGGCGCGACCTTAAGCGTTCACTTCCGAAAGGCGAAAAAAAAGGATATCGCCTTGACCCTGGAAACCGTCGAAGATACCATCGAACCCTTCCGGAAGGCGAAGCGGGTAAGGACCACCTCCGGCAAGAAGGTCGTCGAGGTGCGCCCGGCGGCGAGGTGGGACAAGGGAGCGGCCTTGCTGTGGCTTCGCGAACACGTCCGAAAGGGTTTAGATACCGAGGTCTTCCCCGTCTTTATCGGCGACGACGTGACCGATGAATCGGCCTTCACCGCCATTGAAAAGACGGGACTGGGCCTGAAAGTGGGAAATGACGGAAAGAAGACCGCGGCCCGGTATCGCCTTTCCGGGATTCCGGACGTCCGCCGGCTGTTGAAAACCTTAAGCGCTGGACAATGGGAACCAATAATCAGGCCAGAGAATTATTCCGGTTTTACACCCGTTTCAACCTCTCGGAACTGACGGGACGGCGGGCCCGGAACCTCGAAAGGCTGCTGCGGCACATCCGGGAAGTGCCGGGATGCTGCATCTACCATCACACCCACCGCTTCGTCGAGAGGCATCAGTATCTGGCGCTGGAGCCGCCCAACGATTTCGCCCACTGGGTCAGCGAGGTCCTGGGAGAGAAGATGCTGGCGGAAAAACTGCTGGGAATCGACACGGTCCAGCACTCCTCCATCCGCTCCCTCCGGGAGGCGATTATCTCCACCATCGAAGAGTACCTGGCAGATCAACCCCACTCCCGGCGCCAGTTCGCCGGCCGCGACGAAGAGTTTCATTTCGTCAAGTCGATCAGCATCGTCACCCCGACCCCGTATACCGCGGGAAGCCTCAAATCATTCGTCCGGGCGCTGGAGACGGTATCGACCTCATCGATCTATTTTCATATGTTCGAGGCCCGGCTGAGGCTGGAGCAGCCGACCAACGATTTTTCCTGGTGGCTTGAGAGTTCGCTGGGCGAAAAAGCCCTGGGAGACCGGATCGCCGCCTTCGACCCCTACAGCTTTCCCCTGGAAAGACTCCGGGAAAAACTGGTCACGATCCTCACGAAGAAATGAGCCGCAACCTCCAAGACTACGAACCGATCGTCGGCAAAGACGTCATCGATGAATTGCGTTTTCTCGGGGAACGGCTGCGGGGAAAGATCATCCAGAACGTCAACTCCACCCGCGTTGGCGGGGGAGTGGCCGAAATCCTGATGAACCTCGTCCCCCTGCTCCGGGATGTCGGCGTGGACGCCCGCTGGGACGTCATCTCGGGCAACGAGGAGTTCTTCAAGATCACCAAGAAATTTCACAACGCGCTGCACGGCGCTCACGAGAAGATCACCGATGAGATGTACCGGCTCTTCCTGGAAGTGGGAGAAGAGAACATCCGCCGGACCGAGATCTACGGCGACCTGGTGGCGATCCACGATCCTCAACCGATCACGCTGATCAGGAAAAAAGTCAAGGACGGGCGCAAGTGGATCTGGCGCTGCCACGTGGATATCAGCCACGCCCGGCGGGAGCTGTGGAAGTTTCTCCACCGCTTCGTCAAACGCTACGACGGCGTGATCTTCTCGAGCTCGATTTTCTCCCGGTTACTGCCGGTCCGCCAGTTCCTGATTTCTCCTTCAATCGACCCGCTCAGCGACAAAAACAAGGAACTGCCGAAGAAGACGATCGACGCAGTTCTGGAAAAATACGGGATCGATCCCGAAAAGGAGACCATCACCCAGATTTCCCGCTATGACCGGCTCAAAGACCCGGTGGGGGTGGTCGACGCCTTCCGTCTGATCAAGCGCTACCACGACTGCCAACTGGTTCTGGCCGGAAACCGCGCCGCCGACGATCCCGAAACCGATGAAGTGCTGGCCGAGGTGCGCGAGCGCGCCGACGGGGATCCCGACATCCACGTGCTTCTGATACCCCCCGAAAACAACGACATCGACGTCAACGCCCTCCAGCGTTCGGCCACCGTGGTCGTGCAGAAGTCGACCCGGGAGGGATTCGGCCTGGTGGTGAGCGAGGCGCTGTGGAAGGAGAAACCGGTGGTGGCCGGGGCGGTGGGCGGAATCCCGCTGCAGGTGGAGGACAAGCGCACCGGTCTTCTGTGCCACAGCGTGGAGGGGGCCGCCTGGTCGATCAAGAAGCTGCTGCAGGAGAAGGATTACGCCCGCTGGCTGGCGAAAAACGCCAAGGAGCACGTCCGCCTAAATTACCTGCTGACCCGCCACCTGCGCGACTACCTGGCCCTCTTCATCGCCCTGACCCACGACGGCGACGGCATCATCCGCCTGTAAAGCGCCACGATTGTCAAGCCCACCCGCCCGAGAGCTTCAGACGGGCTCTCATCCGGCACTCCGGAAAAAGATGGAGGCGAAAAGCAGAGAATTATCGCAGGGGATTGGCCCACTTCAAAATCGACCAGAATCACCGCCGATCCTCTCCCCGCCCGCGTGAGAAGATCCTGGACGTTATCCAGACTCAATCCCGGCTTCAATCCCATTGAATGGGGACGAGTACGATAAGGCCGTTAAGGACGAGGTTCTCGCGGGCGGTCCGGGTCAGCGGCCGGCCCGGGCGGTCAGGCGGGCCAGGCGGCGGGCGAGTTCGTCAGTGAGCATCT
>PUNC01000003.1 GCA_003551625.1 PVC group bacterium | reverse complement strand
TATCATATATGGCGGACTCCGCCATGCAGTTGAGGGGGAATTCAACTGTAATTCGCCCCGCGCCGTGTTAGAATTGAGAATCACGGACAATGGACAGCATAAAAAAAATCACGGAAAAGATAAAGAAATTCCGGGACGAGAGGGACTGGGCAAAATACCACAACCACAAGGACATGGCCCTTTCCCTCGTGCTTGAAGCGGCAGAGTTGCTCGAGCATTTCCAGTGGAAATCCCCGGATGAAATCGAAGAACATGTCCGGACAGACAGGGAAGAGATCGCGGACGAGATTGCCGACACCGCCATGTATCTCTTCGAACTCGCGGACAACCTGGGCATAAACCTGTCCGGGGCAATAGAATCAAAGATAAGAAAGAACGGCGAAAAATACCCGGTGGAGAGATCTAAGGGCCGCCACACGAAGTACGACAGGCTGCAGGCAACTCCACCGCGCGGTTAGGAGATGATTTCGCCGGCGAAAGCCTTGCCGAACTCCAGGCATTTTTTCTTCTCTTCCTCGTTCATCCTGTATTTGGCCGAAAAGGAGGGCCGGAAAACACGGGCGCCTGTCTTTTCGAGAACTTCTTCTATTTCCCTTACCGCGCCGCCGCCCCACCCGAACGATCCGAACGCCGCCGCGGCCCTGCTCGAGGGCTTCATCCCCCTGAGCAAATGAAGGAAGTAAGCTATTCCGGGCAGCATCGAGTTGTCATGGGTGGAAGAGCCGACCACCCACCCCGCGGCGTCAATCATATCGGCGAAAACCGCCGTAAGGTCGCACCTGTTCACATCATAGAGCTTCACCTCCGCGCCGGCCTCGATGAGGCCCTCGGAAATTACCCGGGCCATCTCCGACGTGGCTCCCCACATGGTTTCATACACTATTACCGCCTTCCCGAGGGTTTCCTGTGAAGCCCACTTCCTGTACAATTCCACGATTTCAAGGGGGTTTTCCCTCCAGATCACCCCGTGGCTGGGCGCCACCGTCCTTATTTCAAGGCCGGATTCCAGGAGTTCCTCTATCTTTTTCAGAACCAGGGAGCTGAAAGGCCAGAGTATGTTAGCGTAATATTTCTTCGCTTCTTCCATGAGCGGGCATCGTTCGGCCTCGTCGCCGAACCTGCCTCCCGAGGCGTAATGCTGTCCGAAAGCGTCGTTCGGAAACAGCACCCGGTCTCCCTCCAGGTAGGTGAACATACTGTCTGGCCAGTGAAGCATCGGGGCTTCTATAAACCTGAGAGTGTTCTTGCCGAATTCCGCGGCGTCTCCGGTTTTCACCTCCCTGAAATTCATTTCCCTGAAGTAATGCTTTGAAAGACCTTCCCTGCATTTTTTCGTCCCTATCACTTCAATACCGGGGCGGCGGTCAAGAAGGGCCGGCAGAGCGCCGGAGTGGTCCGTTTCCACGTGGTTCATTACGACCGCGTCCAGCCGTTCGAGAGGAACATGCTCCTCGATTTTTTCGAACAGTTCCCCCGAAGCGTGCCCGGCTACCGTGTCTATCAGCACGTTCTTTTCTCCGGGCAGGAGGTAAGCGTTGTACGTCGTTCCCATACTTGTTTTGAAAGTATTGCCGTGAAAATTCCTGATAGTCCAGTCAACCGAGCCCACCCAGTACGCATTTTCTGATACCTTTACCGACTTCATTTTCACCCTCCGTTTGTCCTTCGTCCGGAATCTGAAACGCCCGTTTTCACTCCCGGCGTAATCCCGGGGCGCCGTTTATTATACTAGTATTATGATAATAATACAATATAAACGGGCTTCATGTCAAACGGCTTTTTCAGATTGAGAACGTGTGTCCGATTACGTGCCCGCTGAATACGGCGACCAGCAGCCATGCCCCGGCGGCGGCGTAAGTGCCCAGGATAAGACCGAAGAAAAGGGGCTTGTAGTTGTTGTAAGCCTTCGGTCCTCCGAAAAACACTATCATGCTCTTGAACAAGAATCCCAGGAATATTGAAAACCAGGGAATCAGGACCCTGGTCGTGGAAGCCGCCGCCAGCCCGATCGGATGCAGAGGCCACCACAGGAAGCGGTAATGCATGAAAGTCAAAAACAACATCAGGACCAGGCCCGCGACCCTGAAGGAAATCCCCGAAAGAAAAACTCCCTCGGGATGCGTGATATGCTCGGCGGCGGTATCGAAGGGAAATTGCGGGGTATCCTGGAAGAACCACTCGTTAACGTACGCGATCCCGTGGGTATAACCCATTCTCAGCATAAGGGCCGTGGCCGCCAGGAAACCGCCCAGCAGGGTAATCATTATAAGCCAGAACATTGGCCTGATGTTTTTTTGTATCCTTTCCGCCAGTTTCAAGCCGTGAAACCCGGCCGAGAAAGGGAACGCGCGCAGACCCGAATGATGGGTATAATGCAAAGACATGTGGACTATGTTTTCCTCCCCGATGTTGTCGCTTCCGGCCAGGGAAACAAGCTGGTTGGAGGCCATCGAAGGCGGCTTCAATGTGATGATTCCCGATTGGGCCACTATCTTGGTCAACCCGTAAAGAAACACGAATACCAGGAATATGAATAAAAAAGCGAACAGGACGCTCATGCCGGCGGCCGCGAGCCAGCCGACCATCAGGACCACCCCCGCAAGCGCCCCGATGAACGAAACCCTGTAGGACAGCATCTCCCGGGAATCATCGACACTCCGGTCGCCCCTGAGCGCCTTCCTGGCCACCCCGGCAAGGTGCGTCCTGGCCATCCAGACCGAAGACGCCACAAACGCGAAAAAAGCCCCCGTCGAAATGTGG
>PUNC01000156.1 GCA_003551625.1 PVC group bacterium | reverse complement strand
TATCCCTCTCCCCCCGGAATTCGGGGGGAGAGGGGAGTAGGGGGGGGAGCAAGGAGTAGTTCACCCGCGGCGCGAGGCCGCGGGGGTCTTTTTTTGGGGAGAGCGGAGGCTTAACAGAGGAACTTCTGCTCCACCGGGATGCCCCGAAAAGCTTCGCCTCGGGGCAAAAACCCGATGGGTGCAGGGCTTCTCCGTCGTTCTGCCGGATCTTCGAGAACTGCGACGTCAAGCCGGGTTTTCGAAAAGCCCTGCGCTACGGGAGTGGTATTGGAGGCTGTCTTCCGGCAATCTTTCGAGCGCAGGTGAAGGGGGTATGCGAGCCCATTTCCCTGTTCGCCATGCTTCCAAGCAACCTTGAAATCTCTGCTATGGCAACAGAAATTTCAAGGTAGGAGGCCCGTCTATATGCGCGGAAATTCGTGTGACCGCTGATCTGTATGATAGGCAATCCGGCATATTAAACGGCCAAATCCTCAGGTTTGGTCCCGGATCGCGGCCCGCAGGATCGTGAAATTCTTTTCCCGGTAATAATCCCGGTCTTTCTCTTCCAGTAGCGAGCCGAGTTTGACCGCGTAATCGCGATCGGTGAGATTTTCAAGGGCCTTATCCAGATCGTTCAGGTCCCGGGCGGAACCTGCCAGATCTATCCCTTTCTTCAACAGGAACTCGATATCGAAAGCGTCCCGGATCTCCCGGCGATCGAGAAAAGCGGCGATTTTTGATTTCATCATATCCGGAAGAGAGACGACATCGACGTAAACCTGGAGATCGGCCATCGGACTGTAAGCGATCGCCGGTTCGATAACGACGTCTCTTGCCTCCTTCCTGATCTCGATCTTCAGCCTGCGGGGGAACTTCTCCGACTTGATCTCGAACAGGAGGGTGTTGAACTTATCGGCGCTGTCCGTGATCAGGTAGCCGGCTGCCAGGCATTCTTCGATCTGATGAAACAGGATCGGGGCATCGGCCGTCTTCTTAATCCAGAAATCAAGATCCACCGAGTAGCGGTTGAGTCCGAAACAGAGCCGGAGCATAGACCCGCCGCCGAAGACCAGCCGTTCAAGAATCCGGGCGCTCTTCAACCGGTCCAAAACTTCCAGTTCGAATTTTTCCTGTTCGATCAGGTCGCGCATATTTCCTCCGCCAATCTTCTGGTCTTCGTGGGGAAGGGTTCCGCACTTTTCCTTATCTTCTCCGGATCGATCTTGCCTGGATCCAGGGCGGCGGTGTCCAGGGGGTAGCGGTTGAGGGAATAAAGATAGAGGGAGTCGAGCAGGGCCTTTTCCGGGGTCGCGATAAATAAACCGTCTTTCTTTTCGAAGCCGAAGTAGTACTCCCGCTTTATCTTCCGGAATACGAAGACGGTTCCCGCGGCGGTGAATTCGATCGAGCGTTTTACCGAAGCGCTCTCGCAACTGCCGCGCGGCACCTGGGTGGTGATCCCGTAATAGGAGAGGGCCGACAGGAAGGATAAATAGGAAGGGACCTGGAGGAAATTGGCGATCCGGAAAAGGTCTTCCCGCCCGTATCTCGACCAGTTAGCCTCGGTCACGTAGAAGTTGTTCTTGATCCGGACGAAGATGCCCTTTTTCCGGTAGCGGGAACAGAGAACCCGGGCCGATTCCGGCTTCAGGGAGAATACTCGAGCCGCGTCCCCCACGGTAAAGAATAGTTTTTCATTAAGTTGTTGGAGCTTTTCGTAATCCATGGCCGTCTCCGCCGGATTTACGAGGAACATAGAGTTAACAAATATGTATATACTCCATATTTAGCATATTCCTGTAAAGAAAATAAAATGGCCCAAGGCACTTTGAATATGGCGATCAGGAAAAGCCCCAGTCCCACTCACCCTTACTTCAACAAACGATCGTTGAAAATCCGGCTTGTTTATCCGGCTTTAGACGGAAGACGGAAGACGGAAGACGAAAGACGGAGATGTGATGGAAGGGGATTACAAAATCTGAACTATATTGGACCAAAGTCCAATATAGTTTTTCTTGGTGCGCCCGGCAGGGCGCACCCACTTGGAGGTGAAAGTCCTCTACAGGCCCGACAGGGGGAACTGTTAGCCGGACGGCAAGGGTGCCCGCCGCGAGGCGGGATCTGAAGGAAGCCGCAGGCAAAGCGCTGGCCTGACGAACAGAAATCGCATATGAGGCAGTCATTCCGGGCGAGGAGGCCAATATCTTCAAAGCCCGATACCTGTACGGAAGGGATGGCTGTAGATGCGGCAGGCATAAGCGTGAAGGTGGGTGCGCATTACCCGGGGAGGTCTGTCGATCCGCCACTGGCTACCGGCATCGAGAGATGACGGGATGGATCGGCAGAAGTCAGCAGAGGGCATAGTAGGTCTATCGACCGGACCGAAGGCCCGAACACGAAGTACGAGACAGGAGCCTCGACTTTCGATGACGAGAGGAGACATAGGGGGGTGGGCTGAGATGTCCGCCGCCGCCCCGGAGAGCAGCGGACGGAATCCGCGAGGGTATGGGGAAGGTATGTCAAACGTCACGGCAAGGCGAGATATCTCTTGTCCGGAGACGGAGTTAATGATGGAAGCAGTGGTCGAACACGAGAACATGCGGCTGGCGTTGAGTCGGGTGGAAAGGAACAAGGGAGCAGCGGGCGTCGACGGGATGCCTGTGACCGACCTGAGACCGTACCTCCGCCGGCACTGGCCGCGCCTCAAGGAAGAACTGTTGGGAGGGCGATATGAGCCGCAACCGGTGAAGCGGGTGAAAATCCCCAAGCCGGGCGGTGGGGAGGAACGCGAGCTTGGTATTCCCACCGTAGTGGATC
>PUNC01000130.1 GCA_003551625.1 PVC group bacterium | reverse complement strand
CGATCGCCGCCATCAACTCCGCGTCCTTCGGGGAAAGTCGGGGGTGCCCCAGCCGATCCCGCCAGGACGGCGGCGCGGCCAGGAGACTGGTAACCGGCACGTGCAGCATCCCGACAAGCTGCCGGGACCGCTCCAGCCGGTGAAGGAAGCTTGCCTCGGTCGGGCGGGATTCGTTCATTGCCGGCGCGGAATCAATGGCTTGATCTCTCGTTCACTCCACTCGACTGCCCATCTCCATCCGCTCTTTAATCATATCTTACCGGTCAATCACTCCCGCGTAAAGAAATACCTGCCCAAAAAAGGAGGCCCGGAATAAACCGGGCCTCCTTTTCACTTAAAGCGCCTAAAGACTTATTTGAGAAACTTGGAGACGAACGGCGAAGTCTCGCCCCGCCTCATAAAATGACCCGACGGCCCTTCGCCCAAAAACTCGGAGAACCACGACTCGTGCTCGATCTCCTCGTTCAGGATCGCCAGGGCCAGGTCGTAGGTTCGGTGATCCTTGCCGGCGGTCATATTGCAGATCTCGGTGTAACCGGCCACCGCGCACCTTTCCGCCCCAACCAGAACCTTCAGGATCGCCTCGACGTCGGTCGGATCGTCCGGAAGATTGGCGGGCGGGCAGGCGGACATGTCGTGGAAGGCCTTCATGCTTCCCGGCAGTTTCCCCCCCAGCTCGTAGATTCTGGGCATCAACGCCTCGAAGTGGTTACGGTCCTCGATCCGCGCCACTTCCGCGATCTCCTTGACCCCTTCGCCGGCCAAACCGATCAGGTTCGCCCGCAGGATCGTGTAGTAGTAATACGTGGTCAATTCCGCCGAAGCGTTCTTGACCAGAAGCTCAAGGAGCTTCTCGACGTTCACTCCCGACTTCTCCACCATTTGACGCGCTACCTTTGCCATGACTTGCCTCCTTTTGCTAGCGGTTCGGCTGCGCTTTCATACCCCGACCGGCCTTTCCGGCAGGGGTTATTACTTGTATGATACTATTTACTATATCATATTTATTCTTAATTGCAAGTAAAAAAAACCGGCCGCGTCATTCTTTATCCCCTCCCCTTTTCAGACAATCCCGGCAGACTCCCCTCAACTCCAGGTGGCCGCTTAAAATCCTGCCCCACCTGGCTGCCGGTGGAGGCGGCTTCAGCCGGTCCACGGCCGGCCAAGGGAAATCCTCTATCCCCTTGCAGGAGACGCAGACCAGGTGGTGGTGCGTTCCTTTCCGCGTTTCGAAGCGGCTGCGGTCGTCGAGGATCTCAACCCTGGATATGGCCCCTATCTTCTCGAACATATCGAGCGAGCGGTAAACCGTGTCCAGCGACACGGTGGGAAGCCGGGGCTTGACCCTTTTGTAAACCTCCTCCGCCGAAGGATGGTCGCCGGACTCCATCAATGTCCTTAAGATTTCAAGCCGCTGATGGGTGAGCTTGATTCCTTTCCGGCGGAGAATTTCCTGCGGGCCAACCCGCCCTTCCCCGGGAACGGTTATGTTTTTTTCTTTCGCGCTCTTCATTCTTCTGAGTTCCAAATCGTTAAGACTTGTTCCAGTATAAGAACATATCCTATCAATCGGCCACTGTCAATCGCCGCCGAACTTGACCAGATAGCTTTCGCTAGCCGGCTGCTCGATGGAAGACCGGATCTCCGGTGTGAATAATCCGTTGTAGGGGAAGGAGGGAGAATTCCCCATTAACCTTTCTGAATCTCAACAAAGCTGTTCCGCTTTTTTCCGTCTTTTCACTTTCCCCGCTATTGCTTAAAATTCCTTCAACCTTTCCTACTTCATAAATATGAAATCATTGGTCCCCTTATTGATTTTTTTCACCTCCGCCAATCTCCTGGCCGGAGATTCCGGGGGATGGAAACTTGTCAGGGATACCGCCGGTTTAAGACTTTATACGAGACAGTCCCCCCATTCGGAGGTAAGGGAAGTCAGGGCCATCGCTTTCATCACCGGAACGATCGACGAAGCCTCGACCGTTTTATTCGATTGGGATGAACACCCGCGGATCTTCAGATATGTCAAGGAAACGCGGCTCGTAAAAAAGACGAACGAATGCTGCTGGACATACAATGTTATCGGCTTTCCCCTGACCTCGGACAGGGATTACCTTGTAAAAACCTGTTTGGTGGAAAATTCCGACGAATCCGTATCGATAGTTTGGGAACCTTTCACGCACCCGGAATACCCCGTTCAATCCGATAAAATCAGGGTTGAAGTAAACCGCGGGTACTGGAAGTTTTTCCAGGTAAAGCCCGACGAGATGAAAGTCGAGTATTACCTTTACACCGATCCGGCGGGCAGGCTGTCGAGCTGGATCGTAAACCTCGCGAACCGGAGATCCGTCCCCGACACGATACGAAGCCTGGAGAGGGAAATAATCGCCCGGCGGTAATCTTCGCTCCGCTCTGAAAGTGAAAAACCGTTTCTAGCAACGGTCTTGAGCCCAACTATCGATCCGCCACCTGACCCGACACCCAGCGCGAGGGATGCTCTCCCTAATCAATTCCTATCCATTCCCGTCCTCCGGAACCGAAGGTGGCGCCCTCTATAACCACGGGAATATTCGATTTAACCGACATTGACGGCGCGGCGGCAGCCCTGATTAATTGGGCGTCCGGAACGCGCTCCATCACTCGAATCACTCGCCCGGTCTCGGGAGGGATCTCATACTCGCGGAGGGCGACACTGCCGTCCGCTTTTCTCACTTCGATATCGATCCGGGCCACGGTTTCAGCCGACGGGTTGTAAACCAGCACATTCTCTTGCTCGCTCCCCGCCGGGTGATATTGGCTGGTCAAACTG
>PUNC01000213.1 GCA_003551625.1 PVC group bacterium | reverse complement strand
TGGACGCCTGGCAGCGGCGTTTCTTCCGGGCTTTTTATTACCGGCCGGCCTATATCGGAAAGCGCCTGGCCCGGGTGCGGTCTTTCAAGGAGTTCGGCCAGTTGGCCCGCGCGGCGCTGTCGATACGTTGAGGTGTGAGGCTTGTGGTATGGGGCGTGAGCGGTTTGAAAAAATTAACTCGCGCCGCGGGTGCGGGGTGGGCTCCCTGCCGGCTTGCTGGCAGGGGCGGAAAATCAGGTGGGAGAGCGGAAAAAATATAGAGTGTTTTTTCTTGGAGCGCTCTCTTGCTTAATCTCTTCCTCCCGCTTCTCGGCTTCTCCGCGCGAAAATCAAGGGGAAGAGGGTTGTTATGAGGGTGCTTTTTTACGTCCGGGGGGTTGAACAGCTGGGGGTGGGGTATTTGATGTCCTACCTCGAAAAAAGGGGGCATAAGGTTGAACTCCTTTTTGATCGGGGGTTGGACAATAACCTGTATTATCGGCTGCCGGCCCTGAAGTTCCTAAACCGGTGGGATCGGCTTATCGAGACGGCGGTCGAATGGAAACCGGATCTGGTCGCCTTTTCGGCCGTTACCAATATCTTTCCTTTCGCGTTGGAGTTCGCCAGGAGGTTGAAAACCCGGATTGATGTCCCGTTCGTTTTTGGGGGTGTTCATCCGACGGTGTTGCCCGAGTATGTGCTTGAAAACGATGAAATAGATTACGTCGTTCGGGGAGAGGGGGAATATGCCCTTGAAGAGCTCGCCGCCGGAGTTGATGCGAAGCGGATAAATAACCTTTGTTTCAAGGAGAATGGAAGGGTTCGCGTCAACCCGCTTCGTCCCTTAATCCGCGACTTGGATGAGCTGCCTTTCCCGAGAAAAGAGGAGTTTTATCGTGAAGGTGTATTCAAAAAGCAGCTTTACGTCATTACCGCCCGGGGGTGCCCTTTTCGATGCACTTATTGCATCAATGATTATTATCGGAACCGGCTTTACCGGGAATTGCCCGGTCCGGTTCCCTATGTCCGGCGCCGCAGCCCCCAAAACGTGATCGAGGAAATAAAGTATTTCAAGAACAGGTATCCGATTACCCATATCTATTTTGTCGATGAAACGTTCGTCACCGATAAGAAGTGGACCCTGGAGTTCCTGGAAATATACGCGCGGGAAATAACTGATATCACCTTTTCCTTTCAGTATTATCCCAAGTTTATGTATGAGGATGTGGCCCGAAAAATTGCCGAGACCGGCGGCAGCTTCGCCGGCGCGGCGATTGAAACCGCCAATGAAGATTTCCGCCGCGATATCCTCCGCCGCCGCCACAGCAATGATGAGATCCTGGAATCGATGCGGATGCTGCAAAGACACAACGTAAAAATCGGCGCCTCGGCGATTTTCGGTATCCCGTTCGAGACCTCCGAGATTCGCTGGGAAACAGTGAGGTTGATCGAGAAAAGCAATCCCGATATTGTTTATTCGTACCTGATGTATCCATTCCCGGGGACGGAAATCGCCAGGATGGCGTTGGAGCGCGGCTTTCTCTCGCCGGATAATTGGGAGAAAGCCAAGATGGGCGTTTCCAGTTATCACCAGGACAGCATTCTTGACCTGCCCGATATCGCCAACGCCGCAACAATGGCAAAGCTTCTTCCGCTCTATATCAAGGCGCCCGGCTTCTTGAAACCGCTCCTGAGATGGTTTATGAAAAGGCGCCTCCCCCGGTTGGCGCATTTGCTGTATGTGACTACCGTTCCCTATACCTACGCGCTCGAAGGTTGCACCGGAGAGTGGGTTGCCGACCAGTTGCGCGTGTTGCGCCGCAGCCTGTGGCGCGGGAAAAGCGGGAGTTAGCCGATGGATTCACGAGACTGCAAAACAAGATTAAGGGTCTATCTCTTCGCCTTCCTGATGATATCGCTGTTGTCGATATTCATCGCCGCCGTTCCCGTGCGGACGCTGACCCCCCAGGTGGCCCGGCTCCGCTATTACGCCCTTCAGGACGGCCTGGAAGGCGGAACCTTGAGCTCCTCCCTTCGCGACTTCGACTGGCGCAAGTCATTCGTCTGGCGGGCTTCCGATACCGAATACCGCCAGCGCCAGTTCACCCAGTTCTTCGAGATGCTCACCCCCCGGCTTTACGCCCATCTCTATTACGTCTTCGGCCCTTTTATGTGGCTGCCGCTTTCCCTGTTATGCGCCCTCGGTACCGGGCTCTTGATTTCCCTGGTGGTCCGGCAGTGGACCGGAAGTTGGTTGCCCGGCCTGGTCGCGGGAAGCTTCTGGCTGCTGACCACCGAGGTCCTGGTCGGTCATCACGCCCCCATCCGCTACGCCAAGGATTTCGCGACCCTGCAGATCCTGGGGATGATGTCGCTGCTGCTTTCCCTGAAAAATCCCGGCCGCCGGTGGCCGGCGATCGGAGGTTTTCTCCTGCTGGCGGCGCTCGGACTCTTCACCGATGAATACGTCCTGTTCTCTTTTCCCGCCTTCGCCCTCCTGCTGCTGATCTCGCCGCGCTTGCGCCGCCTTCGCTGGTGGCTGATCGCGGCGATGGTTGTCCTGGCGTTGGCAAGCGTCTGGCTGTTCATCAATGTGTTGCCTTATTATTTCTCCCCGGATTTTCGCGATCCGTATCTGCAAATCCGCGCCGAAACCTGGACCGGGATCTCCGCCCTGATCTCGAGAAACCTGAGTTATCTCGCGCTCAATACGCTCGATATCTTCACCTACACTTTCGGCTCCCCGCCGCCCCGTTCCGGACTCCAGGTCGTTCTCGCGGCCGCCGCTGGTGTGGTCCTGTTGCTCAACGTTTTGTTACGGCGGGCCTGGAAGGGGAACGGCCGGCCGATAGTTTTC
>PUNC01000070.1 GCA_003551625.1 PVC group bacterium | reverse complement strand
CTTCTTAAGCTGGCCGGCGGTAAAATCCGGGATGGCTTCTTCCGCGCAGGAGAAGTGTGTGAATATGCCCTCGATTTCAAGGCCGGGAGCGCCTGCTATTTTCAGGATCTCCCGCGTGGCCCGCGAGGGAAGTATCCCCGACCTTCCCATGCCGGTGTCTATTTCCGCGTGTACCCTTGCGGGCCTTTTCAGCTTCGCGCTTACCTGCGCGAATTTTTCCGCCTGCCCTGCATCGTCCGCCGCCAGGGTGAGCCCGTACTCGGCTATCGCCCGCAGTTCCGTCCCGCGGGCCGGGTTCAGTACCAGCACCGGGGTTTTTATCCCGGCGTTCCTCAGTTCTATCCCTTCGGAGGGGGTTGCCACGCACAGGTATTCCGCTCCCCCCGCTGCGAAGGCGCGCGCCGTCTCCACCGCGCCGTGAGCGTAGGCGTCGGCCTTTACGACCGCGAAAACTTTAACTCCGGGCCCGGCCAGCTTTTTAATGGTTTTAACGTTTTCCGCGGCCGTGCCAATGTCGATCTCCGCGCGGAGCGCGGCGCAATCATCGCCCGCATGTTCTCCGCCCGGCATCATATAAACCCGGCTGCGCCCGGTTCATCTTCGTACTCTTCAATAATCTCCGCTATCTCTTCAAGGCCAAGTTCCAGGGCAAGCTGCCGTGCCGTAAGGCCCCGGCTGTCTTCCGCGGCGCCGGGGTCCGCCCCTTTTTCCAGCAGGAGCTTCACCCTCCGCCCGTCCCCGGTCAGCACAGAAAACATGAGGGGAGTCATCCCGCCCGGGGTTCTTGCGTTTATGTCCGCGCCTGTCTCGATAAGGTGTTCAAGGGTCGATATCCCGGAGGCGTAAACCGCTTTTATAAAGGGCGTAAGCCGGCCCGGGGTTTCCTTCTCCAGGTCCGCGCCCCCCGCCGCCATGACATCTATCATCTCGATGTTGTCGTCCATTATCGCTGTGAGAAGCGGAGTGAGCCCGTGGTCGTTCTCGTGGTCCGGGTCTGCCCCGGAGCGAAGAAGAAACCGCGCCGTTTCCGGGCAGCCCCCTACCACCGCCCACATCAGGAGGCTCCATCCGGCTTCGTCGACCGCTTCAACATCCGGTTTCCCCTCTTCGGGATCCTCCATCTGCCGGAGTTCCCCGCCGGCGGCGGCCCGGAAGGCAGGACGGTCCACCTCGCGTTCCGGGCAAATATCCGCTCCGGCCTCGATCAGGCTCCTGATTACCCGGGGCATTATGAAAATCTCGCTCTGGGCCACCAAAAGAACGGGCGTTCCGTCCAGGCCGCGGATGTTCGGGTCCGCGCCCTCCGCCAGCAAAATGTCCGTGATACGCGGGTTGTTCAGGGCGACGGCGTATGTCAGGGCGCTGTACCCTTCCGTGTCCTTCGTGTCAAGCCCGGCGCCGTGTTCTATAAGGGCAGTCGCGGCCCGAGCTTTTCCGGCCGAAGCGGCTTCCATCAGCGGGGTTCTGCCGTTCTCAGGGTTTTTCCGGTTTACGTCCGCGCCGTTTTCGATGAGAATGTCGATGTTTTGCAGGTTCTCCCTTAGGGCCGCCCATTTAAGGGCGTCCCAACCGTCGCGGGAGGTCTTTTCAATGTCCGCTCCCCGCTCAATGAGCGTTTTCGCTATTTTCCCGCCTTCCGTTTCAGCCGCCCACATAAGCGGGGTTATCCCGGCCGAGCTGGCGGCGTTTAAATCGGCTCCAGCTTCGATCAGTATATCCAGCGCTTCCTTTCTCCCGTGCCACGAGGCCATCATCAGCGCGGTGTTATCGAACATGTCCGCGGCGCCGGTGTCCGCCCCCCGTTCGAGTAGGAATTCCACCAGTTCCGGGTGGCCCAGCCTCGAGGCCGCCATCAGCGCCGTCTTACCCGTGGGATTCCGGGCGTCAACGTCGAATCCTCCGTCAAGGAACAGCTTTACCGCCTCGATGTTCCCTTCCTCAGCCTGGCGGAAAAACTCCTCCTTTTCGAAGGCGATTCCCATGTTTTCCAGCCTGCTTTCGGGATCTTCCGGACCGCATCCGCATACGGAGGTCAGGATTATCATGGCGGCGGCCATGACCGCAGTCTTTATCAGCATTTTTATCGCCTCCACGAGATTTTGGTTGACATTCAGGGCATTTACCTTAATATATCATAATGCGGGAGAATAACAAGGTAGATGGATTAAAATTTTTAACACGGAAAGGCTTGACACGGAAGCCCTTCCAGTATAGAATAAATGATGACGCGGGGTGGAGCAGTCAGGTAGCTCGTCGGGCTCATAACCCGGAGGTCGCCGGTTCAAATCCGGCCCCCGCCACCATTTTTCCCATCCGCGGACAGCCAGCACTGCCTTGCTGTAAAAATACCGGTTTGATTTTTCGAGGCTGCATTAGGAATTTTATTGCAATATTCCCTTTTCAAAATTATAATTACGGGTGGGTTCCGTGGGCCCATAGCTCAGTCGGCAGAGCAGCGGACTCATAATCCGTTGGCCGTAGGTTCGAGTCCTACTGGGCCCACCACGATTCAGCCGCATCGGAAAAAAAGGGCGATTAACTCAGCGGGAGAGTGCTTCCTTCACAGGGAAGAAGCCACTGGTTCGAATCCAGTATCGCCCACCACTTAACAGGGGTACCCGGGCCGGTGAAGGTTTCTTGCGAAACATTGAGGCTTCTGAAGGATCTGCAGAGCCTTGACCTGGAGATAATGTGCAGGCAGAAAGAAAAAAATCCCCTGCCGCCGAGGATGGTTTCCGTAAGCAGGAGGAAAGAAGCCTTAAGCAGGGATATTGAAGAGATCTCCGCCGAGATGAAGTCTCTTTCCAGGGGCAGGAGAAAGAGCGAGGCCCTGCTG
>PUNC01000017.1 GCA_003551625.1 PVC group bacterium | reverse complement strand
GCTGTGGGCTTTTCGAGTAAGCTATAACTATGAAGCTAAAGACCTCTTACATCTTGATTCTGCTGATTATCGTCGCCGCCGCGCTGAGAATCTGGGCGGCCACCGAAGGGGAAATCGAGGCCGATTCCGCGATCAGCATAATTAAAACATCAGGGAATTATCGTTCTTACCGGCAAGTATTGCCGGATACGATCGCGTCTTCCGAATACTTAAAATCGCTGATTCTTCCCCCCGGGATATTGCCCCTGGAGGTCTTGATAGCCGATCGGCCCGGCGGTTCCCATCCCCCGTTGTATTTTTTTGCGCTGCATTACTGGATCAACCTGCTCGGGTTTTCGGTCTTTAAGGCCTCCTTGCTGAGCGTCATTTTCGGTGTGCTGGCCATCCCGATGTTTTACCTGGTATGCGCTCAGATCATCCCCCGAAGAGACGCTCTTTTCGCCGCGTCCTTTATGACCTTCTCGGGTCTCTTTATCTGGGTATCCCAGTATATAAGGCAATACTCCCTCCTCCTGTTTCTTGGCCTGGCTTACCTGTTCTTTACGCTCAGGCTCACACGGGCGGAAGGAAGGAGATGGCCTAATTATTTGCTGCTTATTGTCGCGGGCATCGCCTCGGCTTACTGCCATTTGATTTTCTGGTTTATTTTAATCGCCGCCAATATTTTTTACCTGTCAAGATTTCGGCTTAAGAAAAAAGTCATCGTCAACTGGCTGGCCTGCCAGGCGGTTATCCTGCTCGCGGCTTTGCCGGCGCTGCTTGATTTTTTCGCCGAAACGCCGGGCGTTTCCGGCGAAGCCGCCGGAGAGGCGCTCGGCGTGGTTACGATATTAAAAGCCATCGGCTATATGATCTCGGGATTCTTTTACCGTTACCAGTATGGCTACTACACCAGAGTCGATCAGATATTGGGTCGAATATTCCTCGTGTTGATAGCGATATTGATCGCGGTCGCGGTAAAAAACCGCAAGCGGGCCGGGAACCTGAGTCTTATCGGGGCGCTGCTGGGTGTCACCTTCGTCCTCCAGATCGGTATGGTCTATTTTATGCAAAGGGAGATTATGCTGAGGCTTTTGTATTACTATCTTTTCGGCGCCGCGGCCCTATTCGCGCTGGTAGCGTTTGGATTAGGCCGGTTGAAAGCGGCCTGGCTGCGGTGGCCGCTGTTCGCTTTGTTGATTGTCGGAACGAACATATCCCGGAGATGGTGGCCTTATGAGAGCCCCCGGAAGTTCAGCACCATTGCCGATTACATAATGGAAAGGTATGAACCGGGCGACGTTATAATCATCGACAACCCGAAATGGTCGCTGGTCGGTCCGATGTTCATATATTTCGGCCGGCAAGACGTGGATATACTGTGCCTGCACCGGGACAAGCTGATGCCGATGCTGGAAGAGAGGCGCCCGGAAGAGCTCTTTGAGAGAAACAATATATTTTATTTCCAGAATCTTATCCGGATGAGCCGGGATCCGGAGGAACTGGCGTATTTGAATGAACTATTCGAAAGAGATTATGAATTAATCAGGGAGAACAGGTTCCGAGATTTCACCACCGTATTCGAATACACAAAAAGGTAGCGCGGGGCTCGTAGCGCGGGGCCCGTAGCGCAGGGCTTTAGCCCTGCCAAGCTTCAGGCCCTGCTTCCACTATGGCAGCCCTACCCCGATCCCGATGGGATTTCCCTTCGGCGGGGTCCCTTCGGGAAAGGGCTGCGCTACGAAAAACTACATTCGGTCCTGGGAACGTAAAAGGAACGATAACGCAATGAATTCAGATATCGAACTTACCGTCATCGCCCCGATGTTCAACGAAGGGCCCTGGATAGAGCGGAATGCCGGGCGTTTACTCGATACCCTGAAGAAAAGACCGGATGCCTGGGAGCTGATTCTGGTTGACGACGGCAGCACCGACGACACGCGGGAGCGGGTCCGAGAGCTGGAGAGAAAAGAACCCCGTCTCCGTGTCATCGGCTACCCGGTGAACCGCGGCCGGGGCTACGCCTTGAGAAAAGGATTCGAAGCTTCCCGGGGAAGATACGTGGTGACCACCGAATCGGACCTGAACTGGGGCACGGAGATCATCGTCAAGCTTTACTCCAGGTTGAAAGCCGGCGACGCCGATATGGTCATCGCTTCGCCTTATCTTGAAGGAGGAAGACTGGAGGATATTCCCTTTAAACGGGCCTTTTTAAGCAAGTTCGGCAACAAGGTATTGACCTGGGCGGTTCCGGGGAAACTCTCGATGGTCAGCGGGATGACCAGGGGCTACCGGAAGGAGGTCCTCGACGCCCTGCTCTTGGAATCCGACGGAAAGGAGATCCATCTTGAGATCGTCTCCAAGGCGCTTGCCAACGGTTTTCGGGTGGTCGAGCTGCCCGAGGTCCTAAGCTGGAAGGGGCAGGAGACCAGGGCGAAGCAGAAGCGGCCGGGGTTCCGGGCCGGCGGCTTGATCAGGAGCCATCTCAATTTCTCTTTTTATGAAAAACCGATGATGCTTTTCGGTTTTGTCGGAATACTGTTGCTGGTCCTGGGAATCATCTTCGGGGTCCATATCGCTATATTGAGATACAAGGGGGCCCTGACCCCCAACCGCCCCCTGGTGACGCTGACGATAATAATGATCCTGGCCGGCATCCAGATCCTGACCCTGGGGTTTGTCGCCAACTATATCGGATCGCTCCGCAAGGAGATGTTCAAGATTCAGAAGCAGAACCGGGATTTGGAGCGGAATCTCTCTCGTACCTCGATCGATAAACCGGGTTCTCCCGGTTCGGAAGTTGAGGAATAGGTTCTCGTCCATTTAGTGTGGGCTGAAAGGGCTTATTTGGTGCCATTCCTTTGATTCTTCAGGGCAGGTTCCGAGCCTGAGCGCAGCGTTTTCTTCGTTGTCATTCTGAGCCTGAGCGCAACGTTTTCTTCGTTGTCATTCCGAGCCTGAGCGCAGCGAAGGGGAAGAACCCCGGAGTATAGGTTCGTTTTCTACCCACGCAATTTGGAAGAGAACCATTTTATAAGCGCTGTTTTTTATGAGAAGAGAGCTGTTCATCCTTGCCCACCGATTGTATGACGTAAGCTTCTACCGGCTTTACCTGGACCTGTCGGCCAATCTCAAAAAAACATACGAGGAATTGAAGGAAGAGCAGGACGCGCGCCTGTCGCGGATGATCCGTTTTGCCTATGAAAATGTCCCCTACTATAAAAAGCTGTTCGCCGGCCTGCGGCTGACGCCCGAAGAAATCAGGGGAATCGAGGATTTGAACAAGCTTCCCATTCTGACGAAGGAAGCGATCAAGCGGGATTATGGCGCTTTCAAGCCTCTGAGTCTTAGCCGGATGAAATTCTACCATCGAGCCACCGGAGGATCGACCGGAGCGCCCTTGAAATATCGGGCGAGTAAGGAGCACCGGACCCGGGCGGGAGTATTGCTTTACCGGGGGTGGGGATATGGCGGGTATGAGCTTGGCGACAAGATTTTTTTCTTTGCCGGGGAATCCCTCGGTTCGGGTAGTAAATACGGGCGGCTGACGAAAATACACGAACTTGCCAGGAATTCCCGGTTTTTTTCGGTTTTGGATATGGAAGAAGAGTCGCTGGAGCGATATCTCGCGGTTCTAAACAAGGAGAAACCCGGCTTTATCCGCGGCTACGCGAGCGCGATTAATGAACTGGCGAGGTGGATTATCAATCGGGGAGAAAGAGTGCATTCTCTCCGGGCGGTGTTTACCACCGCCGAGAAGCTGTTTCCGGAGATGAGGCGGAATATCGAGAAGGCCTTCGGCTCGAAAGTATTCGACGGCTACGGTCTGGACGACGGCGGCGTCACCGCCTATCAGTGCGGGTATGAAAACAACTACCATATCGATACCGAGAACGCCGTCCTGGAGGTTGTGGATGAAAAAAGTCTCCAGCCGGTGAGAGAGGGGAGGGGGAAAGTAGTCGCCACCAGCCTGTATAACTGGGCGATGCCGTTTATCAGGTATGATACCGGCGACCTGGCGGAGGCGTCGGCCAAGCCCTGTCCCTGTGGAAGGCCCCATCCGGTGTTGACGGAAGTAATCGGTCGGTATCGGGATATTTTGATCACCCCCGAGGGGACAAGGATTCACGGCGGGTTGTTTACCCACATCTTTTCCGGGTTCCCGCAAGTGAAGGAGTTCAGGGTGATCCAGAAGAGGATCGACAGGGTGGAAATCCAGGTTGTTCTCGAGAACCCGAAAGACAGAATCCGCCTGGAGGTAATCGAGAAGCTCATCAAGGAGCGCAGCCCGAACTGGAAGATAGAATTCGTTTTCAAGGACGGAATTGAAAAAACCGCTCGTTCCAAACATAGATTCATCGTCAACGCGATGAATTGAAACGGTTATGAATAAATCGGGAAGAAGCAAAGCGTTCTGTCTTCGGAGGCGTTGCGCCCCTTTCCTTTTCCACCGCCTCCTCTTTCCTTAATGAGGAAAAGGCCGGTATGAAGCCGTGAGGCGAATGAAAATCCTGATCGAAATCGCCCAGCAGACCAACGTCCATTTCTTCAAGAATATCATCAAAGGTTTGGAGAAGAGGGGGCACCGGGTCCTGATCGTAAGCCGGGAGCGTGAATCGACAACGGAATTGATGAAGGAATATGGACTGCGGGGAGAGGCGATCACAGTTTTCAGGCCGAGAAAGGCGAATCTGTTCCGGGAGCTGCTGGTTCGCGATTATAAGATTTGGAGAATAGGGAGAAGGTTTAAGCCGAACCTGGTCTTCACCCGCAGCGCCGCCGGAGTCCACGCCGGCCGTCTTCTGCGGGTCCCGGTTATTGTTGACAACGACAATGGAAGGTCGGCGGGATTACTGCATACTTTGATCGCTCCCCTGGCAACCCGGATATATACGCCCGACTGCCAGGACGAGGACTATGGCGCCAAGCACGTCAAGTATCCCGGATACAAGGAGTTGGCGTATCTCCATCCGGAAAATTTTTCTCCGGATCCTTCCGTGCGGGATGAACTCGGTTTACGGGAAGGGGAGAGATATTTCATTCTTCGTTTTACCAGCCTCCAGGCCTGCCACGATGCCGGACGAAAAGGGATGAGCCGGGAGTTTAAGGCCCGGTTGATCAAGACGCTGGCGGAGCGGGGCAGGGTGTTCATCTCTTCCGAAGGCGATCTGCCCGGGGAATGGGAACAATACCGGTTGACCCTGAACCCGGGCCGGATTCACAGCGCCCTGTATTACGCCGAATTATACGCCGGCGACAGCGGGACGATGGCCTCCGAGGCGGCGGTTTTAGGGACCCCGGCGATTTTTATGCTTACTTACCCGGGAACGTTGTTTTACCTGAAAGAACTGGAGGAAAGATACGGATTACTCTTCAATTTTGAAGATTACCGGGAAGAGGAATGTATGAGCGCTATTGTCGGTCTGATCGCCGATAAGGAATTGAAGAACAAGTGGGAAAAAAAACGGCGGCGGATGCTGGCGGACAAGATCGACGTGGCGAAGTTTTATATCGACTTGATTGACGGCGGAGACCTTCCGAGGAGAAACAGTCGGGCTTGAAAAAAATTTCCGCATTTTCCGTCCTGGCCCTGCTTGTAATCGCCGGCGCGGCCGTGTATTTGGCTTCTAACTTCGACTACACGCAGCTGGCCGCGATTAAATGGCATTCAATCGCGGCGGGGTTCGGATTTGTGATTGCCCAGACCCTGTTTTACGCTCTGACGTCGAAAGTCATCCTGAGCGGGATGGGTTATACGAGGAAATTTGCCGATATTCTGGCCGCAAACCTGATTTCCCAAATCGCCAAGGTCACCATCACTTCGAAGTTAGATATGCCGGCCAAAATCTATCTCAACAAAAAGATACTCGATCTCACTTATCCCGCAGCGATGCTGGTGGTCGCTTTAAGGGTATTTCTAATGGTATTCGCCACCGCCGTCATCGCCGGAGTTCTCCTGTTGTCGGTGCCTGAGGGGCGCTCCTTGATGCCTCCCGCCTTTCCGGCCGCGATAATAGTCCTGTCGATAATAGGTTACCTGATCCTTAGTAAGACCGACCTGGAAAAAGTTTCCGTGAGAGGGCCCCGTCTGGTTAGAAGATTGCTGTCTTTCGCCGTCAGAACCAACCGGGCGTTAAGGGAAATCCCCCCGGGGAAGTTAATGGCCGCGTTTGCTATACTGGTCGCCAATATCGTTATTTCGGTAACATTTCTTCTGGTCCTGTATTATCAACTCGGTTATCGGCCGGGTGTTGAAGTCGTATTTCTTTCCTTCACGGTATCGTCGTTAGCCGGTTTCTTTTCTATGATTCCGCTGGGCCTGGGCGTGGTTGAGGCAAGCTTTGTTCTGCTGATGGACGGATTCGGCTATCGGCCGGAGGTATCCTCGGTGGTCATATTGGTCAAGCGGGTGGTCTGGACGTTTTCCCCTTTAATTTTGAGTCTCCCGTTTGCCATTGCCAAGGGGCCGCGTTTTCTCTCTGCCGGGAGACGCCGAAGCGCCGGGCTGGAGGCGGACGCCGGGGTTCGGGAGGTTGATTGAAATATGAGGTCCGGCCCGCGGAAGGCAAAAGCCGGGGTTGACGGTGGCCGCCCTTCGCTAACATCCGGCGCCGAACGATGATAGATTTGTTTCTGAAAAAATTCATTGCGCCCGCTATGGTCCCGATTTCCAACCTGGTGCTGGCGGTTCTGGATATCAGGTTGTTTCCCCGGTATCTATTCAGCAAGCGATTTACCAGGACTTATTACCCCGAGGAGGAGAGGAAATCGAAGATCAGGGTATTTTTCGACCTGGTGTGGTGGTTTTTTCGCTGGGGCGAGGTCAACAATCTTTATTACCTGTATGGATTGGATACGCGCCGCGCGCCGCCGATGAAGGAATATATCGGGCGGGTCAGCGCTACCAGGTTGAGAAATAAAATCAACCGGGATTATCGCGGCAACGATTACAGTATTGTCCTGAAGGACAAGTATATCTTCGCGAATTACTTCCGGGGGGTGGGGCTTGCCGTCCCCACGACTGTTTGCCTGATCTCCGATGGGGAGGCCGTTTACTGGGGAAGCGGTTACCGGTCCTTTGCCGAACTCCCTGCCTCCGGCAGGCAATTTTTCTGTAAAAATACGATAGAGCTTTGCGGCCGGTCCGTCCATCATCTGGCCTGGAGCGGCAACAGGCTTTTTGTGGACGGCCGGGACGCCGCGCCGGATTTCCTGGTTAAACTGAAAGGCTCCTGGATCATCCAGGAGAGGCTGGAACAGCACGATGACCTGAAGGTATTTAAGTCCAGGGGAGTCTGTTCGCTTAAATTAAATACGATATTTCGAGATGGAAATGTTGAAGTTGTTTTCTCTTTTTTAAGGATTGGAACCAAGTTTGATTATATTGACAATTTGAAAACTGGTTGTTGTTTTGTTCGGGTCGATACTGAAAAGGGTTTATTAGAAAAATGGGGATATTATAAGGAATCGGAGAATACCAGGCTGAGCGTTCATCCGGAGTCGGGGATTAAGTTTGAAGGTTTTAAAGTTCCGATGTATCAGAAGTGCGTGGAATTGGCGATTCGAGCCCACCGGAGTCTGCCGATGATCAGGAGTATAGGCTGGGATGTGGTTGTCACCCGGGAAGGCCCCGTCCTCCTGGAAGGAAACCACGATTGGGACATTACCACGACCCAGATTCTATACCGCAGGGGATGGAAGAAGTGGTTCAAGGAAGCGCATAGTCGCGACTGACGAAATAATACGATATTAGTAATCCGGATTGAGTATAAACCGGAGATGCTATCGATGTATGCGAAGCTGACAAGAATGCTGCGCCGGGTTCTGCCTCCGGCCGGATATCGATTTGTCAAGGCGTTGCGGCACTGGCAGGATATGGTTGCGTGCGTGTTATTCATCTCCGCCGGCGGCAAGCTGTCGATTCGCGAAAGGATCAAACTCGTAAAGAAGCTTTATGTTATCAGCATAAACATCGACTCGTCTCATACCCAGAAACAGATGCTTGAATATATCAAGGCCATACTGTCGTTGCCTTCGGGTATAGAGGGTGTGCTGGTCGAAGCGGGATGTTACAAAGGAAGCAGCACCGCCAAGTTAAGCTTGGCGGCCGATATGATCGGCAAAGACCTGGTTGTCTTTGACTCCTTCCAGGGGTTGCCCGAGCACAACGAGCCGCACGACAGGAATATCTACGGTGTGCGAACGAAGTTGGAGAAGGGGGGGTATCGCGGAACGCTGGAGGAAGTAAGAGAGAATGTCAGGAGGTTTGGAAAAATCGACCGCTGCAGGTTTATGGAAGGATGGTTCGACTCCACTATGCCTGAGTTCAAAAAGTCCGTTTCAGCGGCATTTCTGGATGTTGACCTCGCTTCGTCCACCCGAACCTGTTTGAAATATCTATACCCGCTGTTAGAAACGGGTGGTGTCCTCTATTCACACGATGGGGACCTTCCGTTGGTGACCGAAGTTTACAACGACAGTGTCTTCTGGTTGAAGGAAGTAGGCTGCGAGAAACCTTTAATCAAGGGGTTGGGGAAGACCAAGCTGATTAAAGTCATTAAAAACGCTTAGCCCGGATTACGATTAAATTAAACTTTATTGATGAATGCTTTCGCCAGGGATTTTATCGGCCGGAAGAAGAAAGATTTTAACCTGTTTTTTAACGGTATCCGGTATGCCAGGCCTTCTTTAATCGTGTAAATGCAGGGATTGCATACTCCGCAGGGTTGCATCCTTTTGGGTTTATGGCAAAACCAGGTCATATGCATTATTTTACCCCAGCCCTTTTCCGTCGCGATCTTCCCCATCTGGACTTTTTCAAAGTCCAACATCGGAAAAGTAAAATATTGGAACAGGGTATGCTCGTCCCTTGACCTGAACTTGGGATCGATACGATAAAAGCTCATACAGCCGTCGTGTTCCCGCCGGACAAAATCCTCAACCACATAATGGGCGGTGTCGTCTCGATGAACGGAGAGTTGCATATCCTGAATGTCGTTATGTTTGCAATAGCGGGGGATCCAATTGTATTGGTCACCCATAAACTTACGCTTGATTATTGAATGGAAAGCTTTATCGATTTCCTGGTCCGGAGGTATATCTTCCACCTTGGAATAGCGGGTCGGCAGAAACAGTTCCTTAGTGCGAGGATATTCTTGTTGCAATGTGTCTCTGATTCGGTTCATCGTCTGAATTTCAATCGAAGTTGACCTGCGGACGGCTTGAAGCAGATAGAACGGGGTGACTTTAACCCGATATTCCAGCAAAAGCCTTAATAGCTGGAAGGTTGAGTCCCATCCTCCCGTCCAAAACATTTTTATATGGCGGATTTTCGTATTCATCTCGATATCAGGCTGAATGAATAGGATACCGATGAAGGCTTAACCATCTGAAGTAATTTTGTCGAAATAATCCGGAACTGCTCATAACCCGGACTGTTTTCGGTTTATAGCTACCAAACGAAACGAAAGAATTCAAGTGAGGATTGTAATCGCAGGCGATTTGGTTCCAGGCGGTGATGCCTTAAAGGAAGGAATCAAGATTGATTCTGAGACCTGGTTGAAGGCGGATTTCAGAATCGCCAACCTGGAATCGCCTTTGTCCAGTAACGTTCCCCGAGCCGGCAAACCGACTGTTTACGCTCCGCCGGAGGCGGCCCGTTTACTTCGGCAATTAAAAGTAAGTTGTGTTTCACTATCAAACAACCATATCGGAGACTTAGACGATTGCGGAGTCGCCGATACTATCAATGCCTTAAGGAGGGTTCAAATCGGATGGTTCGGAGCCGGTTTAAGCTTGACCGAAGCCAGAAAACCTTACTGGTTTAACAATGACTTGTGCGTACTGGCTTATACCAAAGATTATATGAAGGAAGTTGAGTATGCCGGGCGATTCCGTTCCGGCGTCGCTCCTTTGAGGAAAGATTTGATATTCGAGGATTTGGGGTCAATACCCGAACATTCCCAGGCCATTGTATTATTACACTGGGGTAGAGAGCAGGTGTTGTTTCCGCCGATACAGGATGTAAACTTGGCCCGCGAGTTGATGGCACACCCTAAAGTCGCTCTGGTTGCCGGCAGTCACGCACATCGGGTTCAGGGCATTGTCGGCCGGGGAAAACGGAGAGCCTATATGTGCATAGGGAATTTTGTTTTTCCGAATTTTTTCCAGATGCCGCTTTTTCAAATGGTTTATTCCGCCCCGGAAGCAGCCGGGCCGAGTGAAAGATTTGATGTAACCAGGTATTACCATAGAGTCTATGGTCTAACATATAAAAAATGGAAAACCGCCAACAGAATATCATTGTTGATCGAATACAACGCTGAAACCAAACGTGTGCGTCATATTCCGCTCATCCAGGACGACAACCATCCCCGAGTTAAGGAAATGACCGGGCTCAGGCGGAGAATGTGCAACGCGAGGATTGCAATGATGAGCACGCTATACAAGCTCCCTGCAACTATCTATGTTCCACTTGAAAAGGCAAACCTATTCTTCTGGCGAGTTCGCTGGGTGAAATATTTCTGGTTTATGATTCGTCAGATTAGCAGGAAAGAAGGTGTTAGAGGGGTTGCGAAAAGAATTTCCAGCGGCGAACTATTTAGCTTGGATTATCGTAATCCGAACTGAATTAAGGGATCCCAGAAGTTTTGTCGAGACCAGGTACTTGGATTGAGAAGTATACGATGGGAGGAACCGGGGGAGAGAAGTTGTGAAGTTGGTGAGAATAATCATATTTTCGGCGGGGCTTTTTATTTCCTTGGTGGGAGTAGCGGCCCTCCTTTCTCGATTCGAGGGGCTCTTTGTCAACGTTTTCGCCCGGAACGGGTTCATTACCGATGAAGGAAGATTGTTTTTGCGTTGGATGGGTTGGATATCCGCGGTCGTCGGTATGCTTGTGGTCGCGATATCAATCCGTTACGAGGGGTTTAAAAGATTTGTCGGCCTGCTGGGGAAAAAGATCGAGAATACCGGTAGTGTCCGATGGATGGTTTCGGTATGCGTTCTGGCCGCTGTTCTTAGAGCGGCCTGGGTCTTATACATTCCTTCCTTGCCGGTGTCGGATTTCGCCTGGTATGACGACCGGGCGTGGGAAATGGTCCGGGGTCTGGGCTTTGGTCATCCTCACCCAACCGCTTATCGCTCGGTGGGTTATCCGGTCTTCCTGGCCGCGATCTATCTGCCGGCGGGTCATTCCATCCTGGCCGCCAAGCTGGGACAGGTATTGATAACGAGCTTGTTTCCCCTGGTCATATTCGGGCTGGTAAAAACAACAGGAAACCTGGCGGCAGCTAAATTGTCGGCCTTGGCGATCGCCGTATATCCGCCTTACATATTTTCCACCAGTCTTTTAGCCAGCGAGAATATCTACTCGCCGGTCTTATGGTTGAGCCTGTTGATTATCTACAACGGCTGGCGGGAAAAGAAAAGGAGGCTCTATTTATGGGGCGGCCTGGTTTTGGGCTTGGCGGTGGCGATCAGGTCGCAGGGGATCCTTCTGCCCCCTTTGCTTTTGGCGGCTGGGCTTGTTGCCGGGGCTGACACTCCAAAAAGACTTGTTTCGGCCTTCCTGATTGTAATTGTGTCTTCTCTGGCGGTCAATCTGCCCTGGGGCATTAGAAATTACCTTGTCTTCGGTAAGTTCAAGCCCTTTACCACCAACGGAGGAATGGTTTTATATTACAACAGCGCCTCCGGATCGGTCGTTGAAGGCCGAGCCCTGGACGGGGTCTGGCTTGAACAAGGCTACAATGAAGCGGAGAGAGACAGTAAGTTTTTCCGGCTGGCCCTCCGCGAGATCGCTGCCGATCCGATGTTGCCGATAAGAAGAGCGCCGTCGAAGTTCGCCAGGTATTTCGGCCCCAGCGAGTTATGGCTGGCTCAGTATAATCTGCGCGAGACGTCGAGGGATTTGAGATTTGAAAGCCTGGTTTATAATTTCGTCAATTATCTGTCTTCATCAGGATACGTCATCTTGTTTCTGCTCTTCCTGGCGGGTCTCGTCGGGGGAAGCGTAAAAAACCCTTTGCGGGGTTATATGGTTATGGTAATCGTCTATTCGTTGCTGTTGGTGGCGATCTTTCACGGGGCGCCGAGATTCAGGCATCACCTGATACCCGCTTACGCGGTTTTTGCCGCCGCCTTCGCGGCCGATAAGTTGAAAAAACTAAGATGAAAAGCACGGTAGTCATCCTTATCGTCATCACTATCCTTGCCTTCTTCCTTCGGGTCCACGGGATCAATTACTACTCCTACGGAGATGAACACGGCCATTTATACAATGCGCTGGGTCTGGCCTCCGGCCAGCTTCCAAGAAATTTTCACCGGATCGCTTTGTTTGGTTTTTACGGCGTTTTCTTCATTCTCGGCTGGGTAATGGGTTTCTTTCATAACCCTACCCAGTTTATTGGAACGTTTTATTCCAATATGCATCTCTTTTATTACGCCGGGCGCTTTTTCGAGGTGTTGACGGGGACGGCGAGCGTTGTTCTTCTTTATTTCCTGGGGAAGAAAATGTTCTCCCGCGCCACCGGCCTGGCCGCCGCCCTCTTCCTGGCGGTAAGTCCCGCCGCGGTAGAACTCTCCCGGAAGGCCCGGGGGCAGGCGCTCTGCCTGCTGTTGATTACAGCCGCCATCTACTTCGCTTATACGGCGATAGCGAAAAAAAGAAAATGGCCCGGCTACCTGTTAGCCGGCTTGTGTTTCGGCGCCGCTTTTTCCATCAGGATATTCTCCGCCATTGTCGTTGTGCCCGTGCTTTATTTTTACCTGACCGGGGTTTTTCGAGAACAACGTCAACGCCGCGCGGGTTTCTACGCGCCGGACGGACCGAACCTTGTCGAGGGGCTGAAAAACGTTGTCTTTAACGCGGGGCTGTGGTTCTTCATTATCGGGGGTGTGTTTGCGTTTTTTATCTCCGATCCAGTAATCTTCCCCAGGTTTCCGGCCCGGCTTTCGATTATGCTGGCCAACATCTCCGTCGGTTCGGGCGAGACTTCGATGTATCTCGGCTCTGAAATCAGGGGTTCGTTGGATTACTACCTGAAAGAAGGGCTTCCGCTTGTTCTCGGCTACCCGCTTTATGT
>PUNC01000072.1 GCA_003551625.1 PVC group bacterium | reverse complement strand
TGAGAATACGGATGAATCTGAGGCCTGGACGGGTGCGGTCGATGCGTTCATGGTTGCTACCATGGCGGGCGATGATATCCTGGTCAACTACCGTCCGCTGTCAACGACCAGAACACTACAGCCGGGCGATACTCTTGACGTGACCTTCAAGGTCAAGGGTGAGCAACCCACATAAACCAAAAAACATGAAGGAGGAGATAGCGTGAAAAGAGCTTTTGTGTTGCTACTGGCGCTGGTGCTGGTCTTTGCACTGGCGGCCCCCGTTCTTGCGGAGGAAGCTAATCCCTTCGGGGGTGTAATTTCCTTTGAGTATGATACGGCGGTGGGGGAACTGTTGGGGGACGTGGCGGTCTATCGTGCGATAGGTGCGCTCAAGGTGGGAGTGGAATGGCCGTTCCTTCAAGAGACAGCCACACAGCCTCTTAGGAATACGTATCAACTATTCGCGGAGTTGGAACTTGACCAGGGCCTGAACCTCTATGCGAAAAATATACGGTTTGACAACCTGGAACCCACGGTGGGTATTAGTTTGGAATTTTAAGGCAAGGATGAGATCAGAGGGTAGGATACCAACTGTGCAGGAGTTAGCTGTCCTGCCCTTTGACTCTTTCCAATGAGAGGTAGGTGATAGGAGGTGTTAGTGCAACGAGGTGTAACAACCCTGGCGGCAGGCACTGATGAGGTAGATATAGAGCTAGGAGAGCCTGTTACAGTGGGTGAGAGTTTTGTGATGGTGAGTGCCAGAATTGATCACGGTGGGTTTTATTATGCTCAAACTAGTGCAGAGTTACGAGATGAAAAGGAAGGGGCCTGGGAGACACTCCGAATCAAACGTGGTTTTACTGGTTATTCCGTTACCGTTAGTTGGCAAGTTTTTGAAAGTGATGATCTGACTGTAGAGAGTGGTGAGACGTCTCTATATGATGAGGACTCTGTAGATATAGATATTGACGAAGTAGATTTGACCAGTTCTTTTTGTGTGTTAACCTTTCATGGCGTAAGCTCTACGGAATTCTTTTCGCGACGTCCTAGAGGATTCCTTGCTGATGAGGATACGTTTACTTTGGATATTAATGGACCAGCTTCAACAACTCATTACGCTATTACTCGATGGTACGTTGTAGAGTGGTCTGGTATAGACGTGCAGTGTGGTCAGCTTGACCTGACTGGAGCTAGCTCTAGTCCTAGTTTAGATCCTTCCGTTGACCTTACGGAAACCTTCCTGTTGCATAATTGGAGTGGGGTTGCAGCCTCTCCATGTAACCGAGGCATGGTCATGGGAGAATTTACAGATGACGATGAGGTTACATTTGAAAGAGAGGACGCCACTCATAATTGTTTAATCTCTTATTTTGCTATAAGTGACGAATCCTTTTCTGTCCAGTCAGGAGTTGGCTCAACCACTGGAAGCTCCTTCACGGCCACGATAGATCCTGCTGTAGATACCGATGAGTCTTTTTGGAGTGCTCACCTGTTAGGGAATGGGAAAGTAGACACATCCTCTCACATGCAACATGGAGTGCATCTGCACGATTTACAAGACAGCGAGACTCTCAGCGTAGAAAGGACTGGCACTGACGGCACACTCACTTCAAGTTGGTTTGTAGTAGAAGTAGAGGACATCCCTGCTATCGTTCCTCCCTCAGGCGAGACGCTCCCGGTAACAGACATAGAGCCTATGTCAGCATAGGCTAAGGCAGACATTTTAAGACGGAGGTGTTTTCAGCGTGGCGAATTTTTATCTGATAACCAACGAAGAGGGCAAGGTGGTCGGGTCCCAGATTACGCCGGGCACGATAGACCGTCCGGATTACCATCAGGTGAATCAGGAGGACTACAAGGCGTTTTCCCAGCTAGCCCCGTACGAGAGCCTGTGGTTCCAGGGGGCCGCGACTTACCCGGATTGGGAGAGCGGCACGGAGTACGCGGTCGGCGATATTGTGACGCATGACGGCATTATGTACGAGGTCATCCAGGCGCACACGTCGCAGTCGGATTGGTTGCCGCCGGTGACGACATCGCTGTACAAGGTGTACACGCCCGGCCACATTTTGGCTGAATGGGTCCAGCCGACAGGGGCGCACGATGCCTACGGGCTGGGCGACCGGGTGATCCACCACGAAGAGGTGTGGGTCAGCGTTGTGGCGGCGAACGTGTGGGAGCCGGGTGTTGAGGGCTGGGAAATTACAGGGTACTTTGAGTTTCACGCTGACCCGAGGGCTGTGTATGCGCTTTCGGCGGATACCCTAGAAGTCCCGGTAGGGGCCGAGGTAACAATAACAATTACCCAGGAGGAACCAGAGGACGAAACGGTGCTTTTGGAGTATGAGCGACCGGATGGGTCGCAGGGGCTGTGGCAGGTGGCGTTTTCGGGGGGCGAAGGGACGTTTGTGTTTGCGCCGCAGGTTTCAGGGAAGTACCGTCTGAGCGATGGGCAGGACTGGAAGGCCGAAGAACCGCTGGTGATTGCGGCCTATGACGTGTCGGGGTAGGTGATGGGATGTGTTATTCCAGGCCACCGCTAATGCAGAGATCACCGATACTGGCGGAGAGGACTGCACCGTAAGGGGATTTGTGTATGGAAAGTCCAGTGAAAGCGATCCTGGTGACGTGGAGCCGGGGAATACCGCTTACGATAGTTACGTCCTGGAAGAGGGAACCTTCGGAGCAGGTGCGTACTCCCTTCAGTTGACGGAACTAGACGCTGATGAGACATACTACGTCAGGGGCTTTGCCGCTAACAGTGAAGGCTACACCTACTTTGGTGAGGTAAGCTTTGCTACTGCTGTCGCCCTGGAAGAGACTTTGAATGTTGGGATGCCCCTGGGTGTTGTGGTTGAGGACGTTTACACGCCAGCCGCTGAAC
>PUNC01000216.1 GCA_003551625.1 PVC group bacterium | reverse complement strand
ATCCCAAACAGCGAAAAATTGATCACTAGGAATTTCTGATCCTCTCACCAAAGACTCCTTTCATACCAATCTCTTCCAGCAACTTCTCTGTCTTCTTCTGAAGACCAACATACCAGATCTCAACATCATTATCCATCTGGAAATCCACCTGATGTACACGGCCAAGCTGTTTCAACAGGATTTCGACACTCAAATCGTTATTCCTCACCTTCTCAAGCATCGTGCGGAGAGCCACCTTCAACCGCAGTGCCAGTGTGCAGACAAAGATGATACCAAGCACCCGTGACTCTTTCCGATGTCGGATCGGAGCTATCTCTTCAAACAGCTTTAAATCTCGAAACACCTTCTCAACAAAGTCACGTTCAAAATACATCATCACCACCTCAGCCGCTGAGAGAGATGGATCGGTTGCATAGATCAGATATTTTCCACTCATACGCTCAGCCCGGATCCGGGCATCCGTATTGGCGCTCCATGTAAGTTCGGTGCCAGTCTGGTGTTCATGAACCGTATATTCAAAGTATTTCTCACAAGATTTTGGAAGGATTTTCCTGATCCTTTTCATTACCTCCTCCTTTGACAGTGGTGAACAGATCTTCTGGAATTCTTTCAAATCTTCAGAAATCTGATAAATTGCACGATTCCGGGATTTTATCTCTCGCATTCGTCGCTCGGTGTTCACATAGACCACAACTGATCCTTTCCTGCCAAAGAGCGGGTAGTCAACCTTCTCAGCATAGATATTCATACACTGGGTTGGCACCAGATGATCCGGATCAATGCTGGGTTCAGTCTGGGAAATAAGATTCTTCGCCTCCTTTGTCCTCTTTGTCACACCACAGACAAGCTTCCATCCTTCCTTCTCGACCCGGCCAATCTCAGCACTTGTGGTGTATCCCCGGTCCCAGACAATTGTTCCCTTGGCTATCATCAGTTCCTTGAGACGGATCATCAGATCAGGAACCGTTGTGATCGAATGAAAACTGCCGGGATGAACAAAATGTGAGATCGGATACGAATCATAGTATGACGTTAACACTGAGAGATTCAGCTGGTTCAGTTGTGTTTCATGAGTTTTACTTCCGGGTTCGATCAGTGGGCATTCCTGGCCATAGGTTGGAATCGTCGTGAGATCATAGGCTATGGTTTCCGGGTTCTGGTCTGGAAGAGGGTGGGTGTTTCTCCATCTCTGGTAGAGCTCTATCTCAATTGAGGGGATATGACTCTGGATACGCCGTGTTTTTCCAGATTGTGAACAGATTGCATCAAGTGACTTGAGATATGCATCTTTTGAGAAATCATGTGAATCCATTCCCGCGAGATCCGGGAGAATAGTGGACCGGACCCATGCATCAAGCTGAGTTGCACTCTCCGGATCGATGAGCCGATTGATCGCCCAGGTGACCAGGTATTTGCCAGGTGATGGCCCCTGGATATCTTCAAACCCTGTTGTGTATCGGTCAATGATATTGACAAAACCGAGTGTTTCTGCAATCTTCCAGAGGATCAGCACATCTCCTGCACTACGGCTTCGGAGTGGATGGATCCGGTCGGGCCGGACCCGTTTTGTCTTTGGTTTTGGTACCTTCTCCTGATCCCCTTCAACCCCAAGGTACTGGATCAGTTTCTGTTTTGACTTTCCGTTCTCCCAGACCGATGTCACTTCATAGAGGTAGATCTGGTTTCCTTTTTTGATGCGGCGAATCCAGCTCATAGTGATCAATTGATCACTAAAGATGATAAAGGTACCGGTTCGATATATTGGCTTGAATCATCTAAAGAAGGGAGATGAGATGAGATCAGAAAAGCAGTATCTGGTACCTAGTGATCAAAATGACGCTGTTTAAGGTTGATCCATATGATGGTACAGGTAACGGACCGACCGAGTATAAAATCTTTGTTAAGAATTTTCCCGAAGTAAGACTGATCCGTCAATTCCTGAGACCGGATATGGAAGAGTTATCCAAAGAGAAAGAGAGTTTTGATGCTATATATTCCATATCTGTACTCGAACATGTGCCACTATCAGCGTTGGAAGAGGATGTTTTTCCGGCGATAAAGATGTACCTGCGACCTCAGGGACTATCGATTCATGCAATTGATATGGTCAGAAAGGGAATTGGTGACAAAGAAAGCCTGAGTATGCTCTTGAAGATCGCAGAGTTATCAGAAATACCTGAAGTTGATGTAATGCAGGGTCTTGAACAGATGGATGATGATGTGGAGACATATTATCTTTCTGCTGAAGGACATAACCTCTGGCGGAATGGAATTCTATATGAAAAGTTTCCCATGAGGAAATGTACAAGTATGCAGGTTTGTGCTCGTTATCCACTCACGTCAGTTTACGCCCAACCATCATTAAATTCACACCTTTCAAACAAAGCATCAGAATTTTTCGCGACCGCGCCTTCGGCAAATCAATTCAATAGGTCTATTAATTTATAATAAAATGTCAATATGTCGCCTCGATTCTACAAAGAAGGCCAAATTGTTGAGAGAAAGATAGAGGAGCTCTTCCACTACCGCAGATAAAATGAGCGTGCATGGGAAACAGGGTTCTATCAGAAATTTCGGAAGATCCATGCAGTCATCTTTCTTCAGGTGCTTGTCCTCTTCTCATCTCTGCATAAACATCCGACTGTCGCTGAGATATGGAGGAGAGAAAGTGATATTACTGAGTCTGATATCTTCAATTCGAGTTTCGTTGCAAGATTTGAGGATAGATCATACAGTTTACTGATCAGGTTCTCCCGCGAAGCATTACATGCATTCGTGGAGTTTGTTCTAAAGTTTCCGACAGGTATCAAGCGCGGCAGTCAGCTGCGTTTCATTGGTTGCTGTCTGGATGTGCCCGGACTGATGGCTATGATCATTTCCT
>PUNC01000044.1 GCA_003551625.1 PVC group bacterium | reverse complement strand
GCATCCGGTTGCCCGCTGTATTGCCCATGCCCCTCCGATATGGTCAGGATGGGAGTGGGTCAGGACGATCAATCCGATCTCTTTTGGATCACGGCCGGCGGTTCGAATAGCTTCAAAGATCTCTGTTCCGCATCCTGCCACGCCGGTGTCAATCATCGTAATCTTTTCCCCAAATATGAGGAAACAATATACGAACCTTTCAAGAGTTACTCCGGGTGCAACCGGGATCGTATAGTTCAGCCTGAGTGCCTGGACGGAGGGTGTGATCGGCATAGCTTCTCTGTATGAGGGTATAGGGAGGGGGAAGCTATAAAAAGTATCGGGGGATATTTCCCATACTCCCCATAAGTGGAATTGAGAGATCCCACCTTTCGGCTTCACGGTTATCTGAAAGAGATTCCTGGTGCTTCTGCTTTCCACAGATTGTACTTCATCGCCTGGAAATACGCATCACGAGGTTGGATCCTGAAGATGGCAATTGTTGGATTGGTAGCACCCGGTATCCCGATCTCAAGGAGCACGGGGCGATCCTCGATCAGCTTCTCCCTGAGGTTAATGTCATGGACCGACTCAATTGATCCGGCAACCCGCATCATCTTTCCGGCACCTTCATACATTCAGAAAAGTCCATTTCGGTCCCTCAGATCTCCATTCGGGTAGAACGGGGATACATTATTGCAGGGAGTGGGGTTTTAGTTCTTCCTCTTCAGTTTCCTGAACTCTTTAATAAAACCTGCATATGGCTCTCTTTTTAGAACGTCTTCTCCGGAGAACTGTTTCTTCATCTCGTCTGCAATTGACCGGTGTTGATTGCTGTAGATGGCATAGAGTATCTGCACAATTGTCCTGGTGTCACCTTCATCCGCCTGTCCAAGAGCATCCAGGTAGGCAGAACGGTGCTCAGACCCAATGTAGAGTGTCGGATACCCGGCACGCTCGAGGATGAAGTTGGCGAGTGCCCTGCCTACCCGTCCGTTTCCATCAACAAATGGATGAATCATCTCAAAATGTGTATGGAGCAGTATGGCAAGCTCAAATGGAGCGATTTTTTTCCTGTTCTTCCGGTACCATGCCATGAGCTTCTTCATCTCATCAGGGACACAAATTGCCGTAGGCGGCTCAAACGCTGCCTTCTCAATTCCAACCTGTATATTCCGGTACTCTCCGGGGCTATGGTGGATGCCGCGTAGGAGCAGCTCATGGATCTTTTTGATAAGCGGTTCGGTGATATCCCCGGAATAATCCTCAAAGTACCTTCTGAGATTGATGAAGTTGTGGATCTCATATATCTCCTCCATTTTCTTTCCTGATGGAGAAATATCATGTTCCAGGAGCTCCTCTGCTTCCCTGAGGGTGATTGTGTTTCCTTCTATCGCGGTTGTCCCCTGAATGTACCGGATATACATCGCGTCATGGTAGCGCCTGCTCTCATCGGGATAGTGTTCCTTGAAGCGCTCGTAGTAATAGCGGATAGTTTCAAGATCAGTCGCCCCGGCTGTGTCGAGTAGGGTATATGAGTAGTGGCTGAGCCGGTAGTCAAGGTATGTGGCAAACCTCTGGTTCTCCAGCTCTGAGAGTTTTGATGCAACGTCATCAATAGTGATATTTTCAAATCTCCCGAGATATTTCTGTATAGAAATGGATTTCGAGTTAACTTTTAATCTATCCTGTATGTAGAGGTATCTATTACCCTTTATTGTCTTTATTGATAGTTTAAGCATCTTTTTTTTGTCATGGATCTTGCAGGGGTAAAAAGGTATTGTTGGTTAACGTATATTGAAAGAAATGAAACCCTTTCTTGCAATGGCTACAAAAGGCGTGTCAAAATGCAAACTGGATCTACTCCAATAGTTCCGAAACGATCGATATGATCAACATTGATCAATCTCACTTGTGCCAGGTCGATCTCCGGTGCTGAGGAAAGAACACCAGTCAGATAAGTGATTTGTCTGCAATTCTGCTATCAACCGGTATTGGAGGTGAGCCAGTCTCAATACGTAACGTCAGGCCCAAAGAGTAGTCCATCCTGGAATCCATCATGATAGCCGATGAAATACCCTGCATCCACACCGAAGATGTAGCCGCCGATCGCAGCGAGAATTACGATAACAATCAGCAGTAATGCCATAATCCAGGTGTGGTATTTTTCGATTACATCACCTATTGCCATAAGCAGCAGCTACTATCTTATAGTATATAATTGTTGCTCTTAATTGTATTATTATTTTTATTTTTTTAAAATTTACTTATATATTTTAATTATTATAGTACTCCCGGGCGGAGTCGAACCGCCGTCGCCGGATCCAAAGTCCTGCATGATTGACCGCTACACTACGGGAGTGAGAAGATACTCCAGTATATTTGTGTCCGGGGAATATAGGGATTTGGGAAATATTCCAGACAGAAATCCCTCTCGCATCTCTGCGGCATCCCGGAGAGATCCCAAAAAGCGGCGACGTTACGCCTTATGGTGCTTCATGCAGATTGAAATGAGATATACCGGCGTGATACGCCGGCTCTCGTGAGACCATGAAGGAAATGATCTGTACTATTTACCGGAACCAGAAACACCCTCTCGGTAGCCCAATACCCTGCATCTGCACCCTGGCTACCGTATCTTGCTCCTATCGGGAGAGCGGGGGAGGAACGTGCTCACCGGTCCGATCCAAATCCAGCTGATGCGATTGGCATTGCATTTTCGCTCCATTGTATGGATATGCCAGAAGTCGCCCGGGAATGCATGGAAAAACTCACGATCAGCAGCACCCCTATCTTCGGGAACAAAAAAAACAAAATTGCGATCTGTTGTATATCAACTACCTGATGCTACTGCTCAATTTCGGCAATAGCCTCCTCGGTCTTGCCGGCAAGCTCATGCTGGGCTTC
>PUNC01000176.1 GCA_003551625.1 PVC group bacterium | reverse complement strand
GAGTAATGGAGGGTGAGTGGAGATCCCGATAGTCGTTCATCGGGACTGATCACTGTTTTCCCTGGGGCTATTTGTGAATAACCGGTCGGGCGATAAAGATATCCCGTGGTCTGATTCTGAACGAAAGGGTACAAGCGTACACTTGATTTCAAGTCGGAAACAGGACTGATTTTCCCTATAATCATATTTATCAACATCTTCTGGCTTTTATTGAGTTAAACGTTGGGACACTGCTGGGTTCGACCCTGAAATACCCTGGAATAGTGTCCAGGAAGGGGACTGGAGCGTTCAGGGAGAGGAAGCGGTCCAAGACAGGTGCAAACTATGATCGAAGGATTCCTGGCTCGCCACGAAGGCAAGACGCTGGAGTTCAAGGAGAACTGTCGGCCGCTAGCTCGTATCGTGCGAACCGCCGTGGCGTTCGCCAACACCGCGGGAGGGAGCATCGTCATAGGAGTAAAGGACAAGACCAAGGACGTGATCGGTGTCGCCGATCCCCTGGTAGAGGAGGAACGACTGGCCAACGCCTTCGCCGACGGTATCCGCCCGTTGCTGGTACCCGACATCCAGGTTCACGCCTGGCGCAAGCTCCACCTGATCGTTGTTGCGGTCCCCCACGCCGTCGGGCCGTTCTACGTTCGGGCCGAGGGGGCACAGTCAGGAGTTTACATCCGTCTGGGCTCGACCAATCGTCCGGCTGGCCCGGAACTTCTTGCGGAACTCTTGCGTCTGGGTCGCAATACCTTCTTTGACGAGCAGCCTTGCTCGGAAACAAGCTCGGACGATATCGATGTCCGAGCTGCGTCCGAGCTCTTCGCGGTGGTGTCCAAGCGTCTGACGCTTCCTAAGCAGCGCTCGCTCGGCTTGCTTGTCGGCCAAGGCTCAAAAATGTTGCCCAGTATTGGGGCAGTGCTCCTCTTTGGGAAGAACCGGGAACGAATATTCCCCTTGGCTACGATCCGCTGTGCGCGGTTCCTGGGAAAGAATACCGCCAAGTTCCTGGATCAAACCGAGATCGATGAGTATCTGCCCCAGGCCGTGGACAGCGTCGTTGCCTTCATAGAACGCCACACCCGGCAAGGTATTGAGATCGGGCGCGTTCGGCGGCGGCAAGTTCCCGAGTATCCTGTTGAGGCGATCCGCGAGGCGGTGATCAACGCCATCGTTCATGCCGATTACAGCATCGGCGGGGCTGGGACCAAGGTTGCCATCTTCGATGATCGTCTCGAAATCACCAACCCCGGTCTCCTGCCTTTCGGGTTGACCTTGGAGACTGCCCTGGCGGGCGTTTCGATGCTCCGCAACCGCGTGATCGGACGCGTGTTCCGCGAACTGGAGCTCATCGAACAATGGGGTTCGGGCCTGGGGCGTATCAACGGAGCTTGCAGGGATGCCGGGCTACCCCCGCCTCGCTTTGAAGAACTGGGCACCAATTTCCGGGTCACTTTGTTCGGGGATCGCGTGAAGACTCCGGCGCGGCCGGAGTGGCAATCTTCCCTACTGGCGTGTCTTGGCAAAAAGGAACGCATATCTACCCACGCCGCGGCCGAACTTTGGAATGTTCCGGACCGTACTGCCAGGAGGCGTCTGCGTCGATTAGTCGACGCAGGAGTTCTGGTGGAAGTCGGAAGCGGCCCGAAGGATCCATACCGTGTCTATGTGTTGAGAGAAGCGAAATGACCCAGCCGACCGATAGCATTTGCCCCCGCCTGATAGAGGGGGCGCCATCCATCCTGGAGATCTCTGCGGAGAGCGTGCGAGACAAATCGCTGCGGCTCGGTCATATTTCGACATGAATAACCTCTGGCTGCTTGGCGGCGAGATCATTCGGGCGGTCAATACATACGAGGAGTATTCCATCCCTCCCGCGGTGAATCTCCGCGATAGTGTTGACGAAGAGGGCGGCCCCTATTGCCAACATCTGCATTCCGAAGAGGAGCAAAGATCTTATAACGCCACTTGCCGGAAGCTGCATAGGTTCCTCAATGTCACTAAAAATGCATAGCAATTTTAGTGACATGGGAGGGGAGAGAGGGCGGCCGGCGTTTTAATGCGATGCGAGGAGTGATCCCTCGCCTCTTTGTCTAATGTCAAGAGTAAAGATTTGACCCCAATTAGCGTAAAGTCAAGAATAAAGATTTGACCCCAAATAGGGGAGGGTTGGATGGAGAATGCGGCGTGCGCTTGGATGGGGAGTTTGGGGTTGTTTCTGGCTACGCCCGAGGAAGTGATTCTTCGGGATCTGTCACGGTCGGCAAGGGAGAAAGGGATGCCTCAGCTCTTTGCCTGGGACCGGAGCCTGATCAAGCTTCGAAAAGAACTCGGTATCTGTCTGCCGGAAGCGGCTGATTTTTCCCTCATCCTTGAGTTTGAGCTTCCCCGCAGCGGCGGGCGCCGTCCAGATCTGATTATCCTTGAGAATGGAACGGTTCTGGTTATTGAGTTTAAGAACCGGGTCGAGGCGGAAAAGTCCGATATTGACCAGGTTCTCGGCTATGTCAGGGATCTTGGCAACTACCACGCCGAATGTCGTGAGCGCGAGCTGATCCCAATCCTGGTTCCGATCGGTTGGGACCGGGAGGAAGAGATTCACGAAGGCGTTCGCGTAGTCTCTCCCAGCGGTTTAGCCCGAATCGTTCGAGACTACGCCAAGAAATCCCGCCGCCGTCCTTCCGATCCTAAAGAATGGATCTCCGCTCCATACGAGCCCCTTCCCGCTTTGATCGAAGCCTCCCGCCTGCTTTTTGAGCGCCAACCTCTTCCGCGGATCAAGCAGGCCGAATCGTCCCGCATTCCTGAGACGGTCGAACTGGTCGAAAAGCGGATTCAGCAAGCAAACCGCGAAAAACGTCACCTGCTTGTCTTGATTACCGGTGTTCCGGGATCGGGAAAGACCTTGGTCGGTCTCCAG
>PUNC01000158.1 GCA_003551625.1 PVC group bacterium | reverse complement strand
CGGTAACACTGCTTGTCCTGGTTCGGTACTTTTCAGATGAATCATATCACAACGCCGCACTCTCATTTGTCATGATCGGACTTCTTGCATGGGCCAGGCCAGAGGTTGGTTTTGCGGTATTCATTGCTGCAGCTGCTTTCTACCTCATTCTCCACCTCAGGCGGTGGCATATGAGCGGTGGAGATGCACAAGACCTGCTCACTCCACTCACTGCACCCGTATGGACAATTGCCGGTGCACTCCCGTTCATGATCAATAACCAGATTGTCACAGGCAACCCGTTGATTCCCACATTCTTTATATATCTGAATCCGGATCTCGCTGCATCGGCCAGGCAGGCGGCATCAGGCCCCGGAGCAGACCAGGGAATTACAGAAGCGACATCCCAGGTTTCGGCAGGGGCAGACTGGGGCGTCTCTGGAATGTTTGAACAGGCGGGTGGGATGATCCTAACAGGACTGACCCACACCATCTTCCCGATCATCATGGTGCCCTTCAGCGAAATGACCGGGTTCTTCAGGATGACGATAGAGTATCTGGCACCGGATTTGCAGACACTCCCCGCTGACCTCTTCGGTGTATTCTTTGCCCCTGAGACCGGGCATATCAGCCTTATTGCCGTCTCGCCTTTGATCCTGATCGCCCTCCTGATTATCCCGCTCCTGTTCTGGATGAAGCCTGAAGCCTTTAGCCTTTTTGACAGAAAGCTGATCATCCTCTTTGGCGTAATTGGACTTGCTCTGGTGGTGGTATATCTCAGATCTTTTTACATTATGAATACAGATACAGGGATTGTTCCCGAAATGCGCTACCTGACACCCCTCTATCTTCCGGCAGGACTCCTGGCACTCTATGCGTTCAGGAAGACATTTCCAGTATTAGAATCAAAGCGTCTTGCCATTGTGACACTGGTGACAGTTCTGTGCCTGGTGCCGCTCCTGGTGCTGTATATTGCAATAAGCCCCTTTGCAACCACATATTTTGGTGATATCAGGTTCTTTTCCGTTATGACATATGGGTTACTTGCCATCGCGCTTCTTCTGCATGGAATCCGGGCATCCGGCAAAATGGATTCGCCTCTTCTCTCAGGCAGATCCATCCTCCCGCCAATAGTGATTGCACTGCTTGCAGTCTTCCCGCTTGGCTGGCAGCTCATGATGACATTTTTGTACGGCACGTTAAAGTTTGACGGATATACATTCTGGATTCCATTGACGGAGATCATCCATGAATTCCTGGCCTTCGTGTGAGAGAGAAGCCGTTCGATCCGGTGCGGCCTTTGATAGCCGTATTCTACAAAAACCAAACCTTTTATGGTTTTCGGATCCAGGAGATCGGAGTCTCATTGCTTCAGGGCTATGATCAAAACAGTAGACAGGGAAAAATCTGGTGATTATGGAATGAAGATATCAATACTTGGAACTGGCTATGTCGGTGCGGTCACCGGCGCCTGCTTTGCAGAGCTTGGGAATTCCGTTGTCTTTGTGGATATCGATCCTGCCAAGCTTGATCTGATCCGAACCGGCCGATCCCCCATCTTTGAACCTGGTCTTGACGAGCTTCTTGGAAAGAATCTGAAGCGGATCTCTGCAACCACCGATACCGGGGAGGCGATCCGGGAGACTGATGTCACCTTCATCTGCGTCGGCACGCCATCGAATCCCGACGGATCAATCGATCTTCAGTACATTGAAGCTGCGAGCCAGGCGATCGGCGAGGTGCTCCAGCAGAAAGAGAGCTGGCATACGGTGGTGATGAAGAGCACTGTAGTGTCTGGAACAACAACGGGAATCGTCCAGAGAACACTTGAAGAAGCATCCGAAAAAGTTGCGTTCCGCGACTTCGGGCTTGCCTCAAATCCCGAATTCTTACGGGAAGGATCCGCTCTCGCGGATGTCTTCTCCCCTGACCGGATCGTGATCGGTGCAGAAGATCCCAGATCCCGGGAGGTTCTGGAGCGCCTGTACTCTTCTTTTGACTGTCCGAAGCTCGTATGCGCAATCCCGGTTGCCGAGATGATCAAGTATGTGAGCAATGCGTTTCTGGCAACCAAGATCAGTTTTGCAAACGAGATTGGAAACCTCTGTAAATTGATGGGACTTGATACCGCCGAGGTCTTTGAAGGTGTTGGCCTCGATGCCAGGATCAACCCGGCGTTCTTCAGGTCCGGGATCGGGTTTGGGGGCTCCTGCTTTCCAAAGGATGTCCGGGCCCTGATCGCCCAGGCTGAGGCTGCGGGTGTTCCTCCGAAGATTCTTTCGAGTGTTGTTGCGGTAAACGAAGAACAGCCGATGCGGCTCCTTGATCTGCTGAAAAAACATATCCCTGATCTCCGGGGGAAGAGGATAGGAGTGCTTGGATTATCTTTCAAACCGGATACCGACGATATCCGGGAGAGCCGGGCGATCCCAATCGTCTCTGCACTACTGGAGGCGGGTGCAGACGTGATCGCCTATGATCCGCTGGCCATAGCAAACTTCCGCTCACTCTTCCCCGATATTTCCTATGCCTCGTCTGCAGCTGAGGTGCTCCAAAGTGATGCTATCCTCCTTATAACCGAATGGAAAGAGTTTGAAGCACTCGATTACACCGGGAAGCTGGTGATCGACGGACGGCGGCTTCCGAAGGCAGCGATTGGATCCATCTATGAGGGGGTCTGCTGGTAATTCGCGATCCGATCCTGTATCGTACCAGGCTCAGCATTGGAATGAAGGGCGAAGCGAATAGAAAGTTGATTTATCCAAAGGATTATCTGGTTTCTCTATAATATATGAGTGAGAAGGAGCAGGAGAAGCATGACTGAGAAGAAATTCAATCCTGAAGATGTCATCGGGAAACCCTACAGAAGAGGTCTGCTACCCTACGGTGGATCAGTGACAAGGGGCCGGATATCCTATGCTGTCAGTGAGGAAGAGTACCTGGATGGTATG
>PUNC01000218.1 GCA_003551625.1 PVC group bacterium | reverse complement strand
TTAGGTACTACCAACTTTTAGTTAAACGATTTCGATTTCGATCCCGATAGCGATTTCGATTTTGTTCTTATCAACTTATCATCTTATAAACTTATCAACTCTTTCTTACCCCCGCGTCTCCGCGTCTCCTTCGACTTCGCTCAGGACAGGTCTGCGCGAGGATAAGCGGGCAAGGGACTGGGCCTTTACCTGATCACTGATTACCGATAACTGATTACGGTCTTTTTAAGGGTGCGGAGCATTACTGAAATCCCGAATCCGGAATCCGTCCTACTTCCCCATCTCCTCCCGGACCGCGGCCAGCGTGACCGCCGTCGCCTCCTCAAGACTTTTCCCCCGGATCAAGGCCCCGGCGGCGGTGTGGTGCCCCCCGCCGCCGACAGCCAGGGCGGCCCGGCCGACGTCGACGTCTTTCTTGGAGCGGAGCCAGACCTCCACGCCCGCCTTTTCCTCGTGGAGCATCACCGCCGCCCGGGTCCGCTTGACGCTCAGCAGCTGCCGGAGCGTCTCGGAGGCGAGCTCCCGCTGGTAGAAGGAGAGGTAATCGCTCTTGAACATCGTGAACCAGGCCAGCGACCCCCCGTTTTCGTAGTTTACCGTCCGCTGGAGCGACGACAGATCCTCGAGATAGGTGTCGGGCTGGTTGCAGTAGATCTTTTCCTGGAGGTTTTCGATGTCGATTCCGCCGCGGATCAGGTCCCGGATGACCTCGAGCATATTCCCCTCGGGATCGATGTAGCGGAAACCCACCGTGTCGGTGGAAAGGCCCACGTAGATTCCCTGCGCGATTCTTCCTTCCACCGGCACTTCCAGCGCCCGGACGACTTCGTAGATCAGCTCCGCGGCCCCGCCCGCCGACCAGCGGACGTAATTGACATCGCCGAAGAAGGTGTTGTCGCGGTGGTGGTCGATGTTCAGGATCGCGGCCGGCGAATCTTTTGCGACCCCGGCCAGGTCTCCGAGCCGGAAGAGATCGGAGGAATCGACCACGATGATCGTCTCGGCGCCCCGGATCGCGGCGTCGTCTTCTGAAGGCACGTATTCGCGGATAAGATTGTCGGGGTTGAGGAAGTCCAGCGCCGGCGGGACCGGATCCGTCCGCAGGGAGAGGACTCCCTTGCCCAGCTGTTTGAGCGCTGCGCTGATCGCCACCTGGGAGCCGATGGCGTCGCCGTCGGGCTCCTCGTGCGAAAAGACCGCGAAACGGGAAGAGGAGCGGATCAGGCCGACGACGTCGGCCAGCAGGGCGTCTTTGTTTTGTTTGTCGGCCTGTTTCATACCGGGTACCCGGGAATCTTACCCGGACCTCGTCTTTACTTCAAAAAGGTTTTTGTTTATTCCCGCCGCGCGGCGGGAACGGAGAAGCTCCCGGTCGCGGCAGTCGCCCGCCGGCCGCCGGTTATGGTATAATACGCGTATTATGAGGATGTTCAGGTTCATTCCGGTCGTCCTGCTGCTGTTTTCGGCTTCGCCGGCCCGGGCCTGCCCGGTCTGTCTCGAGGCGCTGGGCGGGGAGAATCCGCGGCTGGTGGCGTTGCTGGAGAGAATAGAGAAGTCGGGGGAGGCGAGCATCCCCGAGCTGCGCGCTCTGGCGGCCGATCCCGGAGCGGAGACCGACCTTCGGACGGTCGCCACCCGCCACCTCGGTTATTTCGGGGACCGGGAGAGCCTGTCCCACTTTCGCGAAATAGTCCTGGAGATCCTCAACCCGGATTCGGAGCTTACCTTCGGCCAGGGAAGTCCCACCTCGGTTTTGCGCGATGCCGCGGCGGAGGCTCTCGGAGTGATGGATGAGGTGGATGTCGCCGACCTGGTCTGGGCCGGATGGGACGAATTGTCCCCCAGCCGGCGGATCGAGGTTCCCCGGCTGCTCGGCCAGCTCCGGGACCCCCGGGCCCAGCAACGGCAGGTCGAGATCCTGCGCGCCGCCGACTGCGACGCCTTGGCCCTGATGGTGATAGTGGAATTGAGACGGACCGGCACCTCCTCGGCCGTCCCCGCGATCGAGGAACGCCGGGAAGTATGGATAAGAAGGGCCGCCGGGACGGAAGACCTCCACCATCGGAGGGATTTCAACCGGCTGGCCCGTTACGCCGAAGGCACCATCCGCGCCCTCCGCTCCCGCTGAGGGGTCAGTCCTTGCATTGTAGCATTTTCCGGTCTTATAGTCCCCTGGTACAAGGGGGTAATGATGCCGAGAAGACCAAGAGTCGAGTATCCCGGGGCGATCTATCACGTTATGTGCCGCGGTAATCGTCAGGAACCGATCTTTAAAAGCGATGCCGATCGGCGCTCATTACTGAAAGCTCTTGGACAAACCTGTGAACGTGCGGGATGGATAATTCACAGTTATGTCCTGATGCTCAACCACTACCATTTTCTGCTTGAAACTCTGCGAGGCACGTTAGTGGAAGGGATGAAGTGGTTTCACACCACCTATACCGTCAGATTCAATCTCAGACATAAACTCTGCGGTCACCTATTCCAGGGCCGATATAAGGCTTTGATTATAGACCCGGACGAACCGAATTATTTCAGAAGGGTCAGCGACTATATTCATTTGAACCCCGCCCGCGCTCAACTGCTTGATTTTGATTTCAATAACCCTGACCTTGAAAGCTACCCCTGGAGTAGTTATCCGGCCTTTACCGGAATGGTCAATCAACCGGTTTGGCTTGAATCAAGGCGTGTCTTTAAAAGTCACGGCCTTGAACCCGAAGCTTACAGGCAGTTCAGATTTTATATGCGCAAGCGAACGCTGGAGGCCCTGAACCTCGACTACGCACTTCAGGAGGAATGTGAATCCATTCGCAGAGGATGGTACCTTGGTTCGGCGGACTTCAAGAAACGCCTGTTGGAGAGGGTCGACGGTGCAATTGACGGTAAGAAGAGGGAGTCTTATTCCGGTCCGGCCGCACGCAGCCACGATGAAAAATCCGCTCTCAAACTCTTGCAGAAAGGCTTGCAGTCGCTTGAAACGAGCTTGGACGAGATCAGAAACCGCAAAACTACCGACCGGCAAAAACAGGGTCTGGTTTGGTTTATCAGAAATTACACGATGGTAAAAAGCGATTGGATCAGCGCACGCTTAAAGATGGGCCACCGTAGCAACATCAGCCGTGCTATTCGGGTTTACGAGGAAGGTTCGGACCCGATTGTTAAGGAGATAAAAGAGAAAATGCTACAATGCAAGGACTGACCCCTCAGCGGAGGCGGATTGCCGGGTCGGTGATGGTCTCGAGTATCTCCCGCGCCTCTTCCTCGCGGCCCCGGCGCCGGGCGATCTCCGCGAGGTTGTAGCGGCAGATGTCGGCGTAGGCGGGGAATTCGCGCGCGCAGCGCTCGAAGACCCTCTGCCCTTCATCGAGCCGGCCGGCGTGGACGTAGCTTCCCCCGAGATAGATAAGGGCGTAGGGATACTCGGGATGGGTTGGCTCGACCCGGCCGTACCATTCAATCGCTTTCCGGTAGTCCCCGGTCCGGAAACCGATCTCGCCGAGCAGGAGAGCCAGGTTCGAGCTTACCCCGCCTTCCGCCGCTTTCCGCAAATAGGACCCGGCTTCCTCCAGCCTCGCTTCCGCCATCAGGCTCCGGCCCAGCAGCTTGAGAGCCTCCCGGTTTTCAGGGTCGTCCCTCAGGATCTTCCGGGCCAGTTCCCGGGCTTCTTCCCGCCGGCCTTCCACCAGCCGCCCCTGGGCCAGGACAAGGTCGAACCATTCGCCCCGCCCCCCCAGCTCGATCGCCCTCTCCAGTCGGGCCAACCCCTTTTCCAGATCGCCCATCTTCAGGTATGAGCCGGCCAGCAGCGTCTCGATATGCCGGGATTGGGGATAGCCCTTTCCGGCGGCCAGCAGGAAGGGCAGGGCGTCGGCCTCTCTCCCGGCGTGGAAGAGAAATCTTCCCCGCGCGAAGGCTTCCCGCGGCGAAAGTCCGGCGGCGGCGCCGAGCAGTTCCGGAAGGAAGCGGGAAAGCTCCGGCAGGGAAGGGTGGTCGCGGTGGAGGAAGAAGGCGCTGTTGCTGTCGAAGAATACCAGGGCCCAGTCCGGGGAGGTTTCCAGCCAGGAAAGCAGGCGCCGGTTGGAGGGATTGGGGTGATCTACGACCGCTCCCCGGAACCCCCACTCCCCGGCTTGATCCGGAAAAGACTCCGGGTTTCCCAGCAGGTGATCGTAAAGGAGAAGAAAATCAAGTCCAAAGACCGAGAGCCTCCCATCCACGTAATTTCTCTTCTCCGGCCAGAGCCGCCAGGTCAGGTAGTTCCCGATGCCGAAGGAGTTGAAGAGTCGCCCCTCGATCCGGTTTTCGGCGATGAATTCCGCGGTCTCCAGGGGATAGCTGAAGGGCGAGATCCCGAAACCGGGGACGGCGTGAATGTCGCTTCTTCCCGGATCCCGTTCAATGTAAGCCCTCGCGCCCGCGATCGCCAGCCCCGCCGCCAAAAACGCGGCCGCGAAGACGCGGGCCGGCCGGCCTTCCAGCAGCTTACTCCCCAATACCCCCGGGAGACGGGAGGCGATCAGGGTCGGAACAAGGAAGGCGAACGGTATGGTGTTGCGGGTCGCCCGGACGGCGGCCAGGCCGAAGACTGCCAGGACGGCCAGCTGGGAAAGGTTCGCCCGTTTCCAATCCAGGGCGAAGAAAACGACGGCCAGGGCGAAGAGCAGGATGAAGGAAAACTGGGGCAGGGACCAGTGGGGCCACATTCCCCAGGGAAAAGGCTGCCAGGCGTAGATGTAAGGGCGCAGCTGGTCGATGTGGCTGGAATAGTAATAGGCCGCCGGCCCATTGGGGTTGACGAAGGCGACGGCGCCGGCGGCGAGCGTGGCCAGGAGGAGGTTCCGCCGGCGTTTCCCGGTTATCGGCCGGGCTTCCCCGGCGAATGTTTTCGATCCCGGCCGGGGGAAACCCAGTTTCGCCATAACCGTTTCGCCGGCGCAGTAGATGATCAGAACCGCCAGGCCGAGAACGAAGCCGCCGTGAAGGTTGGCCCAGATCAAAAAGAGCGGCGGAATAAGGAAGAGGGGGGCTTTTCCGGAATCTCTCTCTTTTTCCAGCAGGAATACCGTGAAGGCCAGGAAGAGAAAGGTGAAAAGTTCGGGACGGACGACGAAACGGTCGGCGGCGGCCAGCATCGCCGCCGCGGTCAAAACGGCGGCGGCGGCCCCGCCGGCCTTCGACCCGGCCGCGGAGAAGACCAGCAGAAAGGCCCCGGCCAGGAGCAGATAACGGGCAAGGAAAAGCCCGCCGATTCCCAGGGGCAGGTAGAAGGCGGCCAGCGCCCCCTGGGAGAGCCAGGAATGGTTGACCCAGCGTCGGCCGGGGAAGGTGTAGGAGAACTCGTCCGCGGTCAGGATTCTCCCCTCGGTCAGGAGGATCTCGCCGCTCCTGAGGTAGAGCCAGATGTCGGGGTCGCGGATCCGGTAGCTCGCCTGGACCAGCAGGACCGCGGTCAGGAGGAAGGCGCAGCCGAGTTTAAACCAGAGCTTCATAGGACCGGTTAATGATAAATCTTTTCAAAAAATTTTTCTTGCCAAGCCTGGGCCCGGCGGCTACATTAATATAAATGAATCCCTCCAATAACTCCACCTTCAATGGGTCGCGATGAAAAAAAGGCGTCTGGCCGCGCTCGAGCTCCTTTTCTTATCCCTGCTGTTCCTGTCGTTGACTTTCCCTTCCCTCGCCCTTCCGGCGGGGATCTACGAAATAAAGACCGGCGCTCATACCGGCACGAGAACGATCACCGGCGTGGTCTCATTGGTTGAGACCACGTTTCGTTTTTTTATGGCCGAGGGTTCCGGCCAATACCAGGCGATCTATGTCGACCAGACGAACTGGGGGCCCGAGATCGGCGACGAGGTAACGGTCACCGGAACGGTGCAGACCTCCTCCGGGCGGATCCAGCTCGGCAACGTAACCGCCTTGACCGTGAATTCCGTCGGCAATCCGGTTCACGCTCCGATCGAGATGAACATCGGCCACCTGATCTCCAATCTCGACTCCTACGAGGGGAGTCTGGTCAAGCTGACAACCCCCTTAAATGTCACCAACCAGAACGCGGGGGACAGAATCTGGCGGGTCGGCGACGGAACCGGGACCGTCGACATAGATGCCAGGCTTGACTACAACTACTATCCCCGAAACGGCGATCAGCTGAGCGCCATCGCCGGCGTGGTGAAGAAGACCGGGGCCACCACCTTCCGGATCCATCCGCGTTTCACCAACGACCTCTGGGCGGCCAACGAGGTCATCCCCAACTACGCTCTGAGGGGGACTGTGGTGACGATGGACGACGACCGCAACGTTCTCACCGACCACTACATCTGGGTGCGGGGCGACAGCATCGAGTCGGTGACCGAGACCGCGCCCGCCGGCGCCGAGAAGATCATCGACGTCGACGGCCTGATCTTCCCCGGACTGATCTCCACCCACGACCACCCGACCTGGAACGTCTTCGACTGGATACCTTTTGGAAGATTTTTCCGGGAAAGAAACGACTGGGCCAACGACGTTTTCGGCGGGACGATGTATCACGACTTCAAGAACCAGAAGAGCGGTTTCGGGCAGGACAACCAGGTTATCAAGCTGACCGAGGTCCGGCTGGCCTCCAGCGGTGCGACCGTTCTCCAGGGCGCCGGCACCGCCCAAACCGGCTGGCTGGGTTTGGGGGTAATCCACGGCGAGCGGTTTCCCGGCCGGGTCCAGACCCGGGTGGTTGGAACCACCGGTTCGGGTCAGGACGATTACTGGGCGCTGAGGCACGAACGGGCGAACCGGGGCATCCTCCACCGCTATATGCCCCACCTGGCCGAGACCACCGACGCCGGGCCCACGATGGCCGGCCAGTGGAATGAGTGGAAAACCTACGACTCCTTTGACGGCCGCGACACGATCATTCACGGGATGAACATCCCCGCCGGCGATTTCGCCCTCTTCAACACCCACGGGGAAGAAAGTCCTCCCCGTCCGGGACGCCCCCGCCGGACCGTTCTCTCCTGGGCCGCTCTGTCGAATATGCTGCTCTACAACTCGACCGCCGACATCGAGGCCGCGATCAACGCCGGCGCCATCGTCTGCCTGGCGCCGGACTGGACCCCTTCCGGGATGCCCAATATGCTGGCCGAGCTCAACTTCGCCCGCTCGGTGGCACTGGACAAAGGCTGGAATATCCAGACGCAGACCTTCATCGATATGGTCACCAGGAACGCCGCCATCGGCTTCGGCCAGCTGTGGCGGATGGGTACGATCGAACCGGGCAAGATGGCCAACTTTATGGTGATCGACGACGGTCCCGGCGACCCCTACGACGATCTGATGATGGTGGCCGGCGGCGGCGAAGACCCCAACTACCGCGGCGGCCCCCGGGACGTCCGGCTGACGATCGTGGCCGGACGGCCGATCTACGGCGATTCAGACCTTCTCAACACCGCCAACTTCCCGTTTCTCTTCGAAGGCCGGATCGAGGACCTGGAGATCTGCGGCGTGATCAAGAAGCTCAAGATCGCCCGCTGGAACCCCGGTTGGCTTCCCGATATCGCCGGCGAGCTTTTCGAGCCGATGTATCTCGACCTCTGGGCGCGCTACGTCCGCAGCGACCAGTATCCCGCCGATTTCCTTCCGGTCGACCCCTGTGGGGCGGTTCCCCCCACGCCCGCCCCGACGCCGACCCCGCCTCCGGGAACCTACATCATAATGTCATCCAGCGATGACGCCTCCGAGCACAGTACCTACTACACCGATAACGACGAGTTTATCTGGATCGGCCGGAGGCATACCGTCTCCGCCGGTTACAACGCGGGTTTTCGTTTCGAAGACGTCCAGGTCCATCCCGGCGAGTATGTTACGGACGCGCACGTGGTCTTCACCCAGTATTTCCGGGACAACACGGCGACACCGGACTTGAAGATCAGGGCCCACAGCGCCGACAACTCGCCGACCTTCACCAGCGCCGACGGACCGCTGGGGCGGCCGCTGACCTCCGCCCGCGTTAACTGGAAGATGCCGGCCGCGGCTGTCGACGCCGAGATCACCACTCCGAACTTCCGGAGCGTGATCCAGGAGATCGTGGACCGTCCCGGTTGGAGCGCCGGGAACGCGATCTCGATCATTCTGGAACCCGAGGACGTCAACTTCGACAACCGCAGAAGGGTCTGGGCTTATGACGGCTACCCGGAGCTGGCCGCCAGGCTGAAGATCGAGGTGGGCGCCGCGCCCACGCCGGTCTGCCTTCCCGCCGAAGGTTTTCCGGAAGGCTTCGACGACTACGACCTTGGCGTACGTCCCGCCGGGTGGGACTTCACCAACATCGGCGACGGCGACGTTTACACCGAGTTGGGCTATTACGGCGTCGCGGCGCCTTCGCTCAAGATTGATTCCGGAGCCGAGGTCGTCAGCCGCGAGTTCTTCGATCCGGTTTATATGTTCTTCTGGCTCCGGGGCACGGCCGGCCCGGATCCGAGTTTCCTCCTGGTCGACGAGTTCTACTCGGACGCCTGGCATTACGTCGCCGAGGTTTACGCTCCCGACACCTACGGGGGCAGGGTAGAGGGGCCGCTGTCGCTCTATCGGGACGCCACCCGCGTCCGCTTTACCTACAGCGACGGGACGGTGGCGCTCGACGATGTTCAGGTCTGCGTGAAAATGCCGGTGCCGACGCCGACTCCGGAACCGGAACCGACGCCGACCCCGGCCCCGACGCCGGACCCCGGGGATACCATCGTCCTCTACACCTTCACGGGGCCTACCCTCGAGCCGGAGGAGACGGCCGCGGGCGTTACCGCGTCCAACTTCGCGGTTTCCGAGGGCAGCATACTCTTCGGCAGCTGGAACGCCGACGACTGGGCGGCGCTGGGAAGCGGTGTTCCCTATGTCCGCGCTCACGACGGCTGGGATGCCGCCGATGTGACGCAAGGGAAGTATTTCTACTTCACCATCGAACCCCCGTCTTCCGGGCATATTCTGGTCGAGGCGATGGACTTTCTCTACCGTGTTCCCGACGAAGAGGAGGGGCCTGCCAACATAACCGTAATGGTCGGGGATACGGTGGTTTACACGGTCGATCCGGTCGAGTTCGACTCGACCGAGCCGGTGAATATCTTGGGATTGGGATTGACGGTTACCGGGGAGACGGCCTTCAAGATCGTCGGCTGGGGAGCGCTCTTTGAATCGGGCGAATTCCATCTCGACGACATCCGCCTGGGCGGCCAGGTTCAGGTCGGTCCCACCCCGATACCGACTCCTCCGGTGCCGACTCCGGAGCCCACGCCTCCGGCTCCGACGCCGCCGGGTCCGACGCCGGAATTGGTCACTCTTGTCGACTATCCGTTCACCGGTGACTCCCTTGCCCCGACCGACCTGGCGGCGGGAGTGAACGCTTCGAACTTCTCGGTCTCCACCGGCGACATTTTGTTCGGTACGGGGCAACCCGATTCCTGGACCGGGAGCGGTATTCCCTACGCCTACTCCCCCAATGGCTGGGACGCCGGGGAATGGACCGAAGGCAAGTATTTTTACTTCACCGTCGAGCCGGCTTTACCCGGAACACTGATGGTCGAGGAGATGGATTTTCTCTATCGGGTTCCCCCTTGGGACGGCGTCCCGACGAAATTAACGGTCGCGGTCGGCGATGACGAAATCTTCACAGTCGATCCGGTGGTTCGCGCCGAGACCTTGTCATTCGCCGTTGATGGTTTGGACCTGGCGATTACCGGGGAAACGACGTTTAAGATCGTCGGCTGGGGTGCGCTTGAACCTGGCGGAGAGTTAAGGGTTGACGACGTCCGTCTGGGCGGTTACTTCCTGGCGGCGATCACCCCCACCCCGACCAGCACCCCCACTCCCTCTCCGGTCGGTTTCAAGACTCCGTCGCCCCCGCCCACCGCATCCCCCACACCGACTCCGGTGATATTCTGGCCGACACCCCCTCCCGCTCCGACGCCGCCTTACGCGCACTGGTATCTTGCCGCCGGCGGCACCGAGATCGAGGGATACCTTTTCGACAACTACGCCCTGATCTATAACCCGAACCCCTTCCGGGTCGACTACGACGTTTCTTTCCACGACGGCTCCGGCAAGATCGCCTCCTTCGAGCAACAGACGATACCGGCGTTGAGCCGCCGCACGATCAAGGTCAATAAACACGTCGGCCCCTCCGTGCCTTCCGTATCCACGCGGGTAAGCTCGGCCGCCAATAAGCGGCTGATGGTGGAGAGGGCGATGTACTGGCCGCGGGGAGGACCCTTACAATGGACCGGCGGCCACGGCACCCTGGGGACGGACTCCCTCTCCAAGGAGTGGTACCTGGCCGAAGGCGCCACCCACCTCTTCGACAAGTTCATTCACGTTTTCAACCCCAACCCCTCCGCCGCCGCCGTGACTATCGAGTTGTTCAACCAAGCCGGCGGTTCCTGGAAGGTGTCCTCAACTGTAGGGCCCGAGGCCAACTGGACCTTCAAGGCCAATGATCTGGCCGACAACCAGAGCCAGCTTTCCGCCGTTATCACCAGCGACCGGCCGGTAGCGGTCGAGCGCACGATGTATTGGAACAAGGATGACTGGCGCGACGGTCACGCCTCTCGGGGGATCTCCCGCGTCTCCCCCGTCTGGCATTTTGCCGAGGGGGCGACGCACATATTCGATTACTACATCGTGGTGTTGAATCCTTCTGCGAGCGAAAATTCGCAGACCCGCTTTACGTTCCTCCTCGAGGGTTCTGAGCCCATCGTTCACGAGGTCGATATTCCGCCCCGCCGCCGCCACACGGTCAATGTCGGCGACATAATCGGTTCGCGTTCGCAGGTCGCCGCCCGCGTGGATTCGGTCAACGGGGTTGCGCTGGCCGCCGAGCGGACACTGTATTGGGACGCCTTCGGCAGCCGATGGGAGGGTGGGCACGGAACGGTGGGAGCATCCTCTCCTTCGACGGTTTGGTATCTGCCGGAAGGGGCTACCCACGTGTTTGACGAGTACGTGCTTGTTTCCAATCCCGATCCCGAACGCGCGGCTCAGGTGAGGTTCAGGTTCCACGCGTCCGACGGAACGGAATTCACCGTTGACCGGACGGTCCCCCCCTTGAGAAGGGAGACCGTCAACGTGGGAAGCGTGGTCGGCCAGTTGGCGGAGGTCTCCACCCACGTCTACACCCTGAACGCGGTGGGCGTAGTGGTAGAGAGGGCGATGTATTGGCCCCGCGGTTCGGCTCCGGACTGGAGTTCCGGCCACGGTTCGATCGGGTTGCCGACATCGATCGTGGCGCCGACGCCGAACGCTCAACCGTAATTTTGTGCTTTACAGCCGGCTGTTCGTTCAGATAGGTTTATCCAGATTCAAGACTAATTCCGCGTATAATCGGGGGGTATTGGTTGTGGCGAGTATTAGCCTGTAGTCATGAAAGGGTCGCGATGAAACGCGTTCTTTCGCTTAGTGCTTTCTCTTTTACTGCCGGAATCCTGGCCGTAGCCTTTCTTCTTCTTCCCGTCCGGGGATGGGGGCAGGAATTCGTCGCCTTCACCGAGGTGGGCAGCCACGGCTGGGTCATACCCGAGGGTGTCACCCACGTCGATGTTCTGGTTGTCGGCGGCGGCGGCGGTGCAAGCCGGGTCGGCGGAGTCGCCACCCGCGGTTCCGGCGGCGGCGGCGGAGGAGGGGTGGTCTTCATCGAGAACTACGATGTCGGCGGCTATGCTTCTCCCATCTCCGTTACGGTCGGCGACGGCGGGGCGGGAGTAAATGATTTCAATCTTCCGGGCGAAAGCGGTGATGGCTCGACTTTCGGCAATCTGACCGCGTTCGGCGGCGGGGGCGCCGGTGCGAGAGACAACCGTGACGGCGTCGCCGGCGGCTCGGGCGGCGGCGCGGGGCTCTTCGACGATTCGACCGGCTCCGGCGGCGCGGGGCTGCAAACGGGCCCGGGCGGATACGGCAGCGCCGGGGCATCATCCGTCGGCAATGTCACTCCCGGCGGCGGGGGCGGAGCAGGCGGAGCCGGCTCGGGTGCCGATGGAGGCCCGGGCCTGGATCTTTCCCACCTTTTCGGAACTCAGTATGGCACGGATGGTGTTTTCGGCCGCGGCGGGAACGTCGGCGCGTGGGTTGACGGCGGGGAGAACACCGGCGACGGCGCCGGCGCTCATACCACCGTGGATCAGTTCCCCTCATCCGGCGGTTCGGGAATAGTTCTTATCCAGTATTATGAGCCGGTAGAAATCCCGATCGTGGAGGGTTTCGACGAGTTCGATGAAGGAGTCCGCCCCGACGGCTGGACATTCGTCGGCATCGGTGACGCGGACGTCTTCACCGCCGAGGGCTGGTTCGGGGAAGACTCGCCCGCCCTCAAGCTCGACGACGGCGCCCGGATTCTCACGCCGGTATTTACCCCCGAACCGAATGTCCGCCTGGCGTTCTGGCTCCGGGGGGAGGGATTGCAATTATCGAGCGCGCTGCTGGTCGAAGAGTATTACTCCGGCGGCTGGGGACAGATTGTCGAACTTTACCCCCTGCCGACCGATGAAGCTGTCCAAGACTTTCCGCTCAGCGATACCGCCAGTCGAGTTCGCTTCACCTACAGCCGGGCCGTGGACGAGGGAGTCCTGGCCTTCGACGACGTGAAGATCCAGGTGACTACCACTACCACGACCACGACGACTACCGAACCGACTACCACCACCACGACTACGACTACCGAGCCCACTACCACCACGACTACGACGACCTCGCCGACGACTACCACCACGACTACGACTACCGAACCCACCACGACCACCACCACGACCGCGCCGACTACCACCACCACCACTACCGCCACCACGACCACGACGGTGGCGTTGCCGATCGTGGAGGGATTCGACGAGTTCGATGAAGGAGTCCGCCCCGACGGCTGGAAGTTCGCCGGTATCGGGGACGAGGATGTCTTCACGGAGGCCGGCTGGTTCGGCGAGTCGTCTCCGGCGCTGAGCCTTGACGACGGCGCCGAGATTTTAACGCCGGTCTTCGCTTCCGAGGAGGGGGTGTTCCTGAGCTTCTGGATCCGGGGGGCGGGAGTCCAGTCTTCCAGCGCGCTGCTGGTCGAGCAGTTCTACGGCGACGAGTGGCACGCCGTGGTCGACCTTTACGGCCTGCCGACCTACGGAGTCGTTAAGGGTCCTTATGCCGTCAGCGATACCGCCAGTCGAGTCCGCTTCACCTACAGCCGGGCCGTGGACGAGGGAGTCCTGGCCTTCGACGACGTGAAGATCCAGGCGACTACCACTACCACGACCACCACCACGACCACGACTACGACGACCGAACCGACGACCACCACCACGACCACGACGACCGAACCTACGACCACCACCACG
>PUNC01000067.1 GCA_003551625.1 PVC group bacterium | reverse complement strand
GTGTATATTATGCTCCAGTAAGAGCCACAGTGGGTGTCCCAGACGGTCGTGTTCGTGGCGTGAGGATGGTAAACGACGTTCGCGTCGTGATCGTCGAAGTACCCTTTCGCTGCGTGGACGGGCTTCGATCCGCAGACTTTCTCCGCCGGTTCGCCGAACAGTCGAACCGTTCCGTTCAGATCGTACTCGTCGATCGCTTCTTTGGCGGCCAGGATACCGCCCAGCGCCGCCACCCCCAGCACCGAGTGCGGATCGGTGTGCCCGGCCGCGTACTCACTGAACTCTTCTCGTGGTTGACGGTATGGAACCCGTTCCTGTGAGTTCGCCGGGACGGCGTCGTATTCGGCAAAACTGGCGATCATCGGGTCCCCGTCGCCGTACTCCGCGACGAATGCGGTCGGCATGTCGCCCGAGTTCTCCTCGACGTCGAATCCCTCTCTCTCGAGCAGGTCAATGTACGCCTTCGCCGATCGATACTCTCTCCATGCCGGCTCCGCGTACTCCCAGATCCGTTGTTCGAACGAAGCCAGTCGATCCTCGTTACGAGAGATCCACTCCAGTGCGTGTGCCTTTTCGGGATACCGATCGTTCATATCGACCATGCTAACCGGACACATCGTTAACCTTTGTGTAACGGCACTAGCCGTGTTCGGTTACCGCTATCAGTAATATATCAGCTGAATCGTGACCTCCGAACGACGATCGTGAATCGCGTATTCGGCTATTTGAATCTACAGACCAGCGCCTGTGTCTCGGCGATTCGCGGCATTCGATCTCAACTGAACACGAATGTACAACGGGCACGGCCTTTTTTATTCGTATGGCACGGTGCAGAACAGACGCACTGTACCTTGCAGGTTGATTCTGACAGATAGTGGATAGTTCGTTCGGGCGGTGATGAACACCGGGCGCGAGCCTCGCACGAAAGCTAGATCTGATCAGAGTTGTCGTGATCGGTCGATACAGAGTGTGTATACAGCACGATACGGGAGATTAAGACTAGTCTTATATAATTACACAATAACTATTTCTCGTGAATCGTCGAAGCATACTCAAAATCGGAGCCGGCGCGTGCGTGGGATTTACTCTCGCTGGTTGCGTAGGTGATGAAGAAGGAACGGTTGATACAGAAACAACCACCTCTGGTGGTAACCCGGAGGAAGTTGTGCAACAATTCGTTGACGCGGTTGATCAAGGCGATCAGGAATCTCTCGATCAACTCGTACACTCCGAGGGTGAAATCGCCGGTGAGACAGGTGAATACGCTGAACGCGGAGGAGAGGTCGAGGTCAGTTCGGTCGATACAGAAACGGTTGCGCAGGCGGACAAAGAAGCGTTCGTTGATACCGAAATTGAGTATCAGGATCAAGAGAGTGACGATTCGATAGATACTATCTTATATGAGCTTCAAAAAGAAGGTAGTTGGCGTATCTATCGAGAATCAGCAAATATTCCGTTGAAATATCGTCTCGAAGATACCACTCCTGCCGATTCGTTTGAGACGACGATTGGGTTATCCGAACCGGCTGCTGAACCCTTCTTTAACGCAAAGGAAGTCGCTGCCGTTGATATACAGGATCACTACCAAGATGACGATATCGTGCTGGTATCACTCTCTTTTTCGGATGACAAAGCCGACCAGATGCAACAAACCGCTACCGATCTCGGTAGTGATCTTCAGGATGCTCAGATTTTTCAATATCTAGAAGATGAGTTGGTCAAAACTTCAGATGTGTCTGAAGATCTTGCATATATGATGCAGACTGGGAATTGGGATGGGAGTTCCAATATGTCATATACTGATCGAGATTTGGCGGAGCGTGTCGCAAAGACAGTTCTAACGCAGGTGGATGACTAATCGCTTTCCCGACTCGGCACCTTTTACCCAAGACACACAGGCTCAGTCTGATAGCTAATTCATCGCAGATCGTTTGTAATAAACTGGGTGGTTCTGCTGTATTGACCCTCTCTATCTTGCACGCCACTCGTGATAGGATTCGAATAGCAATTTGAAACCGTGCAAGATACAGGGCGCGAATGTGCCACGGTAGGCACACTGAATTGAGAGGTACAGCTAGTCAGTGAGGAAAATGCACCATCCTGTTCGCGTGAGGTGTTCTACGGGCAGCACCCACTCCCCGTGTTAGAGGCTCGAATCGTCAAATGGCGCTTTGAGCTTCCGTTAGAATTATTTTTCCCATTAGAGTATTGCCATTATGATCTTGAGGCGGGAACTCCTTAGTTCCTCAATCGCTGTTATGTCTGGGGTCGGAGTAGCTGGCTGTGTTGGTTTTTTCGAGGATGATATTGATCTGTTAGTGGTTAATTCAGATCAAAAAAACGAGCGAGCATTTCACATCGAATTACTCACTATCGATCAAGAAGCACAGACAGAAAACCGGTTCCGGGAAGCGTCATTCGAGATCGGTGCGAATCAATCAGACAGAACAACGATTGAGAGAGAACCCGACATAGTCCGAGTCACTATTGACAACCACGATCCAATCGATCTCGACTACTCACCGCCACAACCGCCCGAGTGTGAGGAAGTAAGACTTCTAACAATATACACCACATTTCGAGACTCGGAGCACATCGCCGAGCTCAGTTACTCATGCCGCCGTTGATCTTGATTACGTGGTGAGTTCGTTTGACGCCGACCGACAAAGAACCACTTGTGTCCTCAAAGCGGATAGCCAGCCGGATGATAAAACTGGTAGAGAAACTGACAAAATCACTGTGCTGCACTCATGCTCTGTATCTTGCACGGCACTTATACATGGAAACTGACTATTTCGCCGCCGGCCGAAGGAGTGAATTCACAGGTCGAGAGCCGAGGTACCACCGAGACCGACCGGACTGCCGGCCGTCGCCGGACCGCCATCCCCCGGAGCCCGGGCCCGTTTTGTACCCGGGGCGAGAACGGCGGATATGGAGTACGTCACCCTCGGGGAGACCGGCACGACGGTTTCACGACTCTGTTATGGCACCTGGCGGT
>PUNC01000046.1 GCA_003551625.1 PVC group bacterium | reverse complement strand
CTCGTCTATCGTCACGATCCGGAAACCTTCAAAATACTCCAGGGAATCTACGAGCAGTACAAACACGAGAAGAGACCCTTCGGTGCCTACCGCGAAGAGCACGGCCCCATCCGCAAATATGCGAAAAACGGCAAAGGACCCATCGTGAGGAGCTTGAAATATCTTGAAGACAGGCTCGGTTCGCATGTCGATGTCACGGACAAATACGACACCGACGACAAACGCGTGGTGATCCTGCAGATCAGAACTTACCGGACGGACTTCTATCGCAATCCCGACGGCAGCATCAAATTCATAACCATCCGTTATGCGGACATGAACCCAGCTGATGACGAATCTTTCTACATCGAAGAAGACCTTTACGAAAGTAAGAAGCGGGAAAAAAAGATCGACGAGCACGCCGAATTCATCGCCAGTTTCAACCTGAACGAGGTGATAGAGTTAGTCAACAAGGAAAAAGATGGAATCAAGAGAGAAAGGTATCGCTTTTTTGGTACTAAGGATGATCGGACGAACAAAATTAAGGTGAAGTCTTTAGAAGAAAAGGACAACAAGTCCCCAGACAGGGAGACCATCGGCCGAAAAACCCAAGATGTCATCAAATACACTGTCAGCCCCATCGGTGAGATGAAAAAAGTGGAGAATGAAAACTTGAAATTGCGCGTCTAGGTTGCTATAATGTAAGTGCGCCCATGGCAAAGGGCGCTTGCATAGCAAGGTCTCTGAGGACCTGGCAAAACAAGGGCGGGGCGAAAGCCCCGGTCCCGGACTCGAGGCACACCTAGCGTGTGCCTCTTTTCATTTTTTGGCCTATGGGTTGGAGAATCCTCTATATCGATGAGGGTGAATACCTTTCGCTCTATCTCGACAACATCAAGATCAAGAACAAGGAAGAAAACAGAGAGCTGGTCGTGCCGATTCACGATTTGCACACCCTCATCGTGGACAACTACCGGACGGTCCTTTCCACACATCTCTTGAACGCTCTCACGAAGTACAATGTGAATGTCGTACTCTGCAATGTTTCCCACATGCCCCAAAGCCTTCTCGTTCCCGTATCGGGGAACAAGAACGCACCACTCATGCTTCGCAGACAACTCGCATGGAGTGAAGATGTGAAGCGCACGGTGCATCAATCGATGGTCAAAGCGAAGATTCAAAACCAGATTGAGCTGCTCGCCCATGCTGATATCGGTGGTGAGACGATACTCAGGCTCAAGGAATTCGTGAAAGAAGTGATGCCTGGCGACAAGACGAACCGGGAAGGGCTCGCGGCAAAAATGTACTTTCGTGCCCTTTTCGGTCCTGACTTCAAGCGTTTCGCGGAGGATGTCACCAATGCCGGTCTCAACTACGGCTACAGCATATTCCGCTCACAAATCAGCAAGACCGTCCTCGCCAAGGGATTGAATCCCTGTCTAGCCTTTTTCCATCAAGGCCCCAACAACCAGTTCAATCTGAGTGACGATTTCCTCGAGCCTTTCCGTCCCTTGGTCGACCACTACGTCTATGAGAATCTGCGAGACCAGAAAATTCTCAACCGGGAGCACAAGACGGCCTTGATCCGTCAGTCCACCCTGAAAGTCCGATTCAACGGCAAGAAACAGACCTTCTTCAACGCGGCCAACCAGTACGTGGACACCATCGTCTCTTTCGCCGAGACGGGAGATCGTGACAAGCTCCGTCATCCTGTGATCGATTTCCATGATTTATGATTTCATGAGAATCGTCGTCTTTTTCGACCTCCCCGTCAAGACTGCGAAAGAAAGAAGGATCTATGCCGATTTTCGGAAGTTTCTCCTCAAGTCGGGCCACCAGATGATCCAGTATTCCGTCTATTCAAAAATCGTGAACACGAGAGAAGCCGCTCGCGACCACGAGCGATCCGTCCTGAGAAACGCCCCCAATGCGGGAAATGTCAGACTGTTGACGCTCACGGAGAAACAATACGCCAACATGAAGATCATCGTTGGCGGAAAGACTCTTCAAGAAGAGAAAATCACGGTCGAACCGTTCATGAAATTTTAGGAGGCGATATGGACAGACTCACATTTCACACAGGCACCGAGACTGTCGAGTTCGGCATCGGGACAAGGAAGTTCCTTTGTGGAGAAAACGTCAAGCGGAAGTACAATATCTTGAAGACCCTGCGCCAGACGCTTGGTAAAATCAAAGACAGCGAGTTTGCCGAAGCTCATGGAATGACCAAGAAGATGCTCTTGAACGGCGAAGACATCAAAGTGAAGAAATCGAGATTTTTCACCATCAGCCAGCATTATGATTATCTCGAAGACATGAAGCTGAAAACCGGTTCAACCATGTATCTCTTTCTCCAAGAGAAACTGCGAGATATCGAGTACACCGACGAGTTCAACACCTTGGCCATATTATTCAAGGATTTTTCCGGAACGATGAATGAACGGATCACTGAAGAAACCGGCCTTCCTTTCACCATGGATCTGCAGTTGACCGACCTCCACCTGCGACAATTACTCAAGATGGCATCGCTCTCTTTGCAAAAGGATGACGAGGAAGCGCATCCATATGACATGGATTATGAAGAAAATATCATTTTCCAACTGGACCTCATCATCGAAACGGCATCAAGAGACGGTGAGAACGATTATTACGGATATCTGGATGTGCCTTTACTGACGGACAAGGTAATCGATAAGACGGAAAGTCTCCCGAAAAACCTACGCATCATCATCCCGACCAGGCTGTACCCGGCGAAGAGGCTTGAAGAAGTTGTGATCGTAGAAAGAAAGACCATCGATTTGGCAGACGACGTTCAACTTTATGAGAAAATCACGATGTCCCTTTCCAATCATGTGGAACTTACGGACACAGAATCCGTCCTTCGTGATTATCTCGGTGGAAAAAGGACCCTTGAAACCGACCAACTGAGGGCTGTTCTCTAAGCCTGTTCCCCTCATTTCGAATCCATGGTACAATGGATTTGAGGTTTTGCCACACTCAGAACCTTTGCTATGCAAGAACAAGACGCTGGCCGTATGCCCTTCATAGACCGTTTT
>PUNC01000073.1 GCA_003551625.1 PVC group bacterium | reverse complement strand
TTTCAAGGGCTACCGTCCGCAGTTTTACTTTCGGACCACCGACGTTACCGGTTCGATCGAGCTGCCCAAGGACGTGGAGATGGTGATGCCGGGCGACAACGTGACGATGGACGTGGAGCTGCTGACGCCGATCGCGATGGAGAAAGGTCTTCGGTTCGCGATCCGGGAAGGCGGCCACACCGTGGGCGCCGGCACCGTCACCGAGATCGTCGAATAATAAGCCGGCCGAATATTTTATCGGGAGAAAAGAGTGGAAAAGCAAGTCATCAGAATCAGGCTCAAGGGCTACGATCACCGGGTTCTCGATCAGTCCACGCTCGATATCGTCGAAACGGCGCGGCGGACCGGGGCCAAGGTGGTGGGGCCGGTCCCCCTGCCGACCCGGATCGAAAAGTTTACGGTTCTGCGGTCTCCACACGTGGATAAGAAATCCCGGGAGCAGTTCGAGATCCGCACTCACAAGCGGCTGCTGCATATTGAGGATCCCACGGCCAAGACGGTGGATGAACTCAAGAAGCTTGAACTTCCCGCCGGAGTCGAGATCGATTTAAAAATTTAAAATATTCATTTTAAATTTTTTCAAGTCATTTTGGCGGGTACCGTTCGCTATCGCAAAACGGCGGATAGGTTGACAAGCGACGGGAAAAGCTGTTAAGGAATAAAAATTTTTTGGAGAAAAATTTTTATGGCTGGTTTAATCGGAAAAAAGATAGGAATGACCCAGGTCTTCTCCGATGACGGGACCGTGACCCCGGTCACCGTGATCCAGGCCGGGCCCTGTCTGGTTCTGGAGTCCCATCCGGACCGGGGCCGGGTGAAGCTGGGGTACGGCGAAGTCAAGCCGGAGAAGTTGAATAAGCCTCAGCGGGGTTATTTCGCCCGGGTCGAACTTCCCCCGCGGCGCCACATCCGCGACTTCAGGCTTTCCGGGGATGACCGGTTCGAGGTCGGACAGGAGATCAAGGCCGATCTCTTTCAGGCCGGGGATTTCGTCGACGTGATCGGCGTGAGCAAGGGAAGGGGTTTTTCGGGGGGGATCAAGCGCTGGGGTTTCTCCCGCTGGCCGATGAGCCACGGCCACCCCGAGCACCGTCGCACCGGCTCCATCGGGCAGGCCTCCACTCCGGGCCGGGTCGCCCGGGGCAAGCGGATGCCCGGCCGCCACGGCGGCAAGCGGGTGAACGCGGCCAATCTCAAAGTGGTGGCCGCCCGGCCCGACGACAATCTTCTTTTGGTGAAAGGAGCGGTGCCGGGTCCGGCCAATTCGCTGGTTCTGGTGAGGTTTTCCCGGAAGAAGCCCCGTCGGCAGCGGGAAGCGAAAAAAAGCGAATCGTGAGGAAAATTAGCCTTTGCTTTCGGGAATTGAATTGGTAATATTCCCGGCTTGAACAATCCCGGATTGTTCACCCGCCGGAGTGGTTGGGATCCCCCCGACGCCTGTCGTCGGTCTTTTTCTGCCCGGATAGCGAATAGACGGTTGAATACACGATGATCAAAGTCCATCTGGTAAACAATAAAGGTGAGCGGATCGAGGAAGTCGAGGTTCCGGAGTCGGTCTCCAGTACCGGTTCCGCCGGGAACGTCATTCCCGAAGTGATCCGAATGTACCGTTCCCGCCGCCGTCGCGGAACCGCCTCCACCCGGGGCCGCTCGGAAGTCTCCTATTCAGGGAGGAAGGTCTGGCGACAGAAGGGAACCGGCCGGGCCCGCGCGGGAGACCGGGGCAATCCGCTCTGGCGTCACGGGGGCGTAATTTTCGGGCCGAAACCGCGGGATTTCTCGGTGGCGGTGCCCAAGCGGGTCAAGCGGAAGGCGCTGGCCTCGACGGTGGCGATCAGGCTGCAGAAAGAGATGGTCCTGCTGATCGACGACTGGGGGCTGAAGGAACCCCGGACCAAGCTGCTGGCCGAGATTCTCGACCGGATCGGCGCCGGCGAAAAACCGTTGCTGGTGACCGCGCGGCCCGACCCGGTTCTCCGGCTGGCCGCCCGCAATATTCCCGGAATCGAGGTGTCGGATGTCAGTGGTCTCAACGCCTACAGCGTACTCAGTCACCGTCGGATGATCATTACCCGCGAGGCCTGGGATCATCTCGCCCGGTGGATGGAGAAGGTCAAGTGAGGGAAGAAGAAGCCAGGAAAGTGATCTTGAGCCCCGTGATCACGGAAAAGGGGACGGAGCTCACCGAGAAGCACAACCAGTATTTTTTTCGAGTGCACCCCGCGAGCAACAAGATCCAGATCAAGCAGGCGGTGGAAAGAATTTTCGACGTTCACGTCACCGGGGTGAGGACGATGACGATCAAGAAGAAGAAGCGTCGGATCGGACGGAGCGAGGGTTACCGGTCCGGATGGCGGAAGGCGATCGTTACCCTTAAAGCCGGGGACAAGATCGAGTATGTTTAAACGCAACCCCTCAGCGCCGACGTTATTGTTATGCCGATAAAGAAATACAGACCGACCACGCCCAGCCGGCGGTTTATGACCGTCTCCACTTTCGAGGAGATCTCCCGTTCGCGGCCGGAGAAAAGCCTGCTCCGGCCCTTCTCCAAGACCGCCGGGAGAAACAACCTGGGCCGGATGACCGTACGCCGCCGGGGCGGCGGGCACAAGCGGAGGTTTCGCCTGATCGATTTCCGCCGGGACAAGATCGGAATTCCCGCCCGTGTGCAGTCGGTGGAATACGACCCCAACCGCTCCGCCCGGATCGCCCTGCTGGCTTACGCCGACGGCGAGAAACGCTATTCGCTGGCTCCCCGGGGGATCAAGCCGGGAGACCGGGTTATGGCGGCGCCGGACGCCGAGATCAAGCCCGGCAACCGTTTGCCGCTCGAAAAAATTCCGCTGGGGATGCCGGTCTTCAACATCGAGCTCAACCCCGGCGCGGGCGGGATTCTGGCGCGCGGGGCCGGCACCTCCGCCCAGTTTGTTTCCCTGGAAGGCCGCTGGGCGCACGTCCGCCTTCCCTCCGGAGAGGTGAGGAGGATTAACGGCGGCTGCTGGGCGACGATCGGGCAGCTCAGCAATCCGGAACACAGC
>PUNC01000195.1 GCA_003551625.1 PVC group bacterium | reverse complement strand
TGTCGCGCAGGCCCGTCCGAACCATGCCGCTTTAAGCCGGGCAGGAGAAACGAACTCACATCCTTTCGCGGGTTCTGCGAATGTATGAGTCGTCCCCCATGAAAGAACCCGAGTAATCGACACGGGCCATAACGTCCGACAGGAGCATATCCGCCCCTTGCCCGCCGTGGATGATTTCGACGGTGTTGTAGCCCCGTCTCACAAAACCCGGTTCAAGCGGAAACTGCAGGCTGCCTTCCTTCCCCTTCAGCCTGCGCCCGTTGAAAGAAACCGTTACATCCTCCGCCCGACCCATGCCGGGAGCAACCCGGACATCGAGCCTGATTTGGGGCTGAACCTGCCTGCATCCGGGAATTATTTCGCCGATTTCAAGCTTCACCGTCTTCCTCTCCCCCGGCCTGACGGTCACGGGAGCACCGGGATTCAGACGCGGAATATTCATGAAATGTGCGTGGGGATAAGCCCCCCCGGCTACCCTGCCGGTCCCCCTGTTGCTCGCAAAATAAGCCTTGTCTTTTCCGGCAAGTTCCCCGGGCTCTCCCATCTCCCTCCATATCTTCCTCAGCGGGTCGAAGAGGTTGAAGACGTAAACCCCATCGGCCCCCGAATTCCACGCATTCATCGCCCTGGCCCTGTAGCACTCGTCCGAGGCACGCGTGAAATCTGCATGATGTCCGCCCCCGACCCGGCTTTCGCTGAGTCCCGGATAGACTTTCACGCCGAACCTGTGGCCGAGCTTCACGCTGTATTCCCAGCTGTTCAGCCTGAAATACCCCCCCGGTATATAAATGTCTATGAGCTTATCCCGCATCCACCGTTCGATCTCAAGACCGATGGTACTGCAGTAGTCCGTGTCGTCCGGTACGCGCGCCGCTATCAAAAAAGGCCTGCCCCGCCTGCGGCCTTCCTCAAGGGCAGTCGCGGCTATGTCACTGATAAGCGAAGTCATCATCCCGCTCTCCCTGTCTTCGACGGGCTCCCCGCGGGAGGTCCCCCTGAAGAAAACCGGATGCCTGAAAAAATCCAGCTCTATCCCGTCGACGTCATATCCCCGGCACACCTCTTCGACAAACCGCCGCGCCATTTCACGCACGGGAGCCCTGGCGTAATCCACGGCGGACCACTGGCCGTACAGAGGAGGATCATCAGGACCTCCCAGCAGAACGTCCGGGGTTTCCGCCTTGAACCTGTTCGCTCTGAACATTTCCGGCCTGCTTCCGTCATGGGTATCGTTCATTCGCATGGACCAGAATACCTCCATGCCGCCGGCATGGCAGTACTCGACCATAACTTTAAGAGGGTCCGTTCCCTCTTCGCCGAGGCCGGACACAACGGGAGAAGAAACATCCTGCCGGCCTGCGGCGGTTCTATGGGTAAAAACTCCGAATCCGCGGGAGGTGCAGTAGCTCACCGTGTCCACGTGGGAGCCGCGAAGAGGCGAAGTCCTGATATCAAGAAAATCCCGGGGGGTTTCAAATTCCACTTCCGGGGGCTTCTTGGCGTCTCCGCCGTCGTTGTTGAAAATAAGCCGCCGCCTGCGGCAGGCAATCTCCCGTTTTTTTTCGTCAAAATCTTTTCCGCCGCTTCTCATGCCGGTGCCTCCCGTAACGCCGCCCGCCGGGGCTTCAGTACCGTCCCGGCGTGTTTTTTTTCGGGCGGGATGGTTTCTGCCCATGTTTTTTACAGAAGTTTCCCGTAAAAGTCAACACACTTTCACCGGGACCCTGGAAATGTGCCCGGCGTCCCCGGAGAAAGCCTCCGTTTCATATTGACTTCCCCCGCCGTAATGTGTAAAAGATGGTATCCGGTCCCCCAATCTTCAGGAAACACAAAAAAACCGCCAGGGAGGAAAAAATGAACTGGGAAAAACTCACGGCCGAGGAATTTGAAAAAGCGGTGGACGCCTGCGAAGGGGTATGCCTTCTGCCCATCGGCGTTATAGAAAAACACGGGGACCATCTTCCTCTGGGACAGGACACCCTTTACGTTCACTCTTTCTGTACGAAGGCGGCCGGAGAAGAGCCGGCGATGGTCTTCCCGCAGTATTATTTCGGCCAGATAAACGAGGCCCGCCACCAGCCCGGCTGCATAGCCGTTGATTCCGGGCTCCTGCTCCCCCTCCTCGAAAGCGTATGCGACGAGATCTCAAGGAACGGGTTCAAAAAAATACTGATAGTAAACGGCCACGGGGGGAACGTCAATTTCCTGTCTTATTTTCTTGAAACCCTGCTTGACAGGGACAAGGATTACGCGGTGTTCTATACCTCATTCAGAAGGGACAGGCAAACGGAAGAAAAAAAATACATGGAAGCCTCGATCGACGGCCACGGGGGGGAGAGCGAAACAAGCCGTGCCCTTTATTTTTTCCCCGAACTGGTAAAATCCGAAACCCCGGCGGATTACGGCCGGCCGCTGAAAAGGCTGGAAGAATACGAACGTCTCGATATGAAAACATCAATGGACTGGTACTCCAACCACCCCTGGCATCTCAGGGCGGACCGGACACCGGGCTCCCGTGAGAAGGGGCGGCTGATCGTGGAAACGAGAACAAAAAAACTCATAGAGATGATAAGGCTTCTTAAAAAGGACAACACCCCGGCCGAACTCTACAGGAAATTCCGAGAACAGGCGCGGGGACCTTCGAACGCCTGAAGCCCGGGCAGACGGGCCCCCGGCAGCAGCCGCCCGGACTGTCCGTCCGTCAGAGAGGCGGTTCCCCGGCAGCGAATAACCGCCAGAAGCAACCGTATTAAGGCTCCCACCGGGTACCGGCGATATGGGTGACCCTGTCTTCGCCGGTCGTGAAGTAATAGATCGTAAATACGGAGCCGTCCGTTAATGACACGGAAACCGGGTACCCGAGGTCGCTTGCCTGGACGCCGTCGGCCCTCAGGACATATTCCCCGTCAATATCCCACGTCCTTCCCCCGTCCCGGCTGAGGCACGCCCTTATGCCCATCGGGGGCCTCCTGTAACCGTAGGTGGCAAGCATTTCACCTCCGGTTAGCTTCAGGAGATGAGCGGGGTACCCCCACATCGGAGTTTTCTCCGGGCTGCTCCATGT
>PUNC01000074.1 GCA_003551625.1 PVC group bacterium | reverse complement strand
ATACCACCGGTTGCATTGAGTTTGACAACCCAGGCATCTGTAAGACCATTGTTTCCAGAGACGTCCCCATCGTTTGAAGTGGTCAACCCGGCAACGATGTATCCACCATCTGTAGTCTGGTGGATGCTGCGAGCACTATCCGAGCCACTCCCTCCAAGGCACCGCTGCCACTCAAGGCCGCCGGTGGGATTGAGCTTGACAACCCAGACCGATTGACCTCCCGGGTTCAGGGTGACATCACCATCATTTGATTGGGTATGCCCGGCAACGATATATCCGCCGTCTCCGGTCTGCTTGATGCTGTGTCCAACATCCTCAAAACTTCCTCCAAGGCACAGCTGCCATTCAATGTCCATGGGCGTACTTGCAACCAGGGATATACTGCTCCCTCTAGCTGCATGCACCCCTGCAACAATACAGAAACAGAATAGTATGACTGCAAGGACTGCCTGCAGTCTTCCATATGTCCGGATCGAAATCATATGTATCATCCTCCAATTGTAACATGGAAAGGACCAGATCTCAGAAACCCCATTGGTTGCTCAAGCTCTTGTGTCATCACAAACGCATTTGAAAATGAAAGAATGAAGGCACTGTGTGGCCATTGCTGGCACCTTTAGATTTTGAATGCTGGACTTCATGCCATCGACGTTAATGAATGACAGATCTGATCCTTCGTAACGTTAACAAACGTTCATAGCTGTTCATAGTAGATAAAACTATCCAAAAAACGTGTTCTACTGCTTAAAAATGAAATAAGATTTTAGATGGCTTTTTTTTGGCTCAGGATACTCTGCGTCTGAACATTAGAGCAAGCAACCCTACGACAATACATCCGATTGGTGCATACACTATCGGCATATCAGGTGATGCTTCCGATGGTGCCTGTGCTGGCGGTATACCTGGTGATGCTCCCGGTGGTGCATATTTCTGGATACGGTTATTGTCCCTGTCTGCCACATACACATTTCCTGCACTATCGACTGCAACACCGAATGGATAATCGAATTGATCGAAACTGGTGCCCGTCGTGCCCCAGGTTGAGATAAAAGTGCCCGTGCTGTCAAATGTCTGGATGCGATCATTATAGGAATCAGCTACATAGACGGTGCCGGAATCATCAACGACAATACCTGCTGGATGCTGAAACTGGCCTTCTTCATCACCTTCACTTCCCCATGCTGTGATGAAGATGCCGGTGCTATCAAATTTCTGGATGCGGTGGTTGTCCCATTCGGTCACATAGACATTGCCGCTACTGTCTACCGCAATGCCCATTGGATGCAGGAACTGCCCGTGGCCTTTTCCTTCACGTCCCCATGTTGTGATGAAGGTGCCGGTGCTATCAAATTTCTGGATGCGGTGGTTATCCCATTCGGTCACATAGACATTGCCGTCACCATCTGCCGCAATACCCACAGGATAGTTGAACTGCCCATATCCGGTACCATGCGTACCCCATTTCATTATGAATGTACCGGTGCTGCTGAATTTCTGGATTCTGTCATTCCATGAATCTACCACATAGACGTTGCTGGCATCATCAACCGCGATGCCAATCGGACGTAAAAACTGCCCATTGCCTTCACCCACCGTACCCCATTGGGTTAGATAGGTCCCAGTGGCATCAAATGTCTGGACGCGGTGGTTGTTCCATTCTGTTACATACACTGTGCCATCACTGTCTACTGCGATACCCTGTGGAGATCTGAATTGGCCATCGCCATCCCCTTGCATGCCCCAGGCGGTGACTTGGGTATACTGTTGTGTAGCCTGGACACCTGCAATCACAAAGGTGCAGAATATCAGAAGTGTCAGAACAGCTGAAACTCGTTTATGGTTTTGTATGGATATCATATTCCAATCCTCTCTACAACAATTGAATAACCAATATTCAAAAGCATTACCTATGCTCTTGTGATATTGTGAGCTGGCCAGCCCTGTAAAGGCCGCGGCTTCCTGCTTTAACGACCCCTGCCTGGAAAGAGGGTCATATATAGCCTCCACAGGCGTTAATGACCCTTGTGGGTTGCCCCGACCGCACAGCAGTTTGGAAACCGATTGCTTGATTCTCGCAATACAGTCACCTTTTATTAGCTTCAACCCCTGATAAATGAATTGCCCCGGAGTGGAAGCGAATGAGGATGAAAGGCTCTGCTTTCATCTCAACTCTGAACGATAGAGTCTTCCCGCTCTGCCCCCCTTCACCCCTGCGAGTGGGAAAAAGCCAGAAGAGAAAAGAGTTCTTCTTCCACCTCAAAGGGTATTACCCATAGCAGATCCATCAATGAAACAGGAAGCCCCATCCTTCAGAGTGGGGTTGTTCACAAATCAGATGCACCACTTCACCCCAAGACAATGGTGTATGTACGCTTGTTCATTGCATCCCTTCGAGATGCCCTGTCTATTGTGGATCCACAAACAGGAGTCCATAACAGGCAGTAGCCGGAAAACCGGGAGTATGGTATAACTCAGAAGCAAAAATAAGCCTCTGATGAGAGAATGATAGGAGAAATACGTGCAACCAGTTCCCCAGCCCTTTGCTACACACCTTCATTCAAAAATATCTGTTAAAAAATAAAATGATGGTATCATCTCCGGATATTCATTTTCAGACATTCATCCCGGCGACCGGCTGGTCTCCCGCCATTCCCATGACGAAATAGGTGTCAACCACATGGTCACCGGTGGTATCGAGTGCCCAGAGACCGTTACTAGCGCGGAAGATACCTTTCCACCCATCTCCGGCGACCGGCTGGTCTCCCGCCATTCCCATGACGAAATAGGTGTCAACCATATGGTCCCCGGTGGTATCAAGTGCCCAGAGACCGTTGCTGTCACGGAATATACCCTTCCACCCGTCTCCGACAACCGGCTGATCTCCCGCCATTCCCATGACGAAATAGGTGTCAACCGCATGGTCACCGGTGGTATCGAGTGCCCAGAGACCGTTGCTCTCACGGAAGATACCTTTCCACCCATTGCCGGCAATCGGATGGTCTCCCGCCATTCCCATGACGAAATAGGTGTCAATCGCATGGTCACCGGTGGTATCCAGCGCCCAGAGGCCGTTGCT
>PUNC01000205.1 GCA_003551625.1 PVC group bacterium | reverse complement strand
GCATCACGGCCAAGGGAACGAATTTCATACAGGCTGTTCGAGCCATATCAGAGACGACAGGGAGGTTCCCGTACGCGATGGCAATCCCGATCGGCATGGCATAGACGAAGATGTACAGCAAGATCTCTCGAAGGAAGAATAACGCCTGGAGAACCCACATCGCGAGGGCCCCCACGCCAGCTAAGAAGAGGGCGAGTAATGGGTTGGAAAGTGCAGAGTTTAGAAACGATTCCATCGCAGAGGTAACTGCTGAGACGTCCGGAATCAATGCGATGGTGAACCCATCTACTAGGTAGAGTGCCAAGACAGCAATCCAATACCACGTAACGATCAAGAACGCCCCTGTCCAGGCACTTCGCGTTGCCTTGCGAGATTCGTAGACACTTCCTATGTTAAAAATCCGGATCGCATGGCGACCTTGGACACACATCACCAACAACAGCAGTGAGATAATCATGATATCTCCGGTCACGAGCGATCCGTAGATATCTTCCCAAGGAGCGTTCGTCGGCTGGCCAAATACGAACGCACCGCCTGTTTCCGGTGTTGTGGTTCCAAAGATTTGTGCAGTGACTGCATCGTAGCCATCTGATAACCCCTCATGGAACCATTCTATGAGTTGAGCAATTGCATCCTCAAACCATTTAATCCCGATATCAGACAGTGACCAGGCAAGCATCACGCAGAACCCTCTATATCGAATACACAATCACCAGTCTCAGAAGTCAGATACTGGATGGAGTATTCAGCGGATGTGTCTTCAGAGGCATGCGTTGAGGTGAATTCTACGGTGAATTCCCCCCGCTTGCCAATAGTTTCACACTTGTTGTAGATCCTTGACGGTGTGAAAGGGCGATTGTTACTGTAAACACGAACAGTTTTTCCTGACGGGATTATGACCGCATCAGCATATCTACTAAAATCGTTCTCCAGATCAACGATTCCGCTGTCCCCAGTCTCATCGTAGCTACTGTGTGTTGGATGTGGAACGTCACCTCTGAACCGAAGAGCGGTGATTGCTGTCGGCCCAGATCCATGGTTGGTAACATAGACAATCCCATCACCCTCCATAGCAAACTGGTCTGCTCCCTCGTACATCTCCTCTGGATAGTCTCGAGCGAGTCGAAGGTCGCTAAACTCGAGGTCGGGCTCGAGGTCCATCGTTGCTGCGCCCAGCGTCTCATCACCTGAGAGGGCGATGAACTCGTAGGTTCCAGGTGGATACTCAAATCCCAAATCGACCGTTGTCTGGGAGACACCGGCCTCGATCGGCCGATTGGCAAACAGCTCACCAGCAGGATCGATGACGTTCACCTGCGTGACCGTATTGCGCTCGAGGTCGATGACTAACTGTGTCTCATCGACCGTGATGGACTCAATTGGGCTACTCGTGTCATCCGCAGGTGAGGAATCATCCTGGCCGCCAGAATCGCCCTGACCCATACACCCTGCAAGGGCACTTACGAGACCGGTTGTTACTCCAGTGAGAACGCTTCGTCTCCGAACAGTCTTCTCTATCGTCATAATGTATCGTCTCTGATTTTCAGGAAGGTTCCGATGCGTGTTGCAGCGTAGAGGGCGACAGCAAAGGGGATCGCATACCGGATGACATCAACCAGGAGGGTGAACCATCCAGTGGGCGTCTCTAAGGGATGCCAGGTCTCGGTTGCCGTTGCTCCGAGATAGGCAGGGTCGTGTGATCGCCACGACCCTGGGTGATAGGTCGCGGTGTGAATACCCGGCTGTGAGACCGTGATTTCGGCCTGTCCAGACAGATCCGTCCGGACGACCTGATCGCCAATGGTGATATAGCCAGACCGAGCGTCGTGGCCAATGATCGATGACCGAGGATCATCCCCCAGACTCTCGAGCATAATCGGCGCGCCTGTTTCCCCATCGCGAAGTTCGACCGAAAGCGTGGCTTCTGTCGCGTTCGAATCGATGCGTTCGATCGAGAGCTCGCTCTCTCGAATCTCACGTTCGCCACCTCCATCGGGTTCGATGAGTGTTGGCGTCACCCCACGGACAATCCCGGATACTTCAATATCGTCACGCTCAATCGCCTCATGTCGAAGCGCAAGCCCCGATGAGTCGGTGTAAGTTCCTGAGACCACATCGACTTCGACATTATCGTGAAGGGCTGGCGCAGGCGAGTCGTGTTCTTGGCCCCAAACCTCGAGTATGTCTGGACCATCCCGCACTGGCTCAACTCGAGGGCCAATTGCAGAGGGATAGGCATGAACGAACACCGGACGTGCACTGGAGGTAACCGTCTCCTGACCGCCTCGAGTCACTCGAGTGAGTTCATCCCAGTTCGTATCGCGGGCAGTATAATATCGCCAGAGACCACGAACACCGATATCGCCATCTGCAGACAGTGTATAGCCATGCCACGGCTGTGTGGTATAAATCGAAACACCAACATCACCATCGGGGTACCTGGCATGGTAGATCGACGCCAGAGGATTGTAGACCTCAACATCGACATCCTGGCTGACGGTGACTTCGTCTTCGATGACTCGACGACTGTGTTCACTCTCGTTGATCGTCGTCACCTCCTCGAACGTGGTTACAATATCGGCTTCGAGCGTTAGCGTCGCTGGGCCACGTTGCTCAAACTCGTATTCGAGGACTGGCGTCTGTGTCCCATCGGTGCGTGTCTCCACATCTCCATCGCGTTTCAGCCGAACCTCTTCGATAGAGGTCGTTGTGAGTGAGCGCTCGATTGTCTGGTTATCGTGACTCGGCGGCTGTTCGAGGCGAACGCGATAATCCACAAGCCCACGTAACTCGCCTTCTGGGGCGATGTAATGGATCGATGCTGTCGGATCGACCTGCGCTTTGGTCGAAGGCGTGAGCGCAAAGACACTCGCGTGGGCATCGGCAACCGCCACTGAATCCGTTCGCTCTGCATGCGAAGGATAGACAGCGGTATCGGAGTCACCAGCCTCGAGATGCTCGAAATCCGTACTCGTCCACCGAGCAGCCGTATCCGGTGGCTCACTGAACGTGATATCAGTGCAGGTCGCCAACTCCTGCATCGCCGTTGGAGTGGTGTTATACCGGTTTTCGTATTC
>PUNC01000059.1 GCA_003551625.1 PVC group bacterium | reverse complement strand
CGTCACGGATGGCGTAGGAGTAACCGACGGAGTGGGCGTAACACTTGGAGTAGGTGTCAACGAAGGTGTAGGCGTAACACTAGGTGTAGGCGTAACACTAGGTGTAGGCGTAACACTAGGTGTAGGCGTGACGCTTGGCGTAGGTGTCACGCTCGGGGTCGGAGTAACCGAAGGCGTAGGAGTAACGGACGGCGTCGGTGTCACACTTGGAGTAGGCGTGACTGAAGGCGTAGGAGTAACCGAAGGTGTAGGTGTGACAGATGGTGTCGGCGTGACGGACGGCGTCGGAGTGACAGAGGGAGTCGGAGTAACAGAAGGAGTCGGTGTCACGGACGGTGTCGGTGTGACCGAAGGCGTAGGCGTAACCGATGGAGTGGGCGACGGAGTCGTAGACGGAGTCACTGAGGGCGTAGCCGAAGGTGTCACGCTGGGTGTCGGCGTGACCGATGGTGTGGGTGTGATAGACGGCGTCGTTGAAGGCGTTACAGATGGTGTGGGCGTGACGGACGGCGTTACGGTTGGAGTGGGCGTAGTTGAAGGAGTAGGGGTAACTGACGGGGTTACGCTCGGTGTGGGGGTAACTGAAGGCGTGGGCGTGACCGATGGAGTCGGCGTTGGGGTCGGAGTCAGAAAGTAACATACATTCAGGTAAACCTCAGTCACCCGAATCTCACGAGTCTGAGACTGCTGGTGTCTAATCACCACCTGAATGTCGTCAATATCGGAAAGTGTCCATTCCTGGCCGGTGGCGGGATTGGCGGTCCAGGCGGCGAAGTTCGTCCAACCCCCGTAGAGCGCGTAAGACTGAGTAAGATCCGAGATGGTGGTCAGATAATCGGTCCCATCGACATTGATGCCGAAACCAAAAGCCGTAGCCTGCGTGGGAACCTTCCTGGCAACGACATACGCCTCAACCAGGTCGATTCTTCCCCCGGAGGGGAACTCGTCCACCTCATAGCGGTCAATATTGGTGTTCGTGTCGGTATATACATAACTCGTATCCCCGTCGTTCTCCTCTACCGCTTCCCAGTTATTTACCATCCCCGCCGCCGACCACTGGATAAGATCGCCGTCATCAATCACCCAGAGGTCAACGCAGAACGGACCCGGCGACGGCGTTGGGCTGGGGGTCTTGTAACCCTCCGGAGTGGGCGAAGGGGTTGTCGTGGGTGTCGGAGTCGGGGTAATCGAAGGCGTCGGCGTAATCGAAGGAGTCGGCGTGATCGAAGGAGTCGGCGTCACGCTCGGTGTTGGCGATATGCTGGGCGTAGGGGCTATCGAGGGGGTCGCCGTCGGGACCGGCGTCGGTATCCCTTCCGGGATAAAGCCGGAATCGTAGGTGTCGTTATACTCGCCCTGGACCGGCGCCGTCACGACTTCCAGACCGTCGGAGTCGATGGCCGGGTCGTCGCCCACGTTCACCTTGGTCGGCATATAACCGTCCGGCGTTTCGAAGTTGATGGTGTGAACCGGCTGGCCGGCGCCCAGACCGTTGAAGTGTTCATCAAGGAGGAGGTTGTCGAAGCGGTATAAACCGTCTTCGTCGGTATAGACCAGGATCACGGTCGAACTGCTATCCGGCCATTCGATGGTCAACTGCACGGCGACACCGGCAATCCCCGGCTCGCCGGGGTCCTGGAGGCCGTCCTGGTTTTCGTCGATCCAGACGAAATCTCCCAGGGCGGCGGGCAGGATGTAATAACCGAAGTCCACCGTGAAGACGCCGCCGCCGCTGACAGAGACCGTATAGGGATCGGTTTGGCTGTGACCGGGAACGCCGGGCGCGCCTTTTGAATGCCAATAACCGAGCAGGACATCCGCGTCGTCGGTCACGTCCACCGTGTAGGTTCCCGCCGGGAGACCTTCGAACAGATACTCGCCGCTGTTGTCGGTTTCGGTGACCGCGACGATATTGCCGGCGGCGTCCCGCAGGACCACCGTCACGCCCGCGAAGCGGCCGTCCTCCGCCTCTCCGAGAACGCCGTCGGCGTTGAGGTCTTCCCAGATCACGCCGGAGATAGTGTTCGGCACGCCGGCCGCGTAGCCGAAGTCCTGGTCGAGATTGATCTCCCCGGCCTGCAGGGTCACGGTCGAGCGGCTGTCGCCCGGAGACGGGGTGTCCGGATCGACCGTGTTTACCAGGCCCGCGCCGGCGTTGGGCAGGGTGTTCGTGTCAACAACCACGTAGTAGGTATCGGCGTCGAGCCCGCCGAAGTAGTAGTTGCCGTTGGCGTCGGTGAACGTCGAGGCGAGCAGGTTATCCGCGGCGTCGTAGAGGCGGACCGTCACCCCCTGGAGCCCCTCCCCCGGGTCGAAGAGGTCGTTTCCGTCACGGTCGAGGAAGACCGTGTCCCCGATCAGCCCCTTGCCCTCCTCGTGTCCGACCGGCGTGTAGCCGAAGTCGATGTCTTCGAAATCGGAGAGGCCGTTGACCGTGATTTCGTGCCTTCCGTCCAGGGTAGCGTCGGGATCGTCGGTCTGGTAGAGGCCGCCCAGGAAGTTGAAGGTATCGTTGATCCATACCGTGTAGGTTCCCGCCGGCAAACCATAGAAGCCGTAACTCCCGTCGGGGCCGGTCAGGGTGGAGGCGATCACGTTGTCGTCGTCGTCGAGCAGGGCAACCGTCACGCCGGCCAGGCCGTAGTCGCCGGTCTGGACGGAGAAGTCCCCGTCGGCGTCGGCGTCGAAATAAACCATACCGGTGACGCTGCTGCTCGCGTCCGGCTGGTAGCCGAAATCGGCGTTGACGAAGACGTCGCCGGGGGCGAGGACGATCGGGGCGGTGGTCCGGTTGTCGAGGGTCCCGTCCCAGTCGCCGGTCTGGGTGTAGCCGGCGGGGGTCGTTCCGCCGTTGACCACCACCTCGTAGATCCCGGCCGGGAGGTCGGTAAAGATGTAGCCGCCGTCGGGGCCGGTCACGGTCGCGGCGTAGAGAGCGTCGGTCAGCCCGTCGCCGGTAGAGTCGTAAAACAACTCGACCGTGACGCCGGCCAGGCCCGGCTCGCCGGGGTCCTGGAAGCCGTCGCCGTCGGCGTCGATCCACACCCGGTCGCCGATGGCGCCCAGCCCCGTGTTTCCGATCACGTCGGAGGTGGCCGACCAGTTGTAACCGAAATCCACGTCAAAAGCGCCGACGACCGTGTTGACCGCGGCGACCGTAGTGTGCGGGGTGCCGATGCCATCGGGATCGTAAGTTGGGTTGGCGGCGAGATCGGCGGGCATCGCGCCGGAGTCAACGACCACCTGGTATTCCCCGAAATACAGCCCCGTGAATATATATCTGCCGGCGGTGTCGGTGACGGTCTCGGCCAGCAGGACGGTCCCGCTCTCGTCATACAGCCGCACCGGAACGTTGGCGATCCCCGATTCGCCGGCGTCCCGCACGCCGTCGCTGTTCTCGTCCAGCCAGACCCGCCCGGCCAGGGCCCCCTGCGGGGAGTCGCCGTCGAGGAGGAAATCCCTCTCCTCGACGTCTACCCCTTCCAGCTCGACCTCGATAATATGGTAGGGTTCCTCCGCGGGGGCGTTGAGTATCACCGTCGCGCCGTCCGGGACGGTCATTACCACCAGGTAATCGCCGTCGGGGAGGCCGGGGAAGCTGTAGAGACCGTCGGGTCCGGTAATAAAGCTGGAGACGAACTCGTTTTCCTGCGGTTCGCCGTCGCCGTCGATGTCGCGGTAAAGAGAGACCAGGATGCCGGCCTGGGGAGTGTCGCCGGCCGAGAAGTCCCCGTCCTTGTCGGTGTCGGCGTAAACCGTTCCGCTGATGAAGGCGCGCGAGGCGCCGTCGTCGAGGAGGAAATCCTGCTCGTAGGCGCTCGCGCCGTCTATGTTCAGCTCGATTATATCGTAGGGCTCCAGCTCGGGGCGGTTGAGGATCGCGTCGGCCCCGTCCGGGACGGTCATCCTGACTTCATACGATCCGTCGGGAACGCCCAGAAACGAGTAACTGCCATCGTCCCGCGTCACGGTTTCGGCCAGGAGATTGTCGTCGTCGTCGTAAAGCCGGATCACCACTCCGGCCAGGGACGTGTCGCCCCCGGAGAATTCCCCGTCGTAATCGGTGTCCATATAGACCGTGCCGCGGATGGCGTTGAAAGCCCAGCGATAGCCTTCCACCTCGCCGTTGGGGGCTTCGCCCTGGGAGGAGAGCGCCGGAAAGAGCGGCTGGGAAGGGAAGAGCCGGAAACGGCCGTAAAGATAAGTCGTGTCGTCCTCGAAGGTCCCTTCCGGGATGTCGAAGGTGAAAGTATAGACGCCGTCGCTTCCCGGTCCGCCGTCATCGGATACCGCCTGGCTGACGATCATATCGTGGGGGCCGGTCAGGGTCCCATCGTTCGCAAAATCAATGAAGCCTACCAGCCAGCCGGAGCCGGCCCCGACCGTCACCTCGACCGTGCCGCCGCCGGGGCCTTCCCGCCAGAATCCGACCGTGAAGACCCCGTCGTCGCCGTCGTCGGCGTCGGCCGCTACGGAGGGCTGGCCGTCCCTTTCCGTGGTCACCGTTGCGCCCAGGTAGAGATCGGCGGGATCGTTGACTATATGGCGGGCGCCAAAGGGGAGAAGCGTCCCGTAGATCTCCGGGAGGTCGCAGAAGTCGTAAAGCACGTCGGAGATGAAGGCGAAATCGACGTTGGTGATATCCTGGGCAACCGTGACCGCCTGGTAAACGCCGGTGGTGTAGCCAAGCGTGTTGACGTTCTCCACCAGAACAACGGCGGGAGTATCGTCCACCGTGGTGGTAAGCATTAGCTTATCCATCGGCGGGACCATCGAGACGACGTAATAGTAGCCGTTCTCGGCTTCCGGGAGGCCCGTGAAGATGTAGTCGCCGGACTGGTTGGTGAAAGTGCTGCCGAGCATCTGCGCCTCACCCGGGTCGATGACGCCGTCGCCGTCCTCGTCGTGCCAGAGGTAGATGAAAACCTGGACCCCGACCAGGGCCACCTCGTCCTCGGCCACGCCGGAGATCTCCACCCCGTTCAAAACCCCGTCGGGCGGATCGCCGTCGAGACCGATGGTCCCCCGCAGCGAGTTGTCGCCGGGGTAGCGGTAGCCGAAGTTGATCTCTAAATCCCCGGCCGGCCAGCTTACGCCGCCGATGGTCGTCACCGTGCCGCCGGAGAGGACCACGTCCTCGGCCCGGTCGTCGAGGATCCCGTCCGGGTCGTAGGTCTGCTCCAGGCCGGCCGGAAAATCGAGGTCGGTCCGGACCCGGATCTCGTAGGTCCCGTCGGCCAGGCCGTAGAAGACATATTCGCCGTTCTCGTCGGTGAACGTCGCGGCGACAAGGTTCTCTTCACTGTCGTAAAGCTCGACCTCGACGAAGGGGATGCGGACCTCGTCTTCGTCCACCACCCCGTCGTCGTTGAAGTCGATCCAGACCGTTCCGCCCAGCCGGCCGCCCGGGGGGATGTAGCCGAAGTTGGCGCCCATAAATTGCGTACCCACCCCCAGGGTGACCTCGGTCATCCCGTCGCAGCCGACCGCCTCGGGGTCGGAACAGGGAACCCCGTCGGCGTCGGGGTCGGCGGAGAGGATCGAGCCCGCGGGCAGGGTGTCGGTGTCGACCATCACCACATAGTCGCCCAGCGGCAGGCCGGTGAAGACGTAATACCCCTCCGCGTCGGTGGTCTGAGTGGAGAAAAGGGAGAGCGAACCGTTGACGTCGAGATAGAGCTCGACCACTACTCCCTCGATCCCGTCCTCGTTGATGTCCAGGGTTCCGTTCTCGTTGGCGTCCCAGAAGATGGTGTCCCCGATGGCGCCAAACGGAGCGAAGCCGAAGTCGGCGTCAAGATAAACGCTCCCGCCGCTGATGATGACGTTGTAGTAACCGGGGGTGGTCAGCCCCCAGCGGACGCCGAAAGAATCAACCGGCAGGTCGGCGTCGGAATCATCGACCAACACCCGGTACTTGCCGTCGGGGAGGTTGTCGAAGAGATACTTGCCGTCGACGCCGGTGTCGGCGGTCGCCAGGACCACGTAATCGCCGTCGTCGTTGAAGTCGGCCAACAGGGTGACCTTGATATCGGCGATGCCGGTCTCGGCGAAGCCGAACTGGACCCCGTCGGCGTTGAGGTCCCGCCAGACCGTGTCCCCGATGGCCCCGCTCCCCAGGGGCTGATAGCCAAAATCCTGGTCGAGGTTGCTGGCGTCGACGATCGTTAACGCGCTCCGCCCGTCCATCGGACCCTGGGGGTCGGCGGTGATGTTGAAGAGCGGCGGGAAACCGGGGGAGTCGTGATCGACGATAACGATGTAGTCGCCCGGAGGCAGTCCCGCAAATAGATACTTGCCGTCGATATCGGTAATCTCTTCCCCGACCAGCGGGTCAACGCCGGGTTCGTAAACGCCGTTGCCGTTGATGTCCAGGTAAAGGCGCACGGTGACGCCGGGAATGCCCTCGTCGATGGCGTCCTGGACGCCGTCGCCGTCCCAGTCGTAGAAGATGGTGTCGCCGATCGAGTAGGGTCCGGCGAGGTAGTAGCTGAAATCGGCCCGGCCCTGACCGCTCGCGGGCACGAAAAACTCGACCTCGTGGAGCGTGGCGATGCCGTCGCTGTCGTAGGAGGCGGTCCAGTCGCCGACGGCCATATCCCCGGTGCCGGGCACCACCTTGACCGTGTAGGTCCCGTCGTAGGCGCCGAGGAAGTAGTAAGTCCCGTCCGCCGCGGTCGTGGTGGTGGCGATCAGCTCGTTCTCGTCGTCGTAAAGCTCGATCGTCACCCCGGAGAGACGGGGCTCGCCCGGGCCGGGAGCCGGCGCGCCGTCGCGGTTGGTATCGTGCCAGATCGTCCCCGTGATCAGGCTCTGCAGGCCCCGGTAGCCGAAATCGGCGGTCAGGTGGTCGTCGGGGCCGTCGCCGCGGAGGCCGAGGACCACCACCGTCTGGTTGTCGGGGTCGACGGTTCCGCTGTCCTCGTCGTAGGTGGGCTCGAAGGTGTCGCCCGGCAGGGTGTCGGTGAGAACGGTGACGGTGTAGGTGCCGGTGGACCAGAGGCCGTCGAAGAGGTAATAGCCCTCGCTGTCGGTGACGGTGGTGATCGGCTGATCCGGACCGTTTCCGAGATCGACCCCGTCCGGCGGCGTCAACTGAACGGTGACGCCGGCGATGCCGGTCTCGTCGCCACCGTCCTGGACGCCGTCGGCGTTGAGGTCGCGCCAGACGAAATTCCCGATCGACCCGGTGGGGTTGAGGGTCACGACGACCTCGTCGTAGCCGGTGTTGGCGGGGATTCCGTTGCTGAAGGTGGCCCAGTCCACCCGGGCGATGTTGGTCATCGTGGTGAACTCGTTGCCGGGAGGCTCCAGCGCCAGGAAGGTAACCGTAACGGAGCTCGAGCCTCCCGGGTAGATCGGGCCGATATTGTCCCAGTCGATCGTGCCCACGTCGCCGACGACGCTGACCGACGACTCTTCGGGAGAGGCGGAGACGAAGGTCATCAGGGAGGCGTCGTAGATGTCCCTTAAGGGAACGGGGTCGAGCGTGTTGCTGTCGGAGGCGGGGGGATATTCGATCTCCGTGGTCGCGCGCAGGGCCAGTGAATCTACGTAAACAACGGCTCCGCCGGGGCCGCCGCTCTTGCGCCCGTAGAGCTGGATCGTGGAGCCGGCCACGGTCTGCCAGGTCCAGGCCGCCGCCTCTTCAGTAACATCGATCGCCAGTGTGCCGGTCCAGTTATGCGTCAACTGGAGGTGATTATACTGACCGACCAGAATGCCCGAGGCGGCGCCCGGGAACCAGAGGTAAACCCGAAAATCGAAACTCTCGGTAGCCGGGTTGAGCATCCGCAGGGGGCCGACGAGCACCTCGACCTTGTTGATGTCGCCGGTGCCGCCGCTAAAACCCGTCACGCCGATCTCGTCACGGGCGTTCGCGATTACCAGGGACGCCTCCAGACCGTCCGGAGCGCCCAGGATATGTGTGTGGTTCTGCCAGCCGGTGCCGCGGTCCCTGGCCGTGTCGCGGGCGGTGGCGTAGTTGGTGTAAACCAACGACCCGCCCTCCCCGTCGCCCAAGCCGGGGTGCTCGTTGAAGACCTCGATCTCGTAGGAGAACTCGCGGGCTTCATAAACAGGAGGGTCGCCGACCAAAGACTTTTCCAGTCTGAGCGCGGGGGCGAAGCCGAAGTCGGCGTCGAGGTAGATCACCGGATTGGGGTCCACCATCGCCGAGTCAAGGTCGGCGGCGTGGAAAAGCGGGGTGGTAGGCGAATAGCCGGGCGGGAGTTCAGGATCGTCAATGGCGACCACCGCGATATAGTTGCCGTCAAAGAGATCGGTAAAGAGATAGTCGCCATCTTCGCCGGTCTGCGTCGTTCCCACCAGGATGTCGCCGGCGTCGACAACCCCGTCGCCGTTGACGTCGTAGTAGAGCAGGACGGTCACCCCTTCGATCCCCTCCTCCCCCGCGTCCCGCACGCCGTTGGCGTAGTCATCCAGGGGGCCGTCGTCCTGGAAGATCGTCCCGCCGAACTGGTTGTTGCCGGAGATCAGGGTGACGGCCGAATCCCATAAGAAAGGCGTGGTGCTTCCGAAGCTCAAGCCCGCGGTATTGGTCACCAACGGGCCTTCCGCGGGATTGTTGACGATGACCGAAAAGGTCACGATCCCGCCGGCGGCCGGCTCGAGTTTATCGCTCAGCCACCACTGGATGTTGGTTACATCCGCGGCGGGATCGGGCTCCGTCTCCGTCCAGGTGACCCCGGTATCGGTGGAAAACAGAACCGTGTAGGAGGAGACGCCGTCCGGGAGCGTGTTGCCGGTACCCGCCGAGAAGGCCGCGTAAACCGTGCCGTCGGGGATCGCGTCCTGGACGACCAGGGGGGAGCCGGTGGAGGGGTCCCCCACCGCGATCGACCCGGGGTTGTCGAAGGTGACGGTGTAGTAGATCGTGTCGCCGGGAGCGACCAGCTCGTCGCCGGTCTTGTCGATCTCCAGAAGGGAGGGCTCGGAGATCAGGCCTTCGCCGAGCACCGCCCCGTAGTCGCCGTTGAACTTCTCGTTGTCGAAACCGGAAGCCGCCATCTGGTAGGGCGTGAGCTGAGAGGCGGCGCCGCCCTGGAGGACGAGGAAATCGTAGCGGACCAGTCCGACCACGCCGGTGTTGTCGGGGAGGTTGGTGAAGTAAAGCAGGTCCTCCGCCTCGATCACCAGCTCGCCGCCGCCCTTGAGCTTGACGATGATCAGGGCGTAGGTCTTGGCCAGGCGGAAGGCGCCGGCGTCGAACATCGAGGGATCGCCGACCGGCTGGAGCCAGGCGTTCTGGTCCGGCACCAGGTCGCCGTCGTTGTCAAAACCCTTGTTGACGTTTCCCAGGTCGTACCAGATGCCTTCGGTGACGATCTTGGTGCCGGTCGAGCCGTCGTCCTTGTCGTAGACCCACTCCGGGGCGTATTTCTCTAAAAGCTCCTTGTAATGGTCGGGGACCTTGCCGGCGGTGTTGGGGAAGATCTTGTTGGCAAACGCCCGGATGCAGCTGCGCATCGTCACCTTCCGGGTGACGTCCGCGGACAGGGTCTCGACGCCGTCCCTGCCCTTGGCCCAGATATCGTAGAAGAGGAAGAGGTCGTCGTCGGGCTTGGCGCCCAGGGTGACTGAGTTGCCGTTCTCGTCGAGCTGCGGATAGCTGACCAGCCAGTAAACCGGAACGTAGCCCCCGGCGGGGATTGTGCCGAGAAAGCGGGTGGCGTCGGCCAGCCCGGCCGAGCCCCCCTCGTGGGTCAGGGCGAACTCCTCGTCGGGCAGCGGGCCGACCAGCGGCGGATGGGCCCGGCTGGGGTATATCCCGGGGGTGTTGTTGGAATAGTCGCCGATATAAGCGTAAACGTTGGTCAGTTCGGTAGGCCCGTCGTTCCAGATCCGGGCGGAGATGAAGGCCGACTGCACCAGCGGACCCTGGGACTCAACGTTGGAGCGGACGATGAGGTTGTAGGCGGTGGTGACCTCGATCCGCAGCGCCCCGTCGGGGTTTCCCGCCAGGAGGGCCGAGACCGGAAAGAGACAGGCGAGCGGGAAAAGGATAAGCGCGGACAGGGCGCGGCACCATATCTTCGGCTTGATTGGATATGTCCGGCTGCCTGCCTTCATCGCGCGAGAAGCGTTTAGTTGTAGCCTTTAGTCCTTGGCTTTTAAGGCATCGTAGCTTGAACTGTGGCAAGCAATTGGACCGGACCGAAAGGCTTGAGAAAATAATCCGCCGCGCCGGGTTTCTTCCTCTGTTTAAGCGTGGCTTTAAGAAAGGCAAAGCCCCTACTCTAGGCGTATGGCTAGCCTACGTAAGGGAATAATAATTAAGGTTACTTAATAAGGGGAGGATTTTATATTGGACCTTGGTCCAATATTGTCAGGAATTATTGCGGAGGGGATATTCCGGCCTTTGACGCCGCCCGGACAAGTTCGGCGAGGGAGACGACTCCCATCTTACGCATCACCCTGGCGCGGTGGACCTTGACCGTTTTTTCGGCGATTCCCATGTCGGCGGCGGTCTGCTTGTTGAGCTTGCCGGATATCACGTGGGAGAGGACTTCCCGCTCGCGGGGGGTCAATGTTATCAAACATTGTTCAATCTTTTCGTTCTCGGATTGATTTGTCCTGTAAATTATATTTTTCGCGACCGCGTTTCCAACCGCTTCCAGAAGTTTCCAATTATCGAACGGCTTTTCCAGAAAATCCTCGGCGCCGGCTTTAAGCGCCTGAACGCTGCTGGGAACGGTGCCGTACCCGGTAATGAAGACGATCGGAACCTTAATGTTTCTTCTCGCCATTTCTTCCTGGATCTTGATGCCGTCGGTTTCTTTCAGCTTCAGGTCCAGGACCAGACAATCCGGGCAATCCCCCCCCCGGCATTCCAACAATTCTTCGGGGGTCTCGAACGTCTTGACCTCGTAACCGGCCTGAGAGAGCAGCCTTGCCACACTTTTAAGAATAGAGAGGTCGTCGTCAATCACATATACCAGACCACTCTTCCTGTTCACGCCTACCCCCTTTCGGAATTGTCAGGGTCAACCCTTTACAATTTACAAATCAGCCCGGTTTATGAGTGATCCAGGCTAAATCCAGAAGCGCCGGTCGAGGGCGCGGTACTGGATGGCCTCGGAGAGGTGATGCGGGCGGACCGCTTCCTCCCCTTCCAGGTCGGCGATGGTCCGGGAGACCTTGAGGACGCGGTCGTAGGCGCGGGCGGAAAACCCCAGCTCGCCCATCGCCATCTTGAGCAGTTCCCTGCCCTCCCGGTCGAGGACTACGAAACGGCGTAGGTGCGACGATCCCATCTCGGCGTTTCGCCGCGCCCGGCAATGGGCGAACCGCTCCTTCTGAATCCGGCGGGCGGCGGCGATCCGGCGTCGGATCGTCTCTGAATTTTCCCCCGGCTTTTTGCCGTCAAGGTCTTCGAACTTAACCGCCGGCACTTCAACGTGGATGTCGATCCGGTCAAGCAGCGGCCCGGAGATCTTGCTGATGTATTTGCGGGTCCGGGAAGGACCGCAGCGGCATTCCCGCCGGGGATCGGTGAGGTAACCGCAGGGGCAGGGGTTCATCGCCGCCACTAGCATAAACCGGGCGGGAAAGGTGATCGAACCGGTGGCTCGGGAGATGGTTACCTCGCCGTTTTCCAGGGGTTGGCGGAGAACCTCCAGGGCGTTTCTCCGGAATTCGGGAAGTTCGTCAAGAAACAGGACCCCGTTGTGCGCCCGGCTGACCTCGCCCGGGCGGATCCGGGCCCCTCCCCCGACCAGGGCGATGTCGGAGATCGTATGATGCGGGCTGTGAAAAGGTGGGACGGCGAGCAGGGGGCGGTCCGGGGGAAGCAGCCCCAGGCTGCTGTAGATTTTTGTGGTCTCCAGCGCTTCGGCCAGCGACAGCGGCGGCAGGATGGTGGGAATCCGCTTGGCCAGCATCGATTTCCCCGCCCCCGGCGGACCGATCATCAGGATGTTGTGGCCGCCGGCCACGCCGACCTCGATCGCCCTTTTCACCAGTTCCTGGCCGCGGACGTCGGAGAAGTCGACCTCGGCCGAGCGGGCCTCTTTCAGGACCGCCTCGAAGTCCACCCGGACGGAGGAAAGATCGATCTCCCCTTCCAGGAACTTGACCGCTTCCGAAAGATTGGAGACCGCGCGGACCTCCACTCCCTTGACCAGGGCCGCCTCGGCCGCGTTGGCGGCGGGCAAAAGCAAGGGCCGGTTCTTGAGCTTTTTGGCCAGAAGGGCGATGGAAAGCGCGCCCCGGACCGGGCGGATGGAACCGTCAAGGGCCAGCTCGCCCACTATTATGTAGGGACTGAAATCCCGGCGGGAGATTTTCCCGTCGGCGGCGAGAACCCCGAGGGCGATGGGCAGGTCGAAGCTCGGCCCCTCCTTCTTGACGTCGGCCGGGGCCAGATTGATGGTCACCCGGTCTTCGCAGTAGCTGAAACCGCTGTTTTGAAGCGCGGCGCGAACGCGCTCCTTGCTCTCCTTGACCGCCGCGTCGGGCAGACCCACCACCACCTCGGCGGGGAGACCGCCGCTGACGTCCACCTCGATCTCTACCGGGTAAGCGTCGATTCCCAGCAGGCCGGCGGAGTGGATCTTGGAGAGCATCTTACCTCCCGGTTCTCGTCAAGACTGACAGAATAGGAGCCAACTGTCATACGGATTGAAGCGGTTCGATTCTGCGGCAAAACCGGGCCGGGGTCAAGACCAAATCCCCATCCCTGGGGTCAAATCTTTACATTTGACTTTACAGGGCGCGCTTGATCTTTAAACGAAGGCCGAAAGTCTTAAAGGCCGTTTTTGGGGGGCAAAAATCGCGTCTAAGGCCGTAAAACAGGGCTAAAATACGCCCATCTTTTTACACGCCAAAGAGATGACGTGGTCCGACCCCAATTACGCAAAATACGCCCATCTTTTTACACGCCAAAGAGATGACGTGGTCCGACCCCAATTACGACCCCAATTACGTGTTACATCGCTTGTAGCGCTTGGAGAAAAGTTCCGGTGTGGAACAGATAGACGGGCCGGCCCCGGTGATCCGTCTCCGCCAACCCGAACTGTTGGTTTTTCGGGTCAAAGAAGACCCGGTAACCGTTCTTCTTTTCCGGGCATTCCTCCAGGACCGTCCACAGATCTATCCGAATGGCCGTCCCGTCACTCCAGTACTCGTTTTCATAGGACTGTTTCACCGGCTCGACCAGGTGTTCCCGGAGATTCTCCGCGTTGATCCCGTGCGCGTTATCGATTTTTCCCTCGCGCAACTCTTTTTCGATCAGCCCGGAGATGATCTTTTTGACCTCGGCCGTTTCACTCTCGGTGACGGCAGGGCTCGCCGGCTTGCCTGCCTCATCAGCCATAAGGCGTCTCAAAATATGCGACAACCACCCGGCAATAGACCCTGGCAGATCGGGATCGCTCAGGCTACCCCCCATACTGCGACGCTCTTCTCCGGAGGATTTCTTATTGGAGTATTTCAAATCGCACCGGCCGCGGTCGTCCACCGTAAAGACAAACCTGTCCTCACCCACAATCCGGTTGGCCAGGGACACCATACCCTCGATTCCGGCCTTGGTTTCGTTCATTTCGACCTCCCGCGAATAAGATTTACGATTTCTTCGACCAAGAATCCTATCACTTTCGTCAACGGCAGAAAACCGAAGGTTTTCCCGGGAGAGACACGAATCGTCGCGAATGCGCTAATGACACGAATAGATGAAAGAGGAACGGGAGGGACGAAAGGGACAGGAGGGACAAAAGGAAGAGATTCTTCCCCTTCGCTTCGCTCAGGGCTCAGAATGACAACAAATAGAATGCTTCGCTCGGGTTTCCGCCTTCGCTAAAGCTATGGCGGACAGGACCGCCCTTCATCTCAGGGTTCAGAAT
>PUNC01000009.1 GCA_003551625.1 PVC group bacterium | reverse complement strand
TGTCCAGTTTCTGCCCCGTGGTGGCCTCGATAACCAAAGCCAGGTCTTCCCAGTCAACCAGGTCCCGGTAGAAACGGCAGTAAATCAGGCAGTCGAACAGGGTCAGGCGGTCCTCGAATTCGATGAAAAGGGCCGCCTTGCCCTCCACCTGTTCAGGGGCAATCATCCCGCTCAGCTCGGGCTTGTAAAAAGTGGCCCGCAGGTGGCAGGCCCCCCGGTCCGAGGTGGCGTAGCCCAGGCCCATGCCTTTTAAAATGCGGGGATCGTAGCCGGGCGGTTCCATTCCCTTGACGTGCACGGCCAAATCTTCCAGACCCAGCCAGGCGGAAGCGGCGCGGATGCCCAGGGCCAGGAGGGCCCCCGTTCCTTTTCGGGCGGAAATATCCTCTAGCAGTCGGGCGATGGCGTCTACGTCGCCGTAGGCAGGGGCATCCTTCAGTTTGCCCTTCAGCCCCGCCTCAATGGCGAAGGCCACCAGGTTGCCGGCGCTGATGGTGTCCATTCCCAGGCGGTCGCACAGGTCGTTTAAATAGACGATCTCTTCCAGGGTATCGATGCAGCAAAGCCCGCCAAAGGCATAAAGGGTTTCATACTCGGGGCCTTCGATCTGCAGCCCCTGGTGGCGCCCCTGAAGCACGGTGGACAGCTTTCCGCAGGCGATGAAGCAGCCCCGACAGGCCCTGGGGCGAACCTCCATGGTGTCCTGCATGGCTTCGGCGCTGATCTTCTGCCAGTTTGCCATACTCCCCCGGTACCAATATCGGGTAGGAAAAGAATTGATCTTATTGAGTATAGAGACCATCATGGGTGTGCCGAAGTTGTGATAGGCCTGAACGCCCCGGTTATCCCTGCCCTTTTCTCTCAGTTCAACAGCGCACCTTTTCATCAGGGCAGGATCAGCCAGGGGAGCCCGGGAATTGCCGCTGAAAACCAGGCCTTTGACCTGCTTGGAGCCCAGCACCGCACCCATGCCGCCCCGGCCAGCGGAGCGCCAGTAGTTGTTCTTGATGCAGGCAAATGCAACCTGGTTCTCCCCGGCGGGACCGATAACCAGGGCCTGAGCGCCCTTAACGCCCACCTCTTCTTTCATCCGGTCCTCGGCCTCATAACTCCCCATTCCCCAGAGAGAATCGGCCTGGTGAAAGGTAACTCCGCCGGGATGGATGTGCAGGAACACAGGGGAAGGAGAGCGCCTTTCCAGGATAAAGGCGTCGAAACCGGTGCGCTTCATTAGCGGCGCCACATGGCCCCCGGCATAGGACTCGGCGTAGATTCCGGTTAAAGGTGACTTGCTGAAAACGCCGTAGCGGGAGGACGCGGCGATGCCTGCATCACAAGCAGGGCCGGTGGTAAAAATGATCTTATTATCCGGTGACAGAGGATCGACCCGGGGATCCAGTTTCTCCAGGAGCAGGTGGGTCCCCAGCCCCTTACCTCCAAGGGTTCGCTTAAAAACCGACGGGGCTACTTCCTCCACAGAAAAACGTTTTTCCTCCAGGTTGGTCCGGATCAACTTCCCGTAATGACCGTAGAGCATAACATTTCCTCCTCAGGAATGATAAAGAAGGAAGCGGAACGTAATGATTTCCGGCCTCCCCCTTTGCTGGCGTTTTTACAAGTAAAATCTGGTTATCAGGAATTGCCCAGCCCTTTTTGTTCTGTTCACGCCCTGTAAGAGCGTTTACCCCCACCAGCCCCGGGTCTTCATGGTATCGGCCAATCGTTTCAAGGCGTACATGAATGCGGCTTCGCGCATGGTGGTTTTATCGGAGCAGTCGCAGTGGTAATCGTAAATGTAGTGAAACGCATCCATCATCTTTTGCTGCAGCCGGTCCTCAATCTGGGCCTCGGGCCAGTAATAGTTGTAGTTGTTCTGGACCCACTCGAAGTAGGAGACAATAACGCCTCCGCTGTTAGCCAGGATGTCCGGAACGACCAGGACGCCATTATCATTAAGCACCATGTCCCCCACAGGGGTGGTGGGGCCGTTGGCGCCCTCTACGATGATCTTGGCCTTAACGGTCCGGGCTATGTCAGCGGTGATCTGGTTTTCCAGGGCTGCAGGTACAAGAATATCACAATCCATGGCGTACAGTTCTTCTGTCGTAATGTTGTCTGATCCCGGGAAGCCTTTCACTGAGCCCGTTTCATTTTTATATTCCTTAAGGGCCGTAGGGTCCATGCCGTTGGGGTTATAGGCTCCACCGGTCGAATCGTTAACGGCGATGATCTTGCATTCGGCCTGGTTCAGGAAAAGAGCAGCGTAGTACCCCACGTTGCCGTAACCCTGAACAGCCGCCTGGGCTTCGTTCAGGGCGATGTTCTTAACCCGGGCCGCTTCCCGGATAGCGTAAAAGGTGCCCTTTGCCGTGGCGGTTTCCCGGCCGACACAGCCTCCCATATCCAGGGGTTTGCCAGTGATGACGCCGAAATCGTTGTGCTGCTTGATCTTGCAGTATTCGTCGGTCATCCAGGCCATGACCTGGGCATTGGTGTTCACATCGGGGGCGGGAATATCTTTTTCCGGTCCCAGGATCGGTGCCATGGCCTGCATGTACTTGCGGCTGAGACGCTCCAGTTCCTTCATGGAGAGCTCCCTTGGGTTAACCTTCACGGCCCCTTTGCCGCCGCCGAAGGGGACCCGTGCCACGGCGCACTTAAAAGTCATCCAGATGGACAGGGCCTTGGTTTCGTCGGCGTCCACGTCGGGGTGAAAACGGATGCCACCCTTGTAAGGGCCCAGGGCATTGTTGTGCTGGGAACGGTAACCGGTAAAGACACGGATTTTACCGTTGTCCATTTCCACGGGGATGCCGCACTCCACCAGGCGATCCGGGGATTTCAGCCATTCGTACACGTCATCGGGAAGATCCAGCTGTTCCACGGCCCGCTTTACCCGACCTTGCGCCACCTGGTACGTATTAACTTTTTCTTTGGTGGTTTGTGTTTCCATGATAAAAAACCCCTCCTTAATTAAGAGTATAGCCAAAAAACGGTTTTGAAAACAGGGATCCATCAGATCCCCGGAGATGACATATTATTCCAGGGGATGCCACGCGGTTTCTTAAACAGCCTGCACT
>PUNC01000132.1 GCA_003551625.1 PVC group bacterium | reverse complement strand
GTTTTCCACCGGTTATCTCTCCCACCTGACCCTGCTGTGCAATCCCGGCAAGCCGCTGATGACAACTCTGATGTGCGCCTGCCTCTACCTGGGCGCGAAGTTGCGCGCGGCCGCCCGGCCGCCCGCCCCGCTTACCTGGCGGGCTGTCGCGATAGCCGCTCTTCTGGCCCTGACGGTTTACGCGGCCGTTTTCACGGATGGGGAAGGGGTCTTCACTCTCGTCGCGATTCCGGTCTTCTTTTCCGGGATATTGCGCAACCGGAATTTCCGGCCTTTTATGGTCGGGCTTTCCCTGGCCGTGGTTTTATTGATCGCCGCCACTCTTTTATACGGCGCGCCCCGGCTGATCGCTCTGGCCTCGCCGGGGAGCCCGGAGATAAGCATCATCGGGGAAACCCGGGATGACCCGGATGCCCCATCTTTGAGGCGAATCCGGGAGTGGTATAACCCGAGATACGTGATCCTGACCGCCAGGAACCTGCTGTCGAGCCAGTCGGTCTTTCGCGGCCGGCGCTGGACCGCCCTGATCTATCTCCTGATTGTTCCGTATCTGATCGGCCGGTACGCGGGATTGGATGACGAAAAAAAGAATATCGTGCGCCGCGGGTTCGCCGCATTGATTCTGTTTATTATGTTCCAGAGTCTGGGGATGGCGGTGGCGCTTCATCAGGAAGGTCATATTCTTGAGTTTCCTTTTTACTATGGCGCTTTGCTTTCGGTCTTTTTGCCGGTTATCGTCGCCGTTCCGCTGGCCAGCGAAGAAAGCCGGTTTTCGGTGGCGGCCAACCGGATCATAGTCTGCTTCATCGCGCTGGTTATGGCGGCCAATTTCATTCATATCAACCGGGAGATCAGGAATATGTATGGCGCTTTCTCGGACTTCGGTCATCTGGAGAGAAGCGTGGCCGTGAAGGCGTTCAGCCTCCGGGACAGTCCGGCGGCGATCGCCGAGCTGAGAGCCCGCTTCCCCCTCCGTTCGCCGTGGAGCTACATCCAGGAGATCGAAGTTACCGCGCGGGAGAACCTGAGAAGGGACCTGATCAGGGGGGTGAGGTGAACGTGGTAAGGTTAGTAGGGGCTTAGGCTGTAGGCTATTAGGAAAAAAATTAATTTCCCCGTGTCTCAGCGTCTTTGCGCGAGAATAGGGGCCGGGGGGCCGGGCCTTTACCGGATTATCGTAGCGAAGCGAAGATCCCGATAGTCGTTCATCGGGACTGATTACGGGTTTTTATGAGGGGCGACACAGGGTTATCCCCGGGCGAAAGTCCGGGGATGAAGTTTCCGTCCAATTAGCGCTTGCCGCCCGAAGGGCGGAGCAGTATCCGCCAGGGAAGAATAATCGCTTCGAGGATGGTCATTCTCGACATCTTGGAGTGGCCCGCCCTTCTCTCCGTATAGATGATCGGAACCTCTTTCGACCGGAAACCGGCCTTTTCCGCCCGCGCGAGCACTTCGACCAGAAACGCGTAGCCGTTGGATCTGACGCCGCTCGCGATCACCTTCTCGACGGCCTCCCGCCGGTATCCGCGGAATCCGCTGGTGCAGTCGGCATAGGGCAGGCGGAGGATCGTTTTGGCGTAGGCGTTCGCGGCCAGGCTGAGCAGCAGGCGCCCCGGCGACCAATTGAGAACGCGGATGCCATTGTGGTAGCGGGACCCGATGGCGAGCGGAAACTCGTCAAGAGCGGAATCGAGGAGAGGCAGGTCGTCCGGGTTGTGGGAGAAATCCGCGTCCATCGTCAGGACCCGGTCGGCGCCCCGGCGGACGGCCTCCCGGAAGCCGCGCTCCACCGCGGATGCGTATCCCCGCTCTCCCTTCCGGCTGATCAGCCGGACGCGCTCCTCGCCCGAAAAGGCGTCGTCAACGAACTTCCCGGTTCCGTCCGGGGAATCGTCATCGACGACCAGCACGTGGAATAAGGGCGTGAGGGAGAGGATCCTCTCCACCAGGGCGACGATGTTTTCCCGTTCGTTGTAGGTGGCGATTACGACAATCTTCATCGGATTGGCTTGTTACCGGTCCAGGCGGAGCAGGCGCCGGAAGGCGAAGACCGCCCGCGCCGGCGGGATAAGCAGTCCCTTACCGCCGATATAGCGCGAATCCCTCTTCCGGAGTTCCCCCAGCGCCAACAGGCGGGCGACCCGGATCTCCACCATCTCCCGGCGGGTGTAGTTCTGCGTCAATTCTTCCTTCACCATCCGGCCTTCGCGGTGACCGTGGGCGAGGATGCGGATCCGCCGGGCGGTCTCGCTCATATTAAAGATATGGAAGTAGACATAACCGAACAGGAAGTAAATCCCCAACAGGTAAATTATTTTCCACGGCCAACCGGACCCCGGCGCTCGGGCCGGTTCGAGAACGATAAAAAGGATCAGCAAGACCGCCGCGCCGGCGATGACGCTGACGATCGCCCCTTTCTGGCGCAGGGCCTTGTCGCGATAGAGCCCCATCCCGCGAGAAACGATCAGGTGGATGAGGGGCGGCAGGAGAACGCTCAAGGCGATCAGGACCGGAAAAGCAATCCCCGGTCCGGTGATGTTCCCGCCTGCCGTCATCCCTCTCCCAGGGGCAGCTTGAGAAGTTTGCGGTAAAAAATGAAAAAGCGGGCGATCAATTGCCCCGTGCCGCTGATGCCCCAGGTATCGTATTTCCAGGAGATCAGACCGTCTTCTATCAAATCGTTGAAACGATCGCCGAACATCGCCTCTTCCGAGAAAAGATCCGTGATCTCTTCCAGCGAGAGCCCTTTCCTCCCGGCGCGGTTGACGGCCAGGACGATCTTGAGCGACGGGCATCCCGCCTGTATCGGTGGGTAGGTCATTATGTAGGCGGCCGAGAGCGCGGTATGCCAGATAAAGGCCAACACCCAGCTCGTTGCCGCGGCATCCCGGCAAACCAGGAAGAGAAACGAATAAAGGGCAAGCGGCAGCGCCAGAAACAGGAAAACCAGCCAGGCCATCTCCCGGGGGGGGCGCTTCGCGCGCCAGAAAACGATGTGGACGATCAGCGCCGCCAGGAAGGTGATCGTCCCCCGGATCAGGATTGACGGAAACGGATTCATAATCCCCCTTAAAGGCATACAATTATTTGACAGGATAACAGGATTAACGGGATGAAAGGAAAGAGATATTTGATATTAGCCCGGTTTATTCGTCTTGATGAAAAATACGGCTAAAGATCCGAAAAGTAACCATTGCAGGAGAAATAAAACCAGGTAGATGTCGTGGCCGACCCTCAATTCAAGTCGATGGCTTCCCTCATCGAGCAAAACCCCGGTCAGGGCCGCGTTTACCGGCCATACCGGTTTGCGTTCCCCGTTAACGCCGCCCCGCGGCCGCAAACCGATGTTCATCGGCGTGACCAGCAGACCGGGGCGATCGAGAGCGACGTCGCCTCGCAAACCGTTAAAACCGATCCGCAGATCGATCCTGGAGGTTTCCTCGCCGAAGACGGAGACTCCGGCCGGCAGCGCCTCCCGGGGAATCCGGGTTACCGCCGAAACTTCTGCGTCCCGCCGCAGGGCCAGGCAGACGTTGCCGGGGTTGAAGGCGTCTTCCGGCTCCAAGTTCAGCACCTTTTCCGCCAGAAAGGGGCTTTCGGGGATGGCCCGCTCACCGCAGGCGCGGACCAGATGAAAACGGTCGCGATATTGAAAGACGGAGCTGATCGAATGTTCGCCCCGCTCGCTGAATTCCTCCCTGAGGTCGTGGGTCTCCGCGGGAACCGGGAAGAGAGAAAGGTATTTATGCCCGTAGTAGGCGGTGTCGGCCACCTGGAGGAAGACCAGGACGGCGATCGCGATCCCGGCGGCTCGCCGGAAACGTTCACCCGCTGCAGCGACCAGCCGGGCTATGGCCAGCGCCGCCAGGAGGGAAAGGGAAAAATTGATCATCGGGAAGAAATGGACCCACTGGCGGAAGACGTCGAAGAAGGGCACTCCTAATTGAAAAAGATATCCGGGGAGGGGGATGGGAGAATTAATGCCGAGGCTGAGCAGCGAGAATATTACCGCCGCCAGCCCGGCTGTTAGCGATTTGGGGAACGCCAGGATCAGGCCCGCGCCGGCCAGGAGCAGACCCGCCCGGCCCACGAAGAAAGCGCAGCGGTCCTGCACGTCCACCACGGGGCGTTCCTCGCCGGTTTTGCTCCACTCCGGCAAGAGGTATTGGCGGAGATAACCCGGCGAGGCGGAAGAAGCGCCTGTCTGCAGTTGAAGGTATTCCCGCAGGTCGGCCGGTCTTTGGGCGACATCCATTCCCCGCAGTTCGCTGGCAAGCTCCGGCGAGTGGCGCGCGATGTAGATCGCGGGCGCTATCGCCAGGAAAGCCAGGACCAGAGAAGGCAAAATCAGCCTTCCGCCGGAAGTCAGAGCCGCCACCGGACGAAACCGGCCGGCCGCGGCCAGCGCTCCCGCCGCCAGCAGCAGGCTGATCAACTGAATATGGGGATAATGGGTTGAGAGGCCGAGCCCGGCGACGGCCGCGGCGGGAAGAAGCCAGCGCGGCGATTCCTTGAGCTTCAGCAGGCACCAGATGAACCAGGGGAAAAGGTAGGCGGTTGAGACCGCCTGTTCCTGGTGGAAGGTGAAGCCGGTTCCCCCCAGCGTGACCATTAAGGTTCCGAAATAAGCGGCGTACCGGTTGCCGGTGATCTTTTTCAGTGCCAGCCACCAACCCAGTGAAAGGATGATTATTCCCAGGAGATATTGAAATTTGTAGAGAACCGGTATCGGAATCGGGAAGAGAGAATAGATAAAATAACCCGCGGCTTTCTGGGGAAGGCCGAAAAACAGGTTGATATGGAACAAGCCGGTCCTTATTCCACCGCTCTGTGGAAGCCAGGGCGGAAGAAAATTTCCCGCCGCGAAGGAGCGGGCGATGAATTCAAAGACCGGGTAATGCCAGATCGAGCTGTCGCCCTCGACCATAACCTGGGACAGGACGTGGGAGAGGCCGAACGCCAGATAGGGAAGGCAGGCGGCGTAAAAAGCCAGGGGGTCGCCGCCGAACTTCAACAAGGGAAGCGAAAACACCGCCGCCACTCCCAGCAGACCGGCGAAGATCGCGTCATTTTGATTTCCGATAACTTGGATGACGACGGCGCCGGCCGCCAGTGCCGTCGGAAAAAGAATCAACTTGGCCGCGCGCTGGTTCCGGGGCCGCCTTGAGCCGTTTCCGGGGCTGGTCTTTCCTCCGCTTCTTTTAACCGTTGCGGCGGCGAAAAGACAATAGACGGCGAAGACCAGGGCCGCGTTGGCGGGTGACGCCAGAAAACGTTCCGCCGCGTCGGGGTGGGAGGATGAAATCCAAAACGCCGCCGCCAGCAGCAGGGCGGGGAAAATCCAGCGCAGCCCGATCGTGACCCAGCGTTTTTCGGCCGAGTCGGTTATTCCCCGGGCCGTGTTCAGGCTCAATGAAGAGACGACGAAGATCCCGCCGGCCAGAAAAAGAATGCCGAGGATGGTCATTTTTGGTATTTTCTGATCCTGTCTTCCCGCCGGCGCGCGGAACCGAGCCGGTTTGCGGATTATACTCCGGTTGAAGAAGAAAATAACGGTGAATATCCCCGCGCGATTTTTCGGCAAGCAATCGCCAAGATGAATAATTCCGATATAGGTCCGCCCCCGGTTGATTATCCCGCCCTCTACCGGGAGATGCAACAGTTGCAGAACCGCCATTGGTGGTTTAAGGTTCATTATCCGGCGATTCTGGATATGGTCCGTCCCTACGTGAAGCCCGGAATGACTTTTCTGGATCTGGGTTCGGCCGCCGGTTGGTCCACCGCCGGGCTTCCCGCCGGCGTTTCCCGGATACTGCTCGATATCAGGCCGCTGGCCTTAAAACTCGCCCGATCCCGAAACTGCGTCCGGGTATGCGGGGACGCCCATCGGATTCCGCTTAAGGACGGAATCTGCGACGTGGTGATTTGCGAGGGATTGCTGCACCAGCGCGAGGCCCACGATCCTGGCCGGATCGCGCGGGAGGCGGTGAGGGTCTGCCGTCCGGGCGGCCTGGTGGTGGCGGCGGAGCCGGCTTTTTCCTGTCTCTTCGGCCGGCACGACGAAGTGTTCGGTGGCTGCCGCCGGTTCACCACCGAACAGCTGATGGAACTATTCTCGGGGCAACCAGTCGAATGTCTTCGCAGGACCTATCTGCATATGTTCGCTTTCTTGCCGCTGTGGATCGTTCGGAGGCTATCAAAAAGAAACGCCACCGACCTGTCCTTGGAAAATCCCATCACCAATGCCGTCAGTCTGTCGCTGGGAACGATGGAGAGACTGCTTTTCCGTCGCTTGCCCGCTCCTTTCGGCGTCACCGCGTCGCTTCTTCTGCGCCGCGTTTCGGCGGACTGATATCGCTTCGGGAATCTCCTCGGGAATGAAAGTCGCGTTCATTGTCCGCCAGGTTGAGTATTCCATACCCCTGGGAGTGGCTTACTGCGCCGCCGTGCTCAAGGAGAGGGGTTTTGAATGCCGGGTGTTCGAAGCCGGGATTAAGACCGATAAATCCGTGGGCGAAGTGGTGGAATACGCCCCGGATGTTGTCGGGGCGACCGTGATATCCGGCACTCACCGGAGTCTGGTGGAATTCTTCAGAACCCTGAAGAGGGAATTAGAGTTTGTCGGAATATTTGGCGGACCGCACCCAACCTTTTTTCCGGAGATTGTCGCCGAGCCGGGAATCGACGCTGTCTGTCGCGGGGAGGGAGAGCTGGCCCTGGCCGAGTTTATGGAGAAGTATCGGGACCGGGGAGATATTCCCTCCGATGTGGACAATTTCTGGATCAAGCGGAACGGGCGGGTGGAGAAAAGGCCGGTTCGTCCCCTGATCACGGACCCGGACTCCCTGCCTTATCCGGATCGGACGATGTTTATAAAAAAATATCCGGTTACCGATCTGCACGGAATAAAGCATTTCATCGCCCATCGCGGCTGCCCCTATCGCTGCACGTTCTGTTTCAACCACGCCTACAACCGGATGTACGGTGTCAGCGGCGCGGATTGTTATCACAGTCGCCGGCCGGAGAGCGTCTGCGCCGAGATTAACGTTGAACGAAGCCGGATGAACGTCAAGATGGTCAGCTTCGTGGACGACTGTTTTACTCTTAACAAATCTTGGACGATCGATTTTTGCGAGATCTATCGACGGGAGGTCGGGCTGCCTTTTCAAATAAACACCCGGGTGGAGCACCTGGACGCCGACTGCATATCGGCGCTGGCCGCGGCCAACTGCTGGCTGATTCACGTGGGAGTGGAATCCGGTGATGAGGAATACCGCCGCCGCGTCCTGAATCGGAGAATGTCGAACGAAGATCTGGTTCGAGTCATCAAAGATTGCCGGCAAGCCGGCATAAAGGTTTTAACCGAGAATATGGTCGGATTGCCCACCGAGACCTACCAGCAGGCCCTGAAAACCCTGTCCCTGAATATCGCGGCGGCGCCGGATTTCGCCGCGGTATCTTATTTTACCCCTTATCCCGGCCTGGAGCTGACGAAATACGCGATCGAGCAGGGGGTTTACGACGGCGGTGTCGATGACTTTCCGGAAAATTATATGCACTATACGCTGCTTTCGTTCCGGTCGGAGGAGGATAAGCGTCGTCTGGTGAACCTACGCTCCTTCTTCAACCTGGGGGTGCGTCATCCCCGTCTCTGGCCGCTTTACAACCGGTTGACCAATCTTCCTCCCAACCGTCTGTTTCGCACGTTGGGGGATCTTGCCGACGGGTATTATCTGTGGAGACTTATTCCGCGGCGGACCGGGGTGAGGGATTTTCTGCGTCTGTTCCGGCAATACTTGTTATCTTACCGCAAGGTTGTCAACCGATGGGTCGGGAATTGAAACGAATAACCGGAAAATCCGGCAGGCTGTTTTATCCGCTGCTGTTTGCGGCTGCCCTGGTATATATCGGTTTCCGGATTTTCGATTATCACGAAGCGTCCCTCGCGGTGGGTTTGTCGTCCCGGTCCATCCGGTTTCAGCAGGGGGTGCTGAGGCACGGCGTGAATATCGTCCCCCGCGATTTGTTGCGGGGTTTCGATGTCCTGTGTTTCGACGACGGCCATTCCCGGGTCAGGTTCGTCGGCTGGACCTTTGAAACTTTCGACGCGAAGTTTCTACTCTGGCTGGCGCGTTTTCTGCCGCCCCATCCGTCACTGTCTTTGGGCTGGATATTCACCCTGGTTCTCACCCCGCTGTTCTTTTTCAAGCTTATCCGCCTCCTCACCGGAAACCGGGCAGCCGCGTGGTTGTGCGTCACCCTGCTTGTTCTCTCCGCGGGATCGTTGTCGGGAATCACCCTTCGCGACAGCGCGGTCAAGCCATTGGTGAATTTTTTCACGGTATTCACTTTTTACCTGGCCGCCCGGATCTCCGGCGAACCGGCCGGCGCCGGGAACTTAAAAATGTTCGCGGTTATGCTGGCCGCTTTGTTCGTCTCGTTTCTTGTCGACGAGACCGCCTGGTTTCTGTATCCGGCTGTTCCGATTATGTTCCCGGCATTGTTCTTGCCGAGAGGGCGGGGATTGTTCAGGGGGTTGTATCTTTCGCTTATAGCGGTCTTTCTCATCTTCGTCACCTTTCTCGCGCCGGTCCTCGTGGAAAGATACGGTTCGGGGGAATTCGATTTCTGGTCCTATATGCTTCGTTCGGAAGAAGCTTCCGCCGCGAGCGTCTGGGAATGGTTGAACGTCGGGAACATTCTCCCCAGCGCGAGGAATATGATCGTCAGTCAGTTCGTCCCCTGGGAGAAGCCCGGCTGGGCCGCCGCCTACCTGCTCGTATTGCCGTATCTGGCCTATCTCTTCCTTAATCTTTCCGCGGAAAAGAAAAAGATGTTGCTGCGCTCCACCCTGCTGCTCTGCGCCTATCTGGTCTTCATTACCTTCTACTGGAGCAGGGGGGATGAATACCAGATGGCGCTGGAAACCCCCTATTACTATGGGGCGTTGTTCTCGGTGTTCATATTGTTTCCGCTGGCGGTTCTGTTCTCCCGTCGGGGACCGGCGTTTCAGAGGGCGGTCAACGCGGCAATTGTTATTTTTATGGCCGTTGTTTTTATGTATAACTTTCCTTTCATCCACCGGCAGGAAAGGGGCTTTTTCGGCGATCATTCCCACCGCCTCCACCGGTTGACTTTCTCCGACGTTTACTGGGCCTGGCGGTTTTGGGACGATCCGGATGTTCGCGAAAGGTTCATTGCCAGTTATCCGGAACGCTGGTTCTGGTTCTTTCCATTGACGCCACCCGCCGTCGTAGAGGGGTCGCTGAGCGATTCTCCGCCCGATCGGGGCCAACTGCTCTTGGAGCCTGAGCTCCGCTTAAGTTCGGGGCCATACCCCGGTGATTATCCTCCCGTTTCCAACCTGCTCGACGGTTCCGCCGACACCTTCTGGCGGGCTCCCGTCGGAGAAGATCCTCCCTGGGTAACGGCGGATTTTCGGGGCCGGGGGGAAAGGCAGGGCGCGCGGGTGATGAGAGTTGCGATGCTGCCCCGGCCGGCCGCGCCGGAAGAATTTCCCCGCCGGGCGGAACTGCTGGGGAGTATGGACGGGGAAGTGTGGACGCTGGTCGCTCCACTTTCGCGGCCGTCGCGCCCGCCCGGCGACCGTTGGGTGATCTGGAGTTTCCGGAATCACGCGCCCTACCGGATGTATAGACTGGTATTCGAGGAAAGCCATTCCGGCCGCCCGGTTCCTTATGTTTCCCTTTCCGGCTTAAGCTTCACCGAGTAAACCCGTTTCGAAGTGAAGATCCCTACGCGGAAAATTCCGGTATTCGCCTCAACGAGGACGACGGCCGTTATCTTTTCGGTCCTGGCGGCGGGAATCTTTGCCCTTTTCCTCGTCCACCATCCGGTGGACTGGATCCAGCCGGAAACGCTGAGGTTGCGCTATTACGGGCTTCAGGCGGGATTGCGGGACGGTCCCTTGAGCGCTTCGTTCAACCGTTACGACCCGCTCAAGCCGCTGGTCTGGGAAGCCCAGGGCGGAATGTTCGACGGCCGCTACCCGATAATGCTCTTCGACGCGCTGATCCCCAAGTTCTATCAGCCTTTTTACTCCTGGTGGGGGCCGTCTTTGCGGGAACCGGTTAACCTCATCCTTATCCTGCTGACCTGGCTTTTATTGGTTTATTTGATCCGCGAGTGGTTCGGCTCCCTGCCGGCCGGGCTCGCGGCCGCCTCGTTCTGGTTGGCCACTTCGCAGACGTTGCTCGACGCCCACTATCCGATTCGCCCGAATATGGCCTTGCTGACCTTTCTGCTCGTCTATATCGTCCGGGAGGCGGTGAGGCTGCGGAATCTCGAAAAAGGCGGTTTTCGCTGGCTTGGAATAGGCCTGGCGCTGGCCGCGGCCATCTTCACCCACGAGTTCGCTCTTCTTTTCGTTCCCCTGATCGCGGTCTTCTTTATCCTGGAGTGGAATACCCTGAAAAGGCACGCCCTCCCCGCCGCCGTTGCCTGTCTTTCGGCCTGGGCCGTTTACCTGGCATCCTTGTTCTGGATCCTGCCGCCCCTGGCCGGCCGGGTGGTTGGCCGCTGGCCGCCGATGGACTGGATGACCGGCGGTCTGGAGCCTCTGCTGGCCGACCCGCTGGTGATCTTCCCGCGATTGCGTGATTTCGCCCTGGTCGGAGTTCGGGAGATGATAAACCAGAATCTCGGCGCCGGAGAAAACCTTCCGTTTTACCTGCGACTGTTCGGCCCCGCCGCGGCCGTGCTGATGCTTTTCTCCGGCGGGATTAAATACCTGCGTTTCGCTCTCAAACCGTTGCTGCCGGCCGTTCTTTATTTTCTCGCCGTGGCCCTGTTTATGTTTCCGGTAATTCCGGCTACAGTCGAGATGCCGGTTTACTATTACTCCACCATCATAATTCTGTTTATACTTCCCCTGGGCGCGTTTCTCTCCGCATCGTTTTCCGGGGGAAAACGCTGGAGAACGTCGCTCGCGTGCTTGTCGTTGCTCGTAATCGGTCTGCTCAATTACACCCAAAGCTCGAGGGTACTCGACGAGTTGCCGTCGGCTTTCGGATTCAACGATGAAGCCCGTCTTTATACCCGTGATCTTCTCGGCCTTCCGCCTCTCCTCCGCGCCGCGGACGCGTTGCCGGTTCCGGTTTACACCGCCTACCACCGGCCCCGCGTCTTCGACATCTCCCGTCGCTGGGACATTATGCTCCGGGTCTGGAACCACGAGCCCGAGCAGCTCTTTTCGATGCTGTTGCCGGTTGTTAACCTGCGGTTGTATGAGCGCGGTTATCTTATCGGTGAACCGGAGGAGTTTCTGGCCCTGTCCGGACGGCATTCCGGGGAATATCAGAGTCGCGCCGGCGTTTATTGGGACCTGCCGGGCCGGCGCGTTTACGACCTCGAACGGATCCGCGCTTCGGCCTTGGAACCGGAGGAGACTCCATTGATCTGGAAAGAGGTCGGTCTTGCTTCGGATTCACGGGAAGTTCGGGGGGAGGTCGTTCCCGGCTTGCTCGGCGAGCGGCAACGAACCGCGTTGCCGCCGGGAGAATGGGAACTGCCGTTTCTTTTTCCGGAAGAACGGATTGAAGCTTTGACCGTCTTTTTCGCGGTCCGGGCCGACCTGATGCCGCCGGGTCCGGACGACGTGATGGAACGGGTGATTCCTCTTCCCCTGCGCTCCTGCCGGGTGTCGGTCAAGAACGGCTCGGGCGGAAAGGTCTTCGCGGAAGACCAGACATTCGGCTGGTCGTGGCAACTTTTTAAGGTTAGACTGCCCTCGTCCGAAAACGGCTGGCGCCTGGCCGTGGAGAGCGAGGCCGACTTCGAAGTGCTCGGTCCGGTTTTTGTTTCCGTGTCGGAGGACGATGCCGCTTGGAGCCGCGAATTCAAGGGCGATATCAGTCTTTTAGCTTTTTAGCCTTTTAGTCTTTTAGGTTAACTTGCGATGAGGGACCATAAAAAACTCAGGGCGTTTGAATTGGCTGATGAGGTAGCTGTTCTGGTATATAAAGCAACAAAGGTACTCCCTAAGGACGAATTGTACGGATTAACTTCCCAGATGAGGAGAGCGGCGGTCTCCGTGCCTTCCAATATCGTTGAAGGGTGCGTAAGAGGCAGCCAACCTGAGTATCTCCGTTTTTTAGAGATTGCCTTTGGATCGTTAAGAGAACTGCATTATCAAATAGATCTTGCAAAACGTTTGGGTTATCTAACCGGTCAGGTTTATGATGAGTGTGAAGAGAAGATTTCCGAGACCGGAAAAGTGCTTTGGGCTCTTATCAGATCCACCAGAAACAAGTAAGCCTTGCCGGCATTTTTTCCTAAAAGACTAAAAGTCTAAAACGCTGAACACCTATTATGCGCAGCCCGATCTATTGGCATCGCGGTATCTACCGCAACACCTACGGCCGCTCCCATCCCGACTTCGAGGGGCGTTACAAGCTGGTCGCCGGCCTGATTGAACCCGGATCTTCGGTCCTCGATGTCTGCTGCGGCGACGGCCGTCTTTTCACCCATTACCTGCAAGACAAGAACTGCTCTTACCGGGGGATCGATTTGAGCCTGGGTATGGTCCCCCAAGAAACCCGCGCGTATTGCCTGGAAGGCAATGCCATCGAGGCGGAACTCCCGGTCAGCGACTACGTGGTGATGATGGAGTCGCTGTATCACTTTTGCGATCGGGCCGGTGAGTTGCTGGAGCGGCTGCTGGCTTCCGCCCGCAAAAAAGTTATCCTCATCGAGCAGGTTCAAAACCGGATCACGCTGCTCCCGAAATGGCTCAACCATTTTCTCAGCAACCCCGGCAACGGCAGCGGCGATTTCAGGTTCAGCCGGGCCGAACTTGAAGATCTGGTCCGCCGGGCCGACCCTTCGGCGGAGATCACCTCCGTCATCAAGGGTTACGACCTGCTGATCGTGATGTCCGGCCGCGCCGGGGAAGAAGGGCAGGGCGATAAACAATAGCCCCCGCAGGGGATGGGAAATAGGCTGTTTGGGATAATATCGCATAGCGGAAAGGGCATAGCGCATAGCGTTGAAAACGTTGATTTATCGATCGGTCCGATCCGTCAAATCGGCCTGATCTTGCATTTTAACCGGATTATCGAAGCGCAGCGGAGATCCCCACAGTCTTAAGTCGGGACTGTTTTCTGCTCACTGCTTACTGCTCACTGCTCACTGCTTACTGCTCACTGCTCACTACTCACTGTTCACTGCTCACTGCTCACTGCTCACTGCTTACTATCCTTTGGAGTGCGGAGCATATCTGGAATGGAAAAGCTGGAAATGATGCCGGAAAAGCCGCCAAATAATTCGGCGGCGAGGCGGCGCCTGTTGGCCTCCCTTCTGGTCGGACTGCTGGCGGCCGCCGTCGCCTTCCTTCCCCGCGCCTGGCGTCTTCCGGAGATTCAATACCAGTTCGACGATTGGCTGGGGGCTTTCCACCCCGCCCCGGTTCCCGATATCTCCGACGGATTGGGCGCGGTGATCTGGCAGATCCACGAATCCTCCCGTTATTATATGGCCTCCACGATGACCATCACCTACAACGTGATCTGCCAGGCGATCAAGCTCTTTACCGGCCACGACTTCACCGCGATGAGGTGGTGGTTTGCCGCCGCTTTCGCCCTCGGCGTCGGCCTGACCGGTTTCATCGCCGCCCGTCTCTGGGGCCCCTGGACGGCTCCGACCTGGTCGACGATACTGCTCGGCTCGTTTTCCATTACCTCGATCGTCTTCAGCCAGTTCGCCAACAACTTCTCGTTCACGCCCATCCTGACCGCCGCCCAGGTGGGAATCTATCTCTGGCAGGTCAGGGGAAAATGGGGGTGGCCCGGTTTTCTTCTCCTGGCGGTTGTCGCCTACATCGCCCAGTTGGTGATGTACACCCAGTTTCTGGTCACCGCCGGCATCCTGGTCGCCGCTTTCGTGGAGATAAGCCTGTCGGCCGGAGGATGGAGAAGGTATGCGTCGTGGTTTTTTTCCGGCCTGACCTATTGCGTCTTGAGCTTCATCCATTTCTACGCCACCTTTCTGCTGATCCCCCGGGACGAGCCCTTCCGCTGGTATATGTATCGTTACTATCCCGTCTTTTTGCTGGAGAAGGGGGTCCCCGGAACCGCTTGGGACGGGAGCTGGTTCGGTTACTACCTGGTCCGGCTTTACGATTTTCTCAACTACCACTGGTCGCTGGTCTTCCATCCCCGGATATATATGCCCCTGGAATGGAGTTGGGCCTCGCTTCCGTTTCTGCTGGTCTTGCTCGGGGCCGTAGTTTGCTGGTTTGCCGGCGCTTATGGAAAACGCGGGAAACGTAATCGGTTATCAGTAATCAGTAATCAGGAAACAACAAAGAACGGATCATCGGAGCGAAGCGGAGATCCCGATAGTCGTTCATCGGGACGGATCACGGATCATCGTAGCGAAGCGGAGATCCCGATAGTCGTTCATCGGGACGGATCACGGATTACGGATCACGGATCACGGTTTTTTCTTTCCGGCACCGGTCTCCCCCTGGTCATCATTGCCACCGTGGCCTGCCACCTGTTGGCCAACCGGACCCTTTTCATCACCTTCGGCGGCACGCGTCAGACCGTCTATCTGGCCGCGCTGATGTGGTTGGGTTACGGATCGGCGGCGGCTTCCGTTCTCGACTTCTGGAAACGGAGGTCGTGGCCGTTGCGGAGGGCGGCGGCCGGGATCCTGGCGGCGTTGACCGTGGTTCCGTTCGCCCTTTCGCTTCCCGGCTTCTACCGCGACCGGGTGACCCGTGTGGAACTGGACGCCATAATCGCCGCCATCGAGGAATACCGTCCGGAACGAATTCTGGCCGGTCGCGACTCGATCCAGGCGATTCAGCTGACGATGATGAGCGATCCCCGATTCAGCGGTGTTCACTGGCCGGGCCACCCATACGAATCGGAGGTGCTTGACCTGGACCTGGTGGAAGACCGGCCGCGGGTGGCGTTTACGCTGGGAGGAAGGGGATACGAGATGGAATGGGTCGAGACGGAAAACTTCCCCCGGGAGGGCGACAATATGCTTTACCTCGACACCTTCCTCGCTCACGACGCCCGCCACGAGGGGCCGGAACTTTTAAAGTTCTACGCTCCGCTGGACCGGATGATCTCCGCCCGCCAGCGGGTGATCCCCCTGGTCGAACGGCCCGGCAACGTCCCCGACGCCGTTCACCAGTCGATCTACTGGCCGCCGAACGCGTTTTATATGTACCGGGTGGTTAAGCAATAAGGTCTTCTTATAATCAGATGTTTCCCCGCAATATTTACAATCGTTTCAAGGTGGCGCGCTCCTACCTGCTCGGCCGGGAGCGGTTGGGCGCTTTTCCTTTCGAGATCGCCATCGGGATAACCAACCGGTGTAATCTCGACTGTGTATTCTGCCCGAACCGGATCAGCCGTCATCCCCGGGGCGACATCTCCCTGGAACTTCTCGACAGCCTGCTCCGGCAGGTTTCCCCCTTTGTCGATGTGGTCGATCTTTCTTTCGACGGGGAACCGTTTCTTCATCCGGCCTGGGATGAATGCGTCGAGACCTGCCACCGCCACGACGTTCGGGCGATTCTACAGACCAACTGCCTTCTGCTCGACGAAACGACCGCCCGGAAGATATTTCGCGTCGGCCTGGACGGGATTATACTCAGCCTGGACGCCGCCTCGCCGGAATCCTACGCCCGCCTCAAGCCGGGCGGCGATTACGGGAAAGCGCTGCAAAACGCCGAGAATTTCCTTCGGCTTTCGCGGGGAGAACGGAAAAGGCCCCATACCACCGTCCAGTTCGTGCGGGCGCCGGAGAACGCCGGTGAGGAGAAGGCCTTCGCGCGCCGCTGGCGGGGCCGGGGGGCGGATTTCATCCGGATCAAACCCCGGTTCAACTTCAGCGGCAGTGTCGGGGGGGAGTATCGGCGCCGGACGACGAAACCGTGCGTCCTCCTGTGGACTTCGCTGACCGTTCACTGGGACGGGACGGTTCCTCTCTGCTGTATGGAGATCGAAGGGCTCCAGTCGATGGGCGACGCCCGCCGCGACGCCCTGGCGGATATCGTCGATAACGACGCTTACCGGGAAGTCCGCCGCCGGCATCTGGCCGGTCTCGCCCCCCGGCACGCCATTTGCGGCCGTTGCGACGCTCCTTCGGTGGCCTGGCCTTTCGTGTTCGGCTCCGTCTTTGTGGATGACTTTACCCGGCGCAACCTGATCGCTTTCGCCCAAAAGATCGGCTTGCTCCAATGAGATCGGGATCTATTTTCCGCTCGGTTGAAAATACTCTCCTGTTCCGGCGCGTTCGGAACCGATTAAATCGAAGATTAACCGCTTTCTTTCAAACGGCGGTTCTTGCCGGCAGAAAAGATATCGCCGTTCTCGAGGCCGCCTGCGGAAGCGGTTACGCCACCGAACTTCTGGCCTCGGATGAACGCGTAAGGTTAAGCGTCGGTCTTGATCTCAGTCTTGACATTCACCGCCGAAGCGGGGCCCGTCTCCGCCGGGGCCGGATGGTGATCGGGGATATCTACGCCCTGCCTTTCCGTGACGGCGCCTTTGACCTGGTATGGAACAGCTCGTCGGTCGAGGAACTGCCGGACCCGCAGGCGGCCGTCGGCGCTATGGCCCGCGTCGCCGGGAAAGGGGGATACGTTTTCGTCGGGGTGCCGTACCTGTTCGGACCGCTCGGAATCTATCACCTTATTCCGATAAGATCGTTTAGAAGATGGCTGGGAAAACCTTTTTCCGGCCGCGGGCTCCAAAAACTCTTCCTCCGCGACAAACTTGTGATTGTGGGCGGGATCAGATATATGGCGGGCTGTTTTGTCGGCCTGCTGGCCAGGAAGCCTTATTTGTAACCCGGATTATGAATGATCCGGTGCCGGAGCGGATGCGGGGGTTCGCTGCCTGAACCGCTCAGGAGAACAGGGCCAGTTGGGCCATCGAGTGAAAATAAGGCCAACCGGCGTTGATCGTCAGCCTGTAGTATCGGTAGGATCGGGTGTTGTTGAAGGACCATAATCTCCATCCGCCATCCATTGGGGGAGCGCGCAGGCGCAGCTCGCCGATCAGCTCCCAGGAAGCGCCGTCCCGGCTTCCGTGCAGGACGGCCCTTCTGAAGAATTGATCGGGGAGGTCCTGCCGGGGGAGGGCGGCCGCGGCCCGCACCGTTCTCTCCCGGCCTTCTCCGAAATCCACCTTCACCCAGTTGGATGACCGGATCCTGCCGTGCGCCACGTGCCAGATGCTGGAGCGGTTTCCGTCCGTCAGTCTCGCGGGTCCCGCGTGATGCTGATCGTCGCCGAGAAATGAGGAAACCGAGAGGGAGACTCCCGGCTCGTGAAGCAAGTTGTAGCGAATCGAGATCTCTTCTTCGGTTGCCGCCACGCCCTGATTAAAACCGAAGACTCCGACTCTGAAAAACATCTGCCCGGCTAGGGCCGCCATAATCAAGGACAGCGCGATCAGGACAGCTTTTTGTCGTGATGAAAGGGCGCTCATATTTGGTTTGATTGCTTAATATGGATGATGAGTAGAGATTAGTATAAGATACTTTTTCAGCCGACTTCCAGCGATTATCGAGATGAAGCTCCAAACCGTCAACGGATCCCGGAATCTTATCACCGGAAGGGAAATATGCTGGGTTCTTCTTCTCTCCGCCCTGGCGTTTTTCGCGTTTTATTTCAACGCCTACTTCAGCCCCGGTTTTCAGGGGATGCTGGGATATGAGCTCAGGACGGCGATCTCCCAGATCCAGGGTTATTTCAACGCGGTGGACCGGGGAAGCACCCTGTTGTGGGATCCTTACTACTTTCAATACACGCCCCGCGCTCCCCACGCGCCGATCTATTCTCCGGTAACAATAGCGCTGGTCTTGACTCATCGGCTGGTCGGCCTGGCGGAGATCGGGTTACTGCTGCTCGCGCTGCTGGCGATTCTGGCCCTAATCCAGATTTCGTGCGCGGCGACAATGTTCGTTCTGCTTCGTTACGGGGGCCTGGGTTTTCTCCCGGCGGCGTTCGGGGGTCTTGTTTACGCCTATAACCACCAAACTTTTGTCCACGGAATCCGGCACGGTCCCGATCGCGTTTCCGCCTGGTTGCTCGCGCCGCTTTTCCTGCTGGCGTTTTTTAAGGCGCTGGAAGCGTCTTCTGCTCAGCGCCGTCGCCTTTTCGCGGCCCTTTCCGCCCTTTTTCTGGGAATCGCGTTTATCTCCAACGGAGACGTCAAGCCCACCGTTTACTTCTGCATATTTATGGTCGTCTTCGCGCTTTGCCGCGATACGAAAGTACTTCGTAACCTGGCCCTGCTGGGAATCGTCTTCCTGCTGGCCGCCGGTGTCTTTATGGTCCAGGCGCTCCCCACCGTTTACGCTCTTCCTTATATCGAACGCGGCATTTACAGCACTTATTACCAGGATATGGTCGGTTCGATTCATCCCGTCAGCTTTCTTCTCACTCACGTCTCCACCGCCTTTTCCAGGTACTACCCCTGGGGGCTTCATTGGGAGCATTCGGTGGAATTCTCGTTGAGCGCGTTTATGCTGGTCGTTCTCGGCTTCTTTGCGCTTCGGCGGCATCCCTGGCGGTGGGCGATTATCATATCCCTGCTGGTCTCCGCCGTGTGGATTATGGGACGCCATACCCCCCTGGGGCCGGCGCTCTGGAGGTTGATGACGGTTTTCTCCCTGCGCAATCCTTCCCGGATGGCGGCCCTGCTTTATTTTTGTTACGCGGTTCTGGCCGGCCTGGGCCTTGAGCGCCTCCTCCGCGGTTCCCGTTCCCCGGTATCGATTTTGGCATTGTCCTGCATCCCCGCCGGGGTGATTCTTCTCTATGTCTTCAACCCGCTCGCTGTTCCGATCCGTTACCTGATCTGGATGATTTTCTCCTATCTGGTCATCCTCGCGATTTCTTTTGGTTGGGCGCCCCGTCCGACGGCCTGGCTATTAGTTGTCGCTTTTCTGCTGGAACGGACCACCATCGGGGTGAGCCTCTACGAATCGAATCCGGCCGACACCACTGAGTTCTATCGGTATGACGAGATCTACTCGACTCAGGCCCGCGTGAGGCCGATTCTGGCCGACCCGGACTACCGGGACTTTCGGGCTTATTTCAAGGGAGAAGAGTTGCCCTTCGCCTTTTCCCAGCAGAGCTACTCCGGGGCTTTTATCGACGGCATCCGTCCCGTATTCCCTATGACCCTGGATGAAGAAATGGTCACGGTTGCCTGGTTGAGGGATGAACTTCAATCGGCCCGGGATTGGTCCAATCCGATCTGGGACGTCTTCAACGTCAAATACTTTGTTGACCTGCCCGTGGGAGCGGGTTCCCGGCTGGAGCGCCTGCGAAGGGTGGATGAAAGGTTGTGGGTAAATCCGCACGCCGAAAGGGAGTTTTTCCTTCGCTACCGGAGCGAACTCATCGAGAACGACGAAGAGTTTCTCGAGCGGTTGAAGATCCGCGATTATTCCCCCCAGACCACCGTTTACATCAACTCCGCCGATCGCCGTCATCTCCTTCCTCCGGCGGATTCGATGGAAGGCGGTGAGATCAGGGTGGTCCGGCGCAAACCCGACGAGGCGGTCCTGGAAGTAAACCTTCCCCGCGAAGCTTATATAGTTTTCTCCGAGATCTGGTTCTTCCCCTGGCAGGCGGAAATCAACGGCCGGCGGACGCCGCTGCTGCGGGCCTACAACGCCCTGCAGGCGGTAAGGGTCGAGCCCGGCCGCCATCAAGTTCGTTTCTTCTTTAATTCCCGGCATTGGAGATTCGTTCTTCCGGCCGCGATTTCGGGTTTAACCTGCCTGCTCCTGATTGCTATCGTAATTGTCGGTCACCGCCGTTTAAGACGGGAAGGGGAACCGGGTGTCCCGGATCGTTCATAATCCGGGTCGTGTCGCTTTTCGCGGTCTGTTCCGGGACTGTTGGAGATTTCTTCACAAATACAGTTATACGTAAATTACCATCACGGTGTATCAATGAAGATCGATAAATGCGATTGGTTGTTTCTGCTGCCGCTGGCTATCGCCTGTCTCTTGGCTTTCTACCGTTTTCCGCTGCTGCAGTTGGACGACCATCTTAGCGTCATCAGGGAAATCTCGCGGACCTGGAGCTGGCCGGCACCGGATGAACCGGGTATGAGAATGGCTAATCATCCGCTGTTTCATCATACCCTCGCCGCCCTGGCGATTAGAGGCGCGGAGCTGGTTCGAGGCGGACCGGCGCTCTATACCAAAAGAGCCGCCCAGGGGCTGTCCCTGCTTTACGCCCTCGGCGTTATTTCGCTGGTGGCGGTGATCGTTCGTCGATTGGTGGCCGATCCGGATGCCCGCGGGACGGCTTTCCTCGTTTTCGGGTCCTTCACGGGTTTTGTCGTCATCTCCGTCACCGTCAGCAACGATATGGCGTTTGCTTTCTGGGGGACCGCGGCCCTGCTGCAGACGATCCAAATAATGCGGGATCCCGACCCGCCGGCGTATTCGCGGGTAGTCGTTCTTGGTGTGCTGCTGGGTGTGGCGGCTCTGATGAAGATGACGGCCCCGGCTATGCTTGTGGCCGCGGCGCTCTGCTTGCTCGCGAGGCGTTGGTATTACCGCGAGCGGTGGAGAGCGATATTGAATCGGGCGGCTGTTTTATCCTTGGTCTGCTTTGTGTTCTACGCTCCCTCGATAATTCGGTTTCCTCGAACTCTCGGCGTTAATCCGATCGAGTTCACGCACCGGGAGAGGCTCGACGATCACCCGCGCGAGTCGGACCTGTTTTCTTTCCCCCTGGTTCCGATATTTCAAAGGCCTTTCCAGGTCGAACCGCGCGCGTCGGAGTTCATCAACCGGGCGGACCGGTCGTTCTGGGCGTCGATGTTTCTGTCCAACTGGGTTCCGCCGGTTCACCTGCCGCATCCCCCGGATCCCAATGTCACCGCGTTATTCCTGGCAACCGCCCTGTTAATGACGTTTTGCGGCATCTTCGGCCTGGCGTCCGCGGTTCGAGCTTCGCCCGCCCGCCCCGATTGTTTTGTGGTTTCGATATGGCCGCTGCTGTATATTCTGGTGTGGTTTACGGCCAATATATTTTTCTATCAGCCGGGAAGCCACGTTCGCCATCTTCTCTTTTCCATCGGAAGCCAGGTTGCCTTTGTGGCGCTTGGTTTCCAGGCTCTTATCCGCCGCCGGCCGGGACTGAAAACACCCCTTTGGATTCTTGCCGGTTTGCACCTGGCGCTGTTCTGGCTGGTGATGTTCTGGGGTCCTTTTTACTACTTTCATTCCCCCTGGCCTAATTTGACCGCGCCTTGAGATCGGGGCGTCCGTCTTTCCAAAGGATAACTTTTGCGGTAAGCTTGGCTGAACGGCAAAACCTGTAACCGGTTGGAAATGCCCGTCAACAAAACGATAAAATTTGGCTTTTTGAAGGAATGGGTCGCCCTGGGCGCGATCTTCGGCGCCGCTGTCGTGTTCTTCAACGCCCTTTTCGGGCGTTTCGCGGTGTATTTTTTCATTTCCGCCTGGCCGGTCTCCGCCATTCCGATCGGGGCGGCGTTGGAGATGGTTGTCTGGGCGGTTCTATTCCTTTTCGCCGGCGCGGTGGTGGAAGGTTTTCGCCGGCTGTCCCGGGGTGGTATTCCCTGGCATCGCGGGGCCCAGGCCGCCTCCCTGGTCGTCCTGGCGGCGGTTCTGGGCAGGACGCTGGTGGACGTGATGATGCGGCGGGGCCTGTTTCGTTTCCATTCCGCGCCCCCGCCGCGTGACGGCTGGTTGAGCTGGGCGCTGCCGTTGGCGGCGTTGGGGATAATATTTCTCGTGGTTCGTTTTCGGCGGGGCTGTTCCGCCGAAACTTACCGGAAGGACGGGTTGAAGCTGGGGTTGCTGGCTCTTCTTGCCGGCGCCGTCTGGGCGGTAATCTTTAACCGGGCGATGGCGACGACCCAGCTTGAGGTCCCGCTCAGATCGAGCTTGGTCCTCCTGCGTCCGCTCTACCCGGGTTTAGCCGTGGTCGCGATCGGGTTTATCGCCGTCTCCCGGTATGTTCTCCGGCGGGATTGGAGCGTCGAACGGTTGGCCGGAAAGACGATTCTGGCCGCGGCGGCGGCGGCCGTAATTACCTCTTTCTATTACGGTTCTCCGCCGAGGTCGGGACGCCCCCACATAATCGTCTCCTGCTGGGACACGATGCGTTCCAGCCGGTCGCCGGTTTACGGCTACCGAAGGGTCACCACTCCTTTCCTCAACGAGCTTGTTCCCGGAGCTTTGATATTCGACGAGGCCTACACGCCTTCCAACTACACTCTTCCCACCCACGCCAGTTTTTTCCTGGGTTTGAGCTACCGCGCCCACGGCTACCATCTGGGCGACGGCGCCGACGTTCTGCGCTACCGGGGGGAGTTCACCCTGGCCGACAGTCTGGAGGATATCGGTTACCGCACCGCGCTATTTACCGAAAACTCCTGGGTGCACTCGCTGGACAAGGGGTTTTCCGAGGTGAGGTTTCTGGAGAAGACCGCGGTCCACGCCGATCTATTCGTGGGCGGGGGCGCGAGGGCGGGAGACCGGGTCTCTTTCCGTCGCTACCCCGACCGCTTTCCCGGCCGGATGCTGCTGGACTGGATCCGGTATCGGTTCGACCCCTTCTACGCTTTCACCCTGGACCGCATCCAGCTGCGCGCGGTCGCCGAACTGTTGCTCCGGTCCCGCCGCACGGGGCCCGTCTTCCTCTTCAAGAACTGGATGAACGTTCACGACCGCTATCATCCCTATGGCGAATGGACCGCCGGGCAGGCCGTGGAGCGCTATGATTTTTCCGGGGAATTCGACTTAAGCGTTCATTACACCGATCACCGCTTTCGGGAGCTTTACCGTCTTGTCGAATCCCTGGGGCAGATCGAGCGAACCGTCTTCATCGTCACCTCCGACCACGGGGAATTTATCGGGGAGTTCAATCTTGTCGGCCATCACAAGGGTCTCTTCGAGCCGGTCATCCGGGTGCCGTTGATGATCGTCCATCCCGATCTTGACTCCCGTCGAGTTTCCGAGCCGGTCTCGCTGGACAGGTTCTTTTACCTGGTGGCGGCGCTCGCCGCCGACCGGGACCGGCTTGATTCGCGAGAATTGGCCGAGATCTTCATCACGCCGGAGCCGGTGGTCGCCGAGCACGGTTTCTTGCCCGATGAGGAGGACCATTCGGAGGCGGCCGCGGAAGGCGAGGATTTTGAATGGTCCTATACGGTGATCGACTCCGACTGGCAGTTGGTGGTCGATCCCGAGCTGCGCCGCCACGGGAGTTCCTGGCCGAGGGAGCAGAGCGTCTTTCTCTTCGACCTCCGCTCCGACCCGGAAAGGGAGAGGGATCTTTCGGCGGCGCATCCGGAAGTCGTCGAGCGGATAAAGGAGGAGTACCGGGAATACCTGGAACGGATCCCGGAGGCCCGGGAGACGCGCCGCCGTCCGGGGCTGCGCGAGGACGTGGAGAGGCAGCTGCGTTCCGTGGGTTACCTGAATCCGGCAAGCCGGCCCCGCGATCCGATACCCGCCCCGACCCCGTAATTGCCGGAGGGATGGAGGGGATTGACCGGGCTGCTCCGCATCCGCGGCCCCTATTATTAGACAGGATAACAGGATTGACAGGATGAATTGCTCCGCACCCGCGGCCCCTATTATTAGACCCCGATGAAATACTATCGGGGCAGGCACGATAGGTGGCTCCGCGCCCTCTCCTGTGATTAATTGAACGTCAATGCAGGGTTGCTATGGAATACGAAGAATTAACTGAAAAAGTAATTGGGTGCGCTTACCGGGTTTATAATCGGATGGGTTACGGTTTCTTGGAAAGCGTGTATGAAAAATGTATGCTGATCGAGTTGAGAAAGGCGGAGATATCGGTTGAATCCCAGAAAAGTATAAAAGTCTTTTATGAGGGTGAGGTTGTGGGCGATTTTGTGGCGGATATGGTTGTTGATGGGACCATTATTATCGAGCTGAAATCGGTAAAACAGTTATCAAGGGCTCACGAAGTGCAGTTGGTGAACTATCTTGTGGCTACCCGGTTACCGGTGGGGTTATTGTTGAATTTTGCTGAAGAAAAAGTTGAAGTTAAACGAAAACTGAAAAGGTTGGTTGGGTGATAGAGTGTTCTGAAATCACAATGAATACTTTATCTGTTATCCTGTTGATCCTGTTATCCTGTCAAATATATGGGGGGAAAAGGAGGGGGTTGTGAATTTTTTCATAACCGGCGGCGCGGGATCGATCGGGAGTTATCTGGCCGAATACCTGGTCGGCCGGGGCGACAGTGTCACCGTTTACGACAATTTCAGCTCCGGTCGGCGTTCTTTCATCAAGGATCTTACCGGGGAGAGTAACTTCTCCCTGGTGAAAGGCGATCTTCTCGATCGCGCGGAGCTGGAAAAATCCTTGCGCGGGCACGAAACCGTTTTTCACCTGGCCGCCAACCCCGACATCCGCGGCAGTCTGACCAAACCCGAGCTTGACTTCGAGCAGGGGACGGTGGCGACCTTCAACCTGCTCCAGGCGATGAAGAAGACCGGGGTGAAGAAGGTAGTCTTCGCCTCGAGCTCGGTGGTCTTCGGACTGCCCGGTGTGATTCCCACTCCCGAGGACTATGGTCCGCTTCGCCCCCTCTCCCTCTACGGCGCCAGCAAGCTTGCCTGCGAGGGATTGATCAGCGCCTGGACTCACTGTTTCGGCTTCCGTTCGTGGATCTTCCGCTTCGCCAACGTGGCGAGTCCCCGCCTTACCCACGGCATCCTCTTCGATTTCACCCGCAAGCTCCGCCGCGATCCGCGGAAGCTGGAAGTGCTGGGCGACGGCCGCCAGAACAAGTCGTATCTCTGGGTGGGCGACTGCGTCGAGGGGATGGTCTTCGGGTTGGAGCATTCTCCGGGAAACGCCGAGATCTTCAACCTCGGAACCCGCGACCGGATGAAGGTTGCCGAGATCGCCCGTCTTTTCCTCAAGGCGTCCGGCTCTTCCGCTGAAATCGTGTATGCCGGCGGCAGGCAGGGCTGGCCGGGCGACGTGCCGAAGATGCTGCTGGACGTGGCCAAGATGGAGCGTCTGGGCTGGCGGGCGAAGTATTCGTCCCGCGAGGCGGTGGAGAAGGCGCTGGGGGTAAAACAGGCTGTAGGGGCTTAGACTGTTAGACTATTAGGTAACGGCCGACGAACAGGTCTGAAATAATTATCTCGCGCCCGCCCTCCATTACTTTGTGCAGGAGAGGCGGACAAGCAGGGACGCAGAGGCGCTGGAAAAAATAAACTTTGTGTCGCCCCCTGCGGGGGCTGAGGGATAATCTAAGCTCTCCTTTTCCCCCGGTTTACACCGGGGGCTAAAGAAGTTTCGCCTCCTGCGGAGGCTAAAAAAAATCCCCGCAGGGGGCGGCACAGGGTTAGCCCCGGGCGAAAGCCCGGGGATGAAGGGTGAAATATAAGATTCCCCGCGTCTCAGCGTCTCCGCGCGAGAATAAGAGGCCGAGGGAATGGGCCTTTTCCCGGATCATCGTAGCAAAGCGAACCTGTCCGGCTTCGACGGAGATCCCGATAGTCGTTCATCGGGACGGTTCACCGATCACTGATTACGGTCTTTATGGGGCCGCGGAGCATTAATTTTATCCAGTTGATCTCGTGATCCTGTCAAATAATCGGGCGAGGCTGCGGAGCAACAAACCGGTCCGCATCTGCGTAAATCTGCTTGCCCGCCGCTCCTGCACGGAGTAATGGAGGGCGGGTGTGATTCGTAGTTAATGAAAGAAAAAATATGAAAAAGAATACCGGCAAAGAAGCGCCGGGGATCGGGATCCTGGGCGGGGGGCTGGCGGGGGTGGCCCTCCAGCACTTTTTGAGAGTCCCCTCCGAGGTCCTGGAGAAGGAAGACCGCCCGGGAGGTCTGTGCCGATCCTGGGAGGCGGACGGCGTGGTCTGCGACCGCGGCCCGCACATTATGTTTTCCCGGGACGGGGAGACGCTCAAAGAGATGGTGGATATTCTCGGGGTCAATGTCGAGAAACACTTCCGCCGCAATTCCATCTTCTACCGCGGCCGCTTCGTAAAATATCCGTTCGAGAACGATATTCACGCCCTGGAGCCGGAGGATCGTTACCGCTGCCTGAAGGAATTTCTCTTCAACCCCGAAGCCGGACGCGAGGTTCGCAATCTCGAGGACTGGTCCTACCGGATGTTCGGCCCCGCCCTGGCCGAAGCCTACTTCCTTCCCTACAACGAGAAGATCTGGAAGCATCCCGCCCGGGAACTGGGAACGGAATGGGTGGAGAGAATCCCCCGGATCGAAGCCGACGATATGATCAAGTCCGCCGTCGGCGTCTCGACCGAGGGCTATACCCACCAGCTCCACTTTTACCATCCCCGCGAAGGCGGGATCGAAGCCCTGGTCCGGGCGTTGATGAGAAATCGCCCCCGGCTGATAACCGGCGCGGAAGTGACCGGTCTGGAGAGAAATAACGGCATTTGGAAGGTGAAGACTTTTAAGGGAGAGCGCGAGTACCCGGAAGTAGTCTGCTGCCTGCCCGTGAATGAGATGCTGGGTTTCTTAAAGCCTGCGCCGCCTCCCGAGATTCTTGAGGCGGCCGGGAGACTCAAGGTCAACGGACTGGTCCTGGTCCTGATCACCTACCCCCGTGCCGAGCCGGCCGATCGGCTGGCGGTCTATATCCCCGACCCGGAGATCCTTCCGCATCGGGTTTCCTGGGTGAATTATCTCGGGGGACGACTGGTTCCGCCCAACCTCCACGCGGCTATGGCGGAGATAACGCTGCCCGGCGGCGCCGATAGCGAAGCCCCGGACGTCAACGCCATCGCGAAGAAGACCACCGAACAGCTGCGCCGGCTTGATCTGATTCCTTCCGGCGTGCCGGTCAAAACGCGCGCGATCTGGGAGCCTTACGGTTACGTGGTCAACACCCACGGATATTCCCGGGACCGGGAACTGATCCTGGAATACTGCCGGGAGACCGGGATCGAAACTTTGGGGCGCTGGGGCGAGTTCGCCTATCTCAATATGGACGCGGTCTGGAAAAAGGCCCGCCTCCTGGCCGAGAGGATGAATAAAGACCGTTAATCCTGTCTATAACAAAGTGGCCGGGGGGGGATGGGACTTACTTCTTTAATTCCTTCTTAAGCTTTAAGAAGTTCTTCACGATCCGGAGAAGGATCGCCGGCATCTTCCTGGTCGGCAGCCCCGATGACGACCCGAATTTCCGGATCGAATGACTGACCGGCGTCTCAGCTATCCGGTAGCCCGCCTTATTCGCCCGCAGCGTCAGTTCGGCGAAGACGCAATCCTTGAAAAACCAGTTTTCTCTCGACAGAAACTCCACCACATCCCGCCGCATCAGCCGGAAACCGCAGTTGATATCCTTGAGGCGGGTCTTGAACAATGCGGGTACCAGGACACGGTTCATCGCGCGGGAAATCGTATTGCGGAACCAGGAATCCTGACGGTGCTCCTTAACCCCGATGACCATATCCGCCTCCCCGATCAAGTCCTTGAGCTTCCAGAAGTCGGACTGATCGTGCTGGCCGTCGGAGTCGGTAAAGAAAATGAAGGAACCACGGTCTTTGGCGGCTTGAAAAGCCTTCCCCAGGGCGGCGGTATACCCCTGCTTCCCGGTCTCCATCAGCAAAGTGAAGCCGAACTCGTTCTGGAGCCGGGCCAGGATCTCCTTGGTCCCGTCGGTGCTGCCGTCCTCCACCACCAGCAGCTCCGAGCTCGGCAGGCGGGAGAGGATCTTTTCGTGGATCTCCCTGACCACTCCCTCGATCACCCGGGCTTCGTTATGGACCAGCGTAAGGAGGGTCCATTCGGATGTGTTTGGAGAACTCATAATTGCTATGGTGGGCAATAGTTAACGGCTGGACGCGGCATAGTGTAATCTGTCGGGGAAGAGAGCTGAACAAAATCCAAGATATCTTAATTCCGAAGGGATTGACAGTATTTTCCGAATGGTTTAGATCCTCCTGTTTAGTTCCTGCTTGCCCCGGTTATTTACCGGGGTTATCCTGTTTATTCAATTTTAAAGGACTAAACACCTAAACAGCCGATTTTCAAATGCGCTTTTTATTCATCATTTCCAAGCAGGAAGTGCCGCGGCCGATGTATACCGAGAAAGTATGGCGGCAGTATACCCGCTCGGCCCAGGTCCTGCCCAATATGCCTTCGGCCTACCTGGCGGCCTGGCTGGAGAAGGAGGGGTTTGAAGTAAGGATCATCGACGCCTTCGCGGAGCGGCTGAGCGTGGAAGAGACCGCCCGCCGGGCGAAAGAATTCAACCCCGTCGCGGTCGGCTACAACCTGATCACCGAGAACTTCCTCGACACCCTGCCCTGGATAAAGGAGATCAAGAAGTTCACCGGCATTCCCGTCATCGTCGGCGGCCTGCATATGAGCCTTTACCCCCGGGAGACGATGACTCACCCGGAGATCGATTACGGGGTGACCGGCGAGGGATGGCGGACGCTTCCGGAGATGATCCGGGTCGTCGCGGCAGGCGGCGATCCTTCAACGGTCCGCGGCATCTGTTACCGCGCCGAAGGAGAATTTCGGGCCACGGAACCACGCCCCGACACCCTGACGCTTGAGGACGTGCCTTTCCCGGCGCGCCACCTCCTTCCCAACGACCGCTATACCACCGTGATGAGCCGCGAGTGGCCGATCACCGTGATGGTCTCGGCCCTGGGCTGTCCATTCCGGTGCGCTTACTGCGACGTTCCCGCCGACCGCTACCAGGCCCGATCGGCCGACCACGTCGTCGCCGAGATGGAAGAGTGCGTCAAGCGTTTCGGGATTCGCGAAATCTGGTTTCAGGACGAGAGCTTCACCATCGATGGGAAGCGGGTCGGGGAGATCTGCGAGACCCTTCTCTCCCGGGGGTTGAAGGTCGCCTGGTCGATCCGGACGCGGCCGGACCTGGTTGATCGCGAGACGCTGAAACTGATGAAACGCGCCGGCCTGATGAAGGTCCATCTCGGCGTCGAGTCGGGCTCTCCGGAAGTCCTGAAGAGGCTCAACCGGCCGACCGACCTGGAGGTGGTCCGAAGGGCGGTCCGCTGGAGCCGGGAAGAGGGGGTCACCACGCTTGGGTTTTATATGATCGGCCTGCCCGGCGAGACGGCCGAAGATGTCCGTCGGACGATCAAGCTGGCCCTGGAGCTGGACTGCGATTACATCCAGGTCAACAAGTTCGTCCCCTGTCCGCCTTCGCCGATCTATCGCGAACTGGTCGAAGAGTCCGGCATCGACTACTGGGCCGAATACACCAGGGGCGACGCCTCGATTATCGAGAAATTGGCCGGCAAGGGTTCGTCGTTTTCGCCCGCCGAACTGGACGAATGGCAGGGGAAATTCTTCCGGGCTTATTACTACCGGCCGTCTTACGTGTGGAATCGCCTCAAACGGGTGAGTTCCTTCCGGGAGTTCAAGAATCTCGCCCTCTCCGCCGCGTCTTTGAGATAGCGGTTCGATCGGGTCGCGGGTTGAATATCGCATAGGGTGTCGCCCCCTGCGGGGGCTGGGGAATATTATTAAACATTATCGTACCCCCGGTTGACACCGGGGGCTAAAGAAGTTTCGCCTCCTGCGGAGGCTAAAAAATCATCCCCGCAGGGGATGACACAAGGTTAGCCCCGGGCATCAGCCCGGGGACAAGCAACGAACAAACAAAACAATCCAAGCCCCCGCAGGGGGCGACACAGGGTTAGCCCCGGGCGAAAGCCCGGGGATGAAGAGTAAAATCAAACATAAGATTTTCAGGTTTTTTCTTCGCGTCCTTCGTGTCTTTGCGTGAGGAATGAAGGGGGCGCGGCCGCGGAGCAATTTTAACCCCGCGTCTCAGCGTCTATGCTTGCCCGCCGCTCCTGCACAAAGTAATGGAGGGCGGGCGCGAGAATAGGGGGCCGAGGCGGTGGGCTTTTTCACGGATCATCGTAGCGTAGCGAAGATCCCGACAGTCTTAAGTCGGGACTGATTACAGGATTCTCGTTATGAAATACTTCATTACCGGCGGCGCGGGATTTATCGGCAGCCACCTGGTTGACCGCCTGATCGGGGAACACCGGGTCACGGTCTTCGACAATCTTTCCTCCGGGAAGATGGAGTTTATCTTCCCGCACCTGGAGAAGGAAAATTTCAAGTTCGTAAAAGGCGAGGCCGGGGATCTTGAGGCCCTGGCCGCGGCGGTTTCCGGCCACGACGTGGTATGCCATCTCGCCTCCAACCCCGATATCGCCCGCGGCGCGGTGGAGACCGATCTCGACTTGAGAGAAGGGGCGCTCCTCGCCTACAATGTCCTGGAGGCGATGCGCCGCGCGGGTGTCAAAGAGATCCTTTACGCTTCCGGTTCCGGCGTTTACGGCGACGTCGGCGATCTCCCCACGCCGGAGGATTTCGGCCCCCTGCTTCCGGTCTCGATGTATGGCGCGGCCAAGCTTGCCGGGGAGGCCATTCTCAGCGCCTTCTGCCACCTCTTCGATATGCGCGGCCATATCTTCCGCTTCGCCAACGTCGTGGGGGGGCGCCAGACCCACGGCGTCGGTTACGACTTCCTCCGCAAGTTGAAAAACGAACCCCGCGGCCTTTCCGTGCTTGGGGACGGGAGGCAGAGCAAATCCTACCTTCACGTCTCCGACGCCGTGGAGGCGATGCTTTTTGTCGCCGCCAATTCCCGGGAGAAGGTCGGCGTTTACAACGTGGCCACGGACGATTACCTCGAGGTCGCCTCCATCGCCGCGATTGTAATAGAGGAGATGGGGTTGAAGAACGTGAAGCTGGAATACACCGGAGGCGACCGGGGCTGGAAGGGCGACGTCCCGGTGGTTCGTTTCGACCTGGAAAAGATTCGCCGGTTGGGGTGGCGGGCGCGTCTCGGTTCCGCCGGGGCCGTCCGCCGTTCGATCCGGGAGATGCTGAAGAGTTAGGCTGTAGGGTGCGGAGCATAACCGGAATCTAGAATCTCCAATCCGGAATCTGCTCTTTGGGATGAAGTCTGAAAAAATACAGTGCGTGATCTTAGCCGGTGGAAGGGGTACGCGGCTCGGGGAGCTTACCGCCGACCGGCCCAAAGCGATGGTCCTGGTGGCGGGGAAGCCTTTTCTCTATCACCAGCTTCAACTTCTGCGCGATCGGGGCATCGGCGACATCGTCATCTGCGCCGGCTACTTGGGAGATCGAATCGAGGAACATTTCGGCACCGGCCGCTCTTTCGGGATGAAGATCCGCTACAGTCACGACGGGTCCGCTCCTCTGGGGACAGGGGGAGCGCTGAAAAAGGCCGGGAATCTGCTCGAAGACGTATTTCTCGTTCTCTACGGGGACTCATACCTGGAGTTTGACTACCGGGAGGTCCATCGCCGGTTTCCCGGTTGCGGGGCCCCCGCCCTGATGACCGTCTTCCGCAACCGGGGTCGCTTCGGCCGCGACAACGTCGTTTTCGGAAACGGTCGAGTGGAGGTCTTCGACAAACAGATCGCCTTGCCGGGGATGGAATGGATCGATTACGGGCTGTCGGTCCTGTCGAAGGAATTGCTGGCGGAAATCCCCTCCGGAGGGCGGTATAATCTTGCCGATCTGTATAACCGTCTGGCCGCCGAGGGACGCCTGGCGGGTTACGAGGTCACCGAGCGCTTCTACGAGATCGGTTCGATCGAAGGCCTGCGGGAGCTGGAAGCCCACCTTCGAGATAAAGGCATTAAAGGCGAACACGAATTACGCGAATAGTCGAATGGAAACGAATGACACGAGTAATAGGCTGTTAGGAGATTAGGCTGTAGGCTATTAGGTAACGGCTGACGGACCGGTCTGAAAGATTATCTCGCGCGCGCCGCACAAGGCTTTGGCAGGTGGGATGGCGGAGAAATAATATCCCGCGAATCGTGCCTGCCCCGATAGTATTTCATCGGGATCTAATAAGGGAAAAATATATGATCATAACCAGAACGCCCTTTCGAGTGACGCTGGGCGGCGGCGGTACCGACCTGCCCGCCTACTATCGCCGCTACGGCGGTTTCGTCTTCGCCGCCGGCATCGCCAAGTATATGTATATCAGCCTCAACCAGCCGTTCGACGGGCTGGTCAGGGTAAAGTATTCGCAGTCGGAGACCGTATCCAGCGTGGATGAGGTCAAGCATCCCATCGCGCGGGAAGCCCTGAAGATGACGGGAATCCGAAGCGGGATCGAGATCGTCTCCATCGCCGACATTCCCGCCGGGACGGGGCTGGGCTCCTCCAGCTGCTACACCGTCGGCCTGCTTCACGCCCTGCACGCTTACAATATCGACCATATAAGTCTCCACGAGTTGGCCGAGGAAGCCTGTCGTCTGGAGATCGAGGTTCTCGGCTCCCCGATCGGGAAGCAGGACCAGTATATGGCCGCCTTCGGTGGGTTGACGGTTTTGGAGATCGACAAGGACGGAACCGTCAAGGAGAAGGGAGCGGTCGTCGCCGACGAGATCGTCGATGAGCTTAACCGGAATCTTCTGCTTTTCTACACCCACACTTCCCACGACGCCAACGAGATCCTTTCCGGCCAGAGCGGCGGCGTGGAGCGGTCGGAGAAGGAAGTCGTCGAGAATATGCACGTCATCAAGGAGATCGGCCACCAGGTGCTGGCGGCGGTGGAGAGCGGCAACCTGACCGAGGTAGGCAAGCTCTTCCACCGGCACTGGGAGCACAAGAAGAAAATCTCCGCTAAGATGACCAATCCCCGCTTCGACGAGATCTACGAGATCGCCCGTAAGAACGGCGCCCTGGGCGGAAAGATCACCGGCGCCGGCGGCGGCGGTTTCTTCGTCTTCTACGTTGAGGAGAAACAGGCCCGCTTCAAGGAGAAGATGAAGGAGCTGGGCCTGCGTCCGATGCGCTACCGCTTCGACTTCGAGGGGACGAAGGTAATGGTCAACTTCCGCGACTCCTCTTTTTGACGGGATGCCCTGATTATAGTTGCCCCCTACCTCGCCCCCTTTTTTTTAGACGGGATAACAGGATTTACAGGATAGGGGGTTGCAGGGTGGGACAGTGGTTAGCGGTTTTAGATTGCTCTGTTTTTTCTACGAGTAATAACATATCTACAAAACCATTGCCTAAACTCCGGCTAAACTAACAAAACTATCCCGTAGATCCTGTTAATCCTGTCAAAAATTGTATGAAAAGGGCTGTATTCCTTGACCGGGACGGGGTTATTGCCGAGGTGATCGATCGCGGCGGCAGGCCCGGCGGCGCCCGATCGTTCGATGAATTCAAACTGCTTCCGGGAGTCCGGAAAGCGGTCGCCCGCCTCAAGGAGGCGGGTTTTTTGGCGATAGTGGTTACCAACCAGCCGGATATCGCGCGAGGTCTGCTCTCCAGCCAGGACCTGGAGCGGATGCACGACCTCCTTCGCCAGGAACTCAGACTTGACGATATCCTGTCCTGCCCGCACGACAACGCCGACAACTGTTCCTGCCGCAAGCCGCGTCCGGGCCTTCTCCTCCGTGCGGCGAAAAAATGGGAAATAGACCTTGCCCGGTCGGTTATCGTGGGCGACCGGGAAAGCGACGTCCAGGCGGGCCGGTCGGCGGACTGCGAAACGATACTGATTGACGCGCCCTACAACCGGGGGGTGGAAGCCGACCACCAAGCGGCCGACCTGTCCGAGGCGGTCACGATAATCATCGGAAAAGAACATTGATTTATGAGCGGTGCGGTTAAGGAGAAGCCGTCGGTGTCGGGAAGAATAAAATCCCTCTCCCCGCTGGGGAGAGGGAAAAAGGGTGAGGGGGTAATATCGCATAGCGCAAAGGGCAGAGCGCATAGCGCTTAAAACCTTGGTTTATCGATCGGTCCGATTCGTCTGATCGGCCTGATCTTGATCTTTAATCGGATCACGGATTATCGCAGCGAAGCGAAGATCCCGATAGCTGTTTATCGGGACTGATTACGGGCTTTTAGGGGGCGGCACAAGTTTTTTCTCAGAATTTATGCGCATTCGTGACAAAATATGTCTGAAAAAGCAGACGATTGTCTGGGAGAAAGCAAGATGAACTACACCGAGGAGTATCTAAAGGAAGCGCGCGCCATAATCGACCGGCTTGATGTCTCCGCCGTGGAAGAAATGGCCCGGAATCTCTCGGATATCCGCGATCGCGGAGGGCGCCTTTTCTTCCTGGGCGTGGGCGGGGGCGCCGCCGCGGCCTCCCACGCGGTCAACGACTTCCGCAAGCTCGCGGGTTTCGAGGCCTACGCCCCCACCGATAATATCGCCGAGTTTACCGCGCGGGCGAACGATGAGGGTTGGGAGAGCGTCTTCGCCGGGTGGCTTAAGGGAAGCCGGCTGAAACCGGAAGACGCTGTCTTTGTCTTCTCCGTGGGCGGCGGCGACCGGGAACGGGGGATCAGCGCTAACCTGACCGAAGCCGTGGACTACGCCAAAAGCGTGGGGGCGAAGGTATTCGGCATTGTCGGCCGCGACGGCGGATACACCGCCCGAAAGGCCGACGCCTGCCTGGTCGTTCCGACGGTCAACCCGGCCACGGTCACCCCGCAAACCGAGGCCTTTCAGGCGGTGATCTCCCATCTCCTCGTCTCCCACCCCCTGCTGCGGAAGAGCAAGGGAAAGTGGGAAAGCGTGGAAGACTAAGTCTGGCATTCGCTTAGTTCCGGTGATGCTCCGCACCCATTTCCCCCCATATATTTGACAGGATAACAGGATTAACGGGATAGGTTGCTCCGCACCCTCGCCCCCCCTATATTAGACCCCGATGAAATACTATCGGGGCAGGCACGATAGGTGGCTCCGCACCCATTTCCCCCTTTCTTGACCCCCGATGAGATACTATCGGGGCAGGCACGATTAACAGGATAACCAGGATGACCAGCTCCGCACCCTGCCCCTCTTTTGTAGTGCTGATGAAAATTGCTTGGACAGTCACGACTGACTAAATCAATCGCTCGGTGTTTTAGGGGAGCAAAGATAAAATTCAAAGAGATAACTGAAAAAGTAATTGGGTGTGCTTACCGGGTTTATAATCGGATGGGATACGGTTTTCTCGAGAGCGTTTACGAAAAATGTATGCTGATCGAGTTGAGAAAAGCGGGGATACCAGTTGAATCCCAGAAAAGCATAAAAGTCTTTTACGAGGGTGAGGTTGTGGGCGATTTTGTTGCCGATATTGTTGTTGAAGGGGTTATCATCTTGGAGCTTAAATCGGTGAGTAAACTGTCAAAAGTCCACGAAGTCCAATTAGTTAATTATCTTGTAGCCACTGATCTACCGGTTGGTTTATTGTTGAACTTCGGCGAACAGGAAGTTGAAGTGAAACGAAAGTTGAACAAACTGATCTAACCCGAGTTTTTCACAATTATTTTTAACATCCTGATTTACATCCTGTTGATCCTGTTATCCTGTCCCAAACAATAGGGGGGAGAGGGTGCGGAGCGTTTAGGCAACATTTATCCTTTCAAAACAAGGAGCGAGAAATGGCTATATTCCTGGATTCCGGAGATTTGAAACAGGTCCGCCGCTTTATGAAAATGGGCGTCATCCGCGGCGTGACCACCAACCCCACCATTCTCTGCAAGGACGGCTGCCGTGGCGGGATGAAGGGCTTGAAGAAGCTCGAGACCGAGATCGCCTCCCTCATCAAACCTTTCCCTCTCTCGGTCGAGGTGACCAGCAACGACAAGAAGGAGATGCTCGATCAGGCCATCGAGTTCAGCGGCTGGGCCGAGAACATCGTGATCAAGATCCCGGTTCACGGACCCGAAGGCGAGTCGGTGAATATGGAGGTCATCCACCAGCTGGAATCCAGGCACGACGTCAGGGTGAATGTTACCGCCCTGATGAGCGCCCAGCAGGGTCTGCTGGCCGCCCTGGCCGGGGCCTCCTACGTCTCCATCTTCGGCGGGCGGGTCAACGATATGGGACACGATTGCGCCGAGGAGATCGGGAAACTGCGCGACCTGCTCGATGTTTTCGAACTCAAGGCGAAAATCATCGTCGGCTCGACCCGGGAGATATCGAACGTGGTCGAATGGCTGGACGCGGGCGCCCACTTCGTTACCGTAGTGCCCCGTCTGCTGGAGGGGATGCTGGTCCATCCCTATACCAAGGAAACCGTCCGGATGTTTCTTGCCGACGCGCGGAAACTGAAGATCAAGCGATAAAGAGAATTTAGGTTATTCGGGTTCAAGCTTCATAAGACAGATTTCAGATTTGAGATTTTAGATCCCAGTCAAACCCGCCCCTGCCCCATTATTCATCTCAGGAAAACAGGAGTAAAAATAAAATTCCCGATCTCGCGCCCGCCCTCCATTACTTTGTGCAGGAGAGGCGGACAAGCAGAGACGCGGAGGCGCTGGGAAAAAATAAACTTTATGTCGCCCCCTGCGGGGGCTGGGGAATATTATAAACTTCCCTTTCCCCCCGGTTTACACCGGGGGCTAAAGAAGTTTCGCCTCCTGCGGAGGCTAAAAAAATCCCCGCAGGGGATGGCCCCGGGAGTATTTCAGCTCTGTTCGTAGTCCACGGCTTCAGCCGTGATCTCAGCCCCCGCAGGGGGCGGCATATGGTTAGCCCCGGGCGTCAGCCCGGGGATGAAGAGCGAATTAATAAAACAATGCAAGCCCCCGCAGGGGGCGGCACAGGAATAGCCCCGGGGCGTCAGCCCGGGGAAGAAAGCTTTGTTAATCAGGAATGAGTGTTTCCGAAAAAGAGCCCGTCTCCATCATACTGATCGCCTACAATGAGGCGGAGGTGATCGAGAAGGAAGTCGAGGGTTTCTACCGCGAGATCATCGAGAAACTTCCCGGCTCGGAGCTGATCGTGGCCGAAGACGGCAGCACCGACGGGACCAGTGAGATCTTGCGAAAGCTGGCCGGGCGCCTGCCCATCCGCCTGGTCCAGGGCAAAGAGCGGAAGGGTTACAAGCAGGCGTTGCTCGACGCCCTCAAGCTTCCCCGCCACGAGTGGATCCTCTTCAGCGATACCGGGGGGAAGTTCTTTCCCCAGAATTTCTGGAAGATGGAACACCTCCGGGACCGGGCCGACCTGATCATCGGGGTCAAGAGGAACCGTCGGGACCAGTATTACCGGCGGTTCATCACGCGCGTGTTCAATCTCCTGGTTCGAAGCTACTTTCGCGTGGACGTTACGGACATCGACAGCGGATTTCGAATCTTTCCGCGTTGGCTGGCCCGGCGGGCGGTCGAGGATGGGCTGATTTTTCAGGATCTGATAACGTCGGAATTCACTCTGCGGATGCTCGGTCTCGGAGTCCGTCTGGCCGAGGTGCCGGTGACTTACCATCTCCGGCAGGGAAAGTCGCGGGGGATGCCCGTGGAGAAGATCCCCCGGGTGGTATTCCGGACGTTATCTTCCTTCCCACGATTAAAGAAGGAAGTAGAACGATTACGGAACCGCCGTCCGCGGTAGGAATACAAGAGATTTCCGTGGTTTGTTGCTCCCGCTTATTCCTCACGCGTTTTCGCCATTTTCCTCCCGGCCCACCGCCTTCGAAAGTTACGGTTTAAGCGGATTGTACCGGATCAGCCGCCACAGGGTATGGGGATCCCCTTTGATTATGAAATCGATTCCTCTCCTCGCGAATCCCATCAGCAGAAAGAAGCCGAAGATCCGGGAAGGAACCCGGTTTAGCCGTTTAACCATTTTTTCAGCGGTAAGCAGTTTCAGCAGTCGGGGCGGGACTTTCCCGATGCTGAACAAGACTATAATCAGGTTCAGATAGTTATTGTCCACGCCGTGGTAGAGTTTGAGGTAAACGTCCCGGACATTGTCCTTCACGTAACCGGCCGCCCGGGCCAGCTCATACATTCTGGTTCCCGGGAAGAAAGTCAGCGATGACAGGTTTAGGGTGTAGGGTGAGGGGAGGCGGCTCAGAAGATCGATGGTTTCCAGAATGTCTTTTTTGCTTTCAAAGGGATTGTCGAGAATCAGGTCGTAAGCGACCAGCGTCATTCGCCTTCGGTATTTATTGATCGCGCGCGCGGAAGAGATGATCTTCTCGTTGGAGATATGCCGGTTGTAGAGCAGTTTGGATTTATTGCTGCCGGATTGTATTCCCATCTTGATCCGGTTCATCCCGGCGTCGAGAAGTATCCGAATCTTCTCTTCGGATACATACACCGGGTTGACCCCCGACACGAAGAATGGAAGATTCACCCTCCGCCGGTATTCACGGGCGAATATTTTCAGTTCGGCGCCATCGCGGCTGATAAACGCGTCGTCGTCAAAGGTAATCTGTTTGATGAAAGGCATTCGTGACTTGGCCCGGACCAGTTCTTCAAGCACGTCTTCAATTTTTCGAAACCTGACCGGGCCGGGATGCATCCTGTTCAAGCGATTGTTGATGCAGTAAGCGCAGCTGAAGGGACATCCGAACGAGGTCAGTGTCATATAATCCCGGGTCAGGCATTTTCGGAGGATATTTCCGTCGATGGGGAGAATGTCGCGACCTTTCCAGATGACGTAATCCGAAGAGTAATCATTATCGATGACCGGAAGGTCCCCGGGCGGAATCAAGGGCCGAGGCGGGTTTTCAATAACTCTTCCGCCGCGTCGAACGAAAGTTCCGGCAACATCCACCGGGGGTTCGCCGCGCCGAATCTTTTCCAATATTTCCAGGGTCGTTTCTTCGCCTTCGCCGATTACCGCGATATCGGCGTGTTCAAGGCTTTCCCGGGGCATAACGGTGGAATGAACCCCGCCCCATACCACGGGGACGTTAAGCTTGCTTTTTATCTTCTTTGTTATCTGGGCGGCGTTCATATAGTAATTCGACATCACGGATATGCCGACCAGATCGCAATCTTTGATCAGTTCGGTCAAACGCTCGAGAACGGAGTCCGGGTAAGGAACGGAATAAGGCCGCATTAGGTAGAACGTTGAAGCCTGGTGGCCGCGCTTTCTGAGATACGTGGAAAGGCTGCGGATACCGTAGGTTCTGAAGTCGGGATAGGGGGATATCAGGCCGAGTTTCATTTCAGAGCGATCTTCTGACGCTTATGGTCGCCGAAAAGCGGAAAAGATCGGTCTTTTCCCCGACGGCCAGAGACGATTGAACAGCAGGCTGAGTTCGCGATGACACATATAATCGCAATCGGCACAATCGGCCAGTCGATCCCGCGTCTTTTGGTATTCGTCGGAATACCATATTTCTTTCAGGCGTCCGGTCCGGTATCGGCCCTGGGGCATAGCCATTCCCAACAGGTGATTGCAGGGGTACAGGTTGCCGTATGGGTCAATGAAAAGATCTGTGTAGGGAGCAAAACACTTCAGCCGGACAGTTTCGCCCGCCAACATTCTGTCGACAATTCTGATGTATTGGGATGAGTTGTCGATATAGTCCGGATATTCATTTTTGAGACGACCGATCAGACGATTGGTCCGTTTAAGCGTATCGATCTCTTCGATATTCAATCTGTTCGGTAACGATATCAGGGGTTGGGCTTCATACAGAGTATGACTGTCGGCGCCCAAGGATCTTCCCAGCTCAACCATTTGTCGAACTTCCCCCATATTGGCCGGAGTCAGGATGGTGGTGGCGATGATACGGACTTCGGCGGACGATGTTTTTTTGCTTTCGGCCAGGTAGCGGATCGCGTTTACCGCCCGGGTGAACGCGCCGGCGACTCCCCGTTGCCGGTCGTGAACCTCCGGCGTGGCCCCGTCCAGTGAAACCGAAACCGCGTCCGTGCCGGCACGCACAATCCGCTCGGCCATCTTCCGGTCAATCAGGAATCCGTTGGTGGCCAGATGAACCAGCATCCCTGTTCGGCGCGCGTGCTCCATCAGCTCGATGATATCCGGTCTGACAAGAGGTTCTCCCCCGTAAAAAGAGACGCCTGCGGACGGCAGCGCGGCCAGCTCGTCCAACAAGCTTTTTATCTCCGAGGTGCTCATCTCCTTTTTTTCCGCCAGGTGGCGGGAGGGGAAGTCGCACATCACGCAACCGTGATTGCAACGGTAGGTGGGCATAATCACCGCGGAGATCGGACCGGTAAACGCGCGTTTCCGCGCCGCCGAAAGCAGGATTCGGCAATACCGCGATCCCTGCCGCGTCACCCAGGCCGGCCCTCGCCGTCGCAGATTGTCCTGGAAGACTCTAAGGTATTTTTTTCTCATAATACCGGGATTTCGCCCGAAGCCGATTCCGAAAGCCTTTAAGTAGTCGGACTTATCTTTCCGTCTCTAAACAACTCCAAAAGCCGCGTAACCTGCGCCGCCCATTCCGTCCGGCTCGAGCGTAGCAGTTTGTCCCTGAATATTTCCATCTGTTCCGGTTTCATCCAGGTAAGGTATTCTTCATAAACCCAGGTATCCCAGAGCAAGGAAAGAGTTCCGTCCGGCCGCAGCGCGTGCTGGATCTCGAAGAACGACGCCAGATTGGAAGCCAGGAAGGTCAGAAAGAAAAGAACGGCCAGGGTTGCGGCCGCGCAACGAATGATTCTCCGTCGGTTCAGCCATATGGCTTGAAAAGAAGAGGAAACGATAGGCCCCAGCATCAAGGCGACGCCGATGGAGCTGATATGCAAGCGGTTGTTACGATACCAGCCGGCTACGATTACGGTGACGAACAGCAGGAGCGCCAGGCCGAAAACGATGGTTTTCTTTTCCTCGGGGCTGCCTTGACGCAAGAAAAAGACCCCCCCGATTGCCAGGAACCCCAGCAGCGCGAAAAATCCGATATAGTCACGAGCGATCTTTAATCCGCTGCCATACATCGGGAATTCCCAGTTCTCCGGATCGTGGACTCCGTAGGTCTGGACCAGGGTGGAGAAGAGGGAGCGGCCGTATTCGTTCAGGAGCGATTCCGCGGTAAGGGGAATCGGAGGCGGAAAGTCGTGGTCTTTGGGAAGGGACTCGATCGCCACGGAACGCATCAACACCAGGAAAACCGTCAGCAGAAAGAACGGCAAGAGCGGCCGGAGAAGCTGTTTTAATCTCTTTCCTTTGATCACCACGGCGAACACCGCCAGGACCAGGGGGAAGGTGGCCACTTCCTCCTTGAAGAGGAAGGCGATGAGGAAGAACAGGAACGAGAGAAACCAGGCTGTGTTTCTTCCCCGATCCAGGAATCGTCCGAAAGCAAGAAGCGACAGGATTACCAGTTGCGCCTGGAGAATATGATGCCGGTGGTTGATCCAGGAGGCCTGCCAGGCGTTGCTTCCCAGGCAATTGTATATCAAGGCGGTCCAGAAGGCGGCGGAGCGGTTGTTGGTGCAACGCCACGTGAACAGGTAGATCAACAGCGCGGCGATCGCCAGCAGGACTGTTTGCAGCACGTGATTTCTTACCGGGTCGGCGCCGATCAAGAAATGGAATGCCGCGTAATGAACGGAATGAAGCGGGCGGTAACCTTTGCTCTCAACCAGGCTCGGTTCCCAGTGGGAATAAAAACCCTGGAGGATCTCGGGTAAAGAATAGGACCGGAGATATTTGTAATCTTCAAGCAGGTAGCCGTAATGAACCGCGGGCAGGGTCAGGAAGAATACCGCCGCGCTCAACGCCAATATGGGAAATAGATGTTTCTTCATTAAAAGCCGGCCGCGCTCAGGTCCGTTTTGCTGTCAAACCGGGGAAATATTGTGTTATTCTTTCGCTGATAACATTTATCGAACGATAACCGTCCGTTGATTCCCGCGAAAAATCAGACGACAATAGGTTTATTATAGGACGGCCATCACTGTAAGGCAAACTTTCCCCCTAACCGATAACGTTTATTGTCAGGTTTGATTATGCGATCGCCAGGAAAGCGGGTTCTCTTCGTCAATCCCCGGCAGACGGTCACCGAGCAGATCTACACCAAACGGGTGGCCAAGCAATATTCGGAGAGCGCCTACGTCCTGCCCAACACCTCGATCGCCTACCTGGCGGCCTGGTTGGAGAAGCTCGGTTTCGAGGTTCGGATTCTGGACGCCTTCGCCCTGGGCTGGAGTATCGACGAGACCGCCGCCCGGGTCAAGGAGTTCGAACCCACGGCGGTCTGTTATAACCTCTACACCCAGAATTTCCTCAATCATCTGTCCTGGGTGAAAGGGATAAAGGAAAGGACTGGCCTTCCCTCTATCGTCGGCGGTCTCCAGATGAGCCTTTACCCGGAGGAAGTCCTCTCCCACGAGGTGATCGATTACGGGGTGATCGGGGAGGGCTGGCATACTCTGCCGGAGCTCCTGGAGGCGCTGTCTTCCGGCCGCGACGCCGCGGAAGTGTCGGGTGTTTGCTGCCGCCGCAAAGGCGTCTATTTCGCCGCCCCTCCCCGTCCCGATTCCGGTCTTTCCCTGGAGGACGTGCCTTACCCCGCCCGCCATCTTCTTCCCAACGACCGCTACACCACGGTGATGACCCAGGAGTGGCCGATCACGGTGATGCTCTCGGCCCTCGGCTGTCCCTTCGGCTGCGCCTACTGCGACGTTCCGCCGGGGAGATACCAGGCCCGCTCTCCGGAACACACCGCCGCCGAGATCGGGGAGTGCGTCAGCCGCTTCGGCATCCGGGAGATCCTCTTCCAGGACGAGACCTTCACCATCGACCGGGAGCGGGTTCTGGAGCTGTGCGAGCTGGTCCTTTCCCGGGGGATCAAGGTGAAATGGTCGATCCGCGCCCGCCCGGACCTGGCCGATCGCGAGGTTCTGAGAATGATGAAACGGGCGGGGTTGACCAAGATTAACTACGGAATCGAATCTGGTGACGAGGAGACGCTAAAAAGAGTGAAGCGGGCAATCCCCCTGGAGACGATCCGCCGGGCGGTCCGCTGGACCAAGGAAGAGGGAATAACCACCCTGGGCTTTTTCATCATCGGCTTTCCGGGCGAGACCCGGGAAGGGGTGGAGAAGACCATCCGCTTCGCCATCGAACTCGACTGCGACTTCATCCAGGTCAACAAGATGGTCCCCCAGCCCCCCTCCCGGCTTTACCGGGAGCTGGTCGAGCGGACGGGCGTGGATTACTGGCGGGAATATACCCTGGGGAGGACGGAGGCGCTTTCGGACCTGCCGGGGATCGGTTCCGATTTCACGCCGGACGAGCTGGACGCCTGGCAGCGGCGTTTCTTCCGGGCTTTTTATTACCGGCCGGCCTATATCGGAAAGCGCCTGGCCCGGGTGCGGTCTTTCAAGGAGTTCGGCCAGTTGGCCCGCGCGGCGCTGTC
>PUNC01000153.1 GCA_003551625.1 PVC group bacterium | reverse complement strand
TGTCTACCAAGAGGTCTACTACGGTTAATGAATGTTTGACTAGACCACCCTCATATGCTGCGTGGAACCTAGTACTAGCTGGTGCAGTGAAATAGTCTGAACTGCACATGAAATTCCATAGGCTCTCTGTTTCCCTCTCTATTCCGTCTAAGAGTTCTTTTACCTCATTCTTAATTAACACTCACCTCCTATCCACATTGTGACCAGCCGCAAGCTCTGCAAGTTTGGCATCCTTCACTCATTCTTAGTTCCTCTCCACATTCTGGGCAGACATTCTGCTTTATTTTTACGTCTTCTTTATTCTCTGCTGCTTCTTGAAGTTTCAATTCTACAGCGTGCGGACATGACCCTCCTGGTGACACGTCTTTTCCTCCTGCACGAGCGGCTGAATATGCTGGACATGAACCGACTGACACTAGTTGGTCTATTACCTTGTCTACACTTATCCCACCTCTTAGAGCAAGACTAGATAGTCTACCTACTGCCTCTGTATTGCACTCACATCCACCATTTGACTGGTTGAGGAAAATCTCTGTTATCTTCTCTTCATCCTCAAATATCATTGAGTAGAGAGTACCACAACCGGTATTCAACTTATGACGTACTCCTGGTGATTCATCTTTAGTTTGTTGGATACTCGATCCAGTCTCTAACACTTGAGAAGTCTTAGACCCGTCTCTATATACTGTTATACCTTTACACCCTTTCTTGTAAGCCAACCTGTATACCCTGTCTACATCATCTATCGTAGCTTCATTAGGCATATTGACAGTTTTACTGACAGCAGACCCTACGGAACCTTGCCACGCTGCTTGCATTTTTACGTGCCATTCTGGGTTAATATCCATAGCTCCAACCAAAACTTCAGGATCAGCACTGTCCACAAAGTCATCCTGATGCATCGTGACGTTACCTTCACCATCTGTGTGAGTATAGCCCATTGGATTGTAGAAAGGCTCAATACCACCCGAAGTGTTAGCTACCATCGCACGTGTACCAGTAGGGGCACAGGTAGTTAGTACTGCATTTCTCCTTGGAACTTCAATATTTGAGTTGTCATATGCAGGAAAAGGGGATCTTCCTTCATAGCTTACTAGATTTATAGACTCGCCGATAGCGGTACAGTTAATGAACTCAGCAATTTCAGCACCTAGCTCGCAAGCTTCCTGAGTGTCATATTTTATGCCTAGTTTGATAAGTGCCTCATGCCAACCCATGACCCCCACACCTATCTTCCTGGTCTCTTTGGCTTTCTGTTCAAGTTCAGGTAGAGGATACTCATTGAGATCAATAGTGTTGTCTAAGAAGCGTACTGCTAGTTCTACTGTATTCTTGAGCTTCTCCCCGTCAAAGTCATCTTCACTGACCATATGAGCGAGGTTGACAGCACCTAGTGTGCAACTTTCGTAGGGGAGTAAGGGTTGTTCCCCGCAATTTGCAGAGAGGACACCGCCGTTTTCTTCCGTCTGGACAAAGTATCTATGTGTATCTTCAACTGTAGCATTATAGACATCATAAGTTTCTTCACACTTCTCGATTTCTACTACTCTATGATTCCGTTTTACCAAACCCAACCTATCTTGTACTGTATATTTAGAGCAACCTACTTCTTCTGCTATTTGCGTGTACGAAAGTCCGTCCTCTCTTAATTCTTTTATTTCCTCTGTGCTAATGTCATCCCTCCATCGTCCATTGTCTCTTCCCTCAGTATCAATATCATAAAGTGGGTTCCTTTCGTCCCACACACCATACATAGGGTTTTTATCGCCTTCCAGCTTCTCACTTGCGTGGTCTGTTAGATTTTGGTATATGATATTGTCTAAGCTGTTATTCTTTTTGTCCCCGTCTGTGTGGTGGCAACATTCTTCTGGATAATTAGGCCGTCTTCCATACTTCCATTCACCATTAACCCAATGCTCCATTACACTCTCTTCATAATTATACAGCCTTCTGTATCCGTCTGAGTTAGCTTTATGCCTATAGACACTTGCCAGTCTATCTCCTATCTCTAAGTCTTTGGCTTTAACCTTTTCTCTGTCTAGCAAATAGAGGTTATGGTCAGGCGTTAATTTCAAGACTGCTCCAGAGTCTAAGTGAACTTTAATGATTTCTGCGTCCTCTTGTGTTTTCCTGACGTTGTACATTGTCTTGTAGACGAGCTTGCCCTCATCATCTTCGCTTAGAACAGGGACAGTTTCTCCCACAAGCGATTGTATTTCTCTAGGGCCGTTGATAGTCCATACTTTCGTGTCTCCTGTCCAGCAAACATTAACACCAGTTATCTCTTCATTTAAAGGATGAGTACTGTTTATGGTATCTAGGAAGACAACCCCTGGCTCTCCATTTTTATGGGCATTTTCTATAATTTGATCCCACACCAACTGAGCTTCAACTACATCCCAAACTTGACCGTCTCTTGGGTTGATGAGTTCATATTCTTCTTCGTCTTCAAGATCCGTCATAAACTCATCCGTAACACCTACACTTATGTTGAAATTTGAAAGCTGGGTGTCTAGCATCTGTCTTTTGATATTCTCTCGTGTCCTGCTATCAGTTATCACCTGACATATTGACTCGTATATTTTAGTATTTTTATCGTTTAGTTCTGCCTTACAATCAATAAATTCCAGAATGTCTGGGTGGTGGACAGATAGGACACCCATACAGGCTCCTCTTCGTCTACCTCCTTGCTTAACTGTTCCTACTGCTGCGTCAAAAACTCTCATGAAACTTACAGGACCAGATGAGAACTTTCCAGTAGAACCTACAATGTCTCCTTTTGGTCTTAGATCAGAGAATGAGAACCCTGTACCAGCTCCAGCTTTATTGACAATGGCTAGCTCTTTAACTGCCTGAAAAATATCCTCCATACTATCTTCTACTGGAAGGACATTACAGGCTGAGAGATAGCCAATTTTATTATCTGTTCCTGCGTTCATCCAGTACGGACTGTTTGGACTGAAGTCATGGTTTGATATTGCCTCGTAGAATTTTTCTGTCCAGTAATCTTCCTCTTCTTCTACTGATGCAGCAAACCGAGCCATTCTACGGTACATTTCATCTATTGTTTCAGTTGGTTCTCCGTCTTCATCTCTGTCTACATTCCTGTCTAGTAGTATCTTTTCTGCTGCTGGAGTAAGTTTAAACCCCTGTT
>PUNC01000066.1 GCA_003551625.1 PVC group bacterium | reverse complement strand
TTCAACCGCGCCCGGTTCTACTGCCCCGAGATCGGCAGGTTCATCTCACCCGATCCCCTGACCGGGGGGCCCGATGATCCCACGATCAGCTACAGGAATGATATTTACTCTCTCTTTACGAAAGTGGTTATTGAATATTATGCATCCCTTGAACCCTGGAAGAAAATCAACCGGTATTTGTATGTAAGTAATAATCCCGTCAATTACACCGATCCCTTGGGTCTTGAAGAAGAACGAAGACAAACGGGCAATATCTTAGAACGAGCCTGGCATTCTCTGGACGCTCTATCCAGACGGCTTCAAGGTGATTCTTTCGGCGGTGCGGCTGATTTAAGAGTTCAATTCGATCAACACAGATTAGTCTCCCCCGAGCAAGCCGAAAAAGAGAATCGGCAGACGGAGATTCTCAATAGGGGTATTGATCTGCTTATTGAGACTGCTGCTCCGGATATTGCCAATTTTAATAGAGCGGTTGAAGGTGCCAGAGAATTTGTCGACGGAGCACAGTCTGGTAATCACAATAGAGCATTGAAAGGTGCTCTTGCCGTCATAGCGGCTATAGAAGCTGCTGATGCATTAAGTGGGGACGAGTCAACCCCTTCTTCAGGTACTAATGGTGCGCCTGAAGGTGCTCAGGCGGAAGAAAAAGATGAAGCAACTGTATCAAGAAGAAGTACTAGCGAAAAGATTCGAGACATTACCGAAAACCCTAGCAATTGGGAAAAAGTTGGTGAGAGACCGGATTCAGGGCCTCGAAGAGATGGTCACAGCATAAGGGAGTTGTGGAGAAATAGAGAAACCGGAGAAACTTTAGAGAGACATAATTTAGTAAGAGAAGGAAAAACTCCAAGACGTCATCCTCACTACAAAGAACCAGAAGATTGGAAAGAATAAATGGATAAGCCACGTTTATATATATTGGAATATGCAGCATATGATAGCGAGCCGTTTCATCTATTGTTATCATCAGCTTTATCAGAAAGAGTTGTTAATGATGCTCAGGAGATTGTCAAACCTATATTAGAACTTTTTAACAATGGCCTTATAAAGGCGTCCTACCACTCTGGAATTTCCGGTGATCCATACAATCCATTAGCCGAGTTAAAAAAGCGAGATCTCCAGTCGCATATTGAGAATAATGCGGCTAGCGAGTTTACATCTTATCCTGAGACAGGCGGAGAATTCTTCTTTCGTACAACCGAGAAAGGGCTCAAGTTATTAAACCTGTAATTATTGCTGGTTGAGCTAACGCGTCAAATTTAAATACCTTTGAACATGATAACGTAAAACGGGATTAAACATAAAACCGCCACCGTAGGCGGTTTTATGCTCTTTGACAGACCAGTGGCAGAACCAGACGGCCGCCTACAGCTACGACGCCTGGGGGAGGATTCTCACGGCTTCGGGAGACGATCAGGACAACCCGTATAAGTTCACCTCCCGCGAGTGGGAAGACGAGATCGGCCTGCAGTTCAACCGGGCGAGGTTCTACTGTCCCGAGATCGGCAGGTTCATCTCACCCGATCCCCTGACCGGTGGGCCCGATGATCCGACGATCTCGTATTTCTCGGGCGTATACTCCCAGTTCCACCGCTTTTTAAGGGAACACATCGACGGCCTCCAGCCCCACAAGCTCAACCGGTATGTTTACTGCTATAACAACCCGGTCAACCTCATCGATCCGCTGGGGTTGGAACCGGAAAGAACTTTAGCCGGACCCGAGAACGACTCGATAGAGGAAACGACAGGAATCAAAGCGCCTGAAAATGCCGGCCAACCGGACCAGACCTGCACGGAGAATCAGGGTGATAGTGCTGAGAATGTGGGGGAGGACGAGACCGGTGATCCGAACAATGGAGCACAGGATGGGCCACAGGCGGAGACTCTAGGAAGTGACAGCTATAATGCTACCTGGAAACGCGATGAATATTATGTATTTGATCGGGCCTTTACCGGAGCATTGGATCCATACATAGGTTGGTTGGGTGATGGATTTGAATATGCTGGAACGGGTATTTATCATGGTTTATGGTTTGTATTCGAACAAGGAGACATTGCAGAGCAGTGGATTGCTTATGCCGTCTCGCCAACTTGGGGAGCCTATATGTCAAGTTATCGAGCTTTTCAGGATTATAGAGATGCTATGCCGCCAGGGCATATACATGTGCCAGCTATGGACGAGAAAACTAACCGTAAAATAGATTGTTTTATGGCAGTAACGAGTATTATGGACAAAGTAGGAGAGGTTATAGACGACTTAATATACGACCGGAATAACGATCAATGAACTCAGTCAGAATTAATATAAGTCTAAAGGACGTTGTGGTAGTATTCATAATTGAAGTAGCTATAATTATAGGTATAGCAATTAGTTTTCGCGGGGCCATCGAGTCAAACCCGTATATATTCGTGCTTATCGTCTCTGTTGTAATGATGGTTATAATGGGAGGATTGATAATAATAAGGAAGCAGGCTGTACGTGAGCTTGGGATTGTACGCGAAAAGGCAATTATTTATGCTATAGCAGGGATACCACTTGGGGTTGTGGTATTTGTGCTAATGGGACATATAACTCAATCAGCAGCATATACGCACCTTATAAATAAAATAAGCATTCCGGCCATAATACTGTCTTTAATATCGATCCCTACATCTATCATAGGTGTATCATCTGTGATTCTTGTCCCAATAGAGGAGGAGCTGTTATTTAGAGGAATGTTATATCAAGTGATGCGAATGCGTAACAACAAAAGAGCAGTAAGCATTATAGTTGTATCTATGTTATTTGCAATACTTCATCTAAACTTCACTGGAGAAGTTATATTTAGGCGTTTCATTTATAGTTGCATTATTACTTATGTATTCGAGAGGTATCGCAACTTGTTAATATGCATATCATTTCATTCCACAATAAATTATCTGGCATTGTTGCCGATGTATACATGGTAGGGTCACTAAGGAACTCAATGGGGTGGTATGTAATTACTTATGGAGAAGAAGCTGTACTTATCTATGCGATAAGGTATGCTTAATTTCTAAGTATAAGACAAAGTATAGCGGAGTCGCCTTAGAACACCAGACATTCGTTCTCTCCGCCTTTCCCCTCGTCCCATAATGAAACTTTTCTACCTGGTAAAAAAGTTTCATAAGAGCGGCCAGCCATTTTCGCCAATTTCGAGCTGCCGTTATGCAACAAATTCTTCTAGGAAGAATTTGTTGCATAAGGTTGCCCCGGGTAATTGTCTGCCCTGGTCCCGGTTCGGGCGTTTTCAGCAGCCGTCGTGCCGATGGGCGGGTTTCTTCTCGGGGGCGTCTTCCGCTTTGGGCTCAACTTCGATCAGGGCCTCGGCGATCGTCCGGTTAAATTCCGGCAGGTCGCCCGGCACCCGGGAGGTGATCAGGTTCCCGTCGCGGATTACCGGGACATCCTGAAAGTCCGCCCCGCACTCGAGCAGTTCATCCTTGATCCCCCCGACTCCGGTGGCCTGCTTCCCTTCCAGCAGACCGGCGGTGATCATCACCTGGGGTCCGTGACAGATGGCGGCGATCACCTTGTCCTTCCGGGCGAAAGAGGCTACCAGCTCCACCACTTCCGGGATCTCCCGCAGCGCCGCCGGAGCCCGGCCCCCCGGTATGACCAGGGCGTCGAACTCGGCCGCCGACACCTCTCCGACAGACTTCTCGATCTCCACGGTGACGTCGCTGTTGTAAGCAGTGACCGTGCCCGTTTCAGGTCCGATCACGGTCACCGCCGCCCCCCGCTCCAGAAGGTAGTCCCGGGGAACGATGGTCTCGCCGTCGTGGAACCCCTCGGTGATCAGGATCGCCACCGCCTTTCCCGACAGATCGGTCGCGGGTTCAGTATGACCGGCGGCCAGGACCATCAGTGCCGGCAGGGCGAAGAGGGCGACCAACAAAGCGATTATTCTCATCGTAACCTCCTTATTAACAGGTGTACTGGATTAACGGTTGAGCCCGCGGATGGTTCCCGCGAACTTTATACAAATTTATCATCTACTCCGGCCCGGCGCAAATTTCACGGGAAAACCAGGTTCACATCCCGAATTAAACAGGAAGCCGGCCAATCTCGCGGGAAAGGGCTAAGGAAGAGAAACAGCTCAGGTCTCCCGTCCGGCCAGGAATTCGGCCAGGCGGACAAACGGTTCGGCGCGCGCGCCCAGGGGGGAGACGGCCTTCAACGCTCTGTCGGTCAACGTCTTCAGCCGCCGCCGGGAGGCCTCCAGGCCGAAGAGGGCGGGGAAGGCGGCCTTGCCGGATTTTTTGTCCCTCCCGGCGGCCTTGCCCATCCGCTTTGTTTCCCCGATGACGTCCAGGATATCGTCGCGGACCTGGAAGGCCAGCCCGACGGCCTTGCCGTAGCCGGCTAAAATTTCGAGCTTCGCGGGTCCGGCGCCGGCGACGATTCCGCCGCAGAGCAGGGAAGCGGTGATGATCGCGCCGGTTTTTCGGGCGTGAATGGACTCGAGTTCCGCGCGTCCAACGGTCTTGCCTTCCGCGAGCAGATCTTTGACCTGTCCTCCCACCATCCCGCTCCATCCGGCCGCTTCGGCCATCGCGGCGGTCACCGCCCGGGCCTGCTTATCTTTCAGGGCCGGATCCGCCGCCGGCAGGGCGAAGGCGAGGGTGAGGAGGGCGTCTCCGGCCAGGATGGCGACCGCTTCTCCGAACCGCTTGTGCAGGGTGGGGCGGCCCCGGCGGTAATCGTCATCGTCCATACTGGGCAGGTCATCGTGGATGAGAGAATAGGTGTGGATCAGTTCGATCGCGCAGGCGGTGTCGAGGGCGTCTTCCTCCCTGCCGCCGCAGGCGGAGCAGGCCGCCAGGCAGAGGATGGGCCGGATTCTCTTGGCGGGCGCCAGAACGCTGTAGCGCATCGCCCGGTGGAGGATCGCCGGCTGGCGGGTCGCCGGGGGAAGACAGCGGCGGATCCGCTTTTCCACCAGGATTCTTTTCGCTTTCAGGTATTTATGAAATCCGGTCTCGTTCATCCGGTTCCTTGCCTGGAGGTTATCGGGTCATAAGTTATCAGAAGCGCGCGGACGCTTCAAGCTCGCTGAGGATTTCTCTCCAATTGAGAAAGTCTTGCCAAGATTACCCCTTCTCCACTCCTAAGGAGGGAGTCCGGGTGAGGGTTCGCAATATCCACCCCCTCACCTTAATCCTCTCCCCCTCAAGGGGGAGAGGAAAATATAATGGCCCATAATTCTCTTTTGATATATAGGGAAGGCTCAAGGTTCGTTATCTTGACAGGGGAAAGGTTTGAGTTAAGATGAGTGATTAAGTTGAAAATCCGGGAAGGAGCAGAGAGCAATGCCGACATACGATTACGAATGCCAGTCCTGCGGGAATATTTTCGAGGTTTTTCAAAGCATTTCGGCGCCCAAGCTGAAAAAATGCCCCCGCTGCCGGGGCAAGCTCAAGCGGCTGCTGGGAACCGGCGCGGGCATCATCTTCAAGGGTTCCGGCTTCTACGCCACCGACTACCGCAGCCCCTCCTATCTGGAGGGGGCCAAGAAGGAGAAAGGGCCGGCCGCCGGGGCTTCGGAAAAGCCGGCCGCCAAGGATGCCGGGAAAGCCGCCAAACCGGCGGATTCGGATTAACCCGGATATGGTTTGACTAAAGTATGCAAGACATCGAAAAACTAAAAAGCGTCCTGAAAAGGATCGACGGCCGGCCTTACGGTTTCTACCGGGATCTCAAGGGCTGGTATGATTACGGCGATTTCCGGCTTAACGTCGATTACGTCCAGCCCGACCCCTTTGCTCCTCCCAGCCAGGTGGCCGTCCGGGTGGATCAGTCGCGCGCGGGTTTTCCGGAGCCGCTTTATTCCGGCCCCGTCCGCCGGATCGCCCTGGAAGATTGCCTGGTCCGCCATTTCTACCGCCGCGCCCAACAGGTTTCAGTACGCGGAAAGGGCACCGGCCATAGCGGCCTGCTGGCGATCGACCGACCCTCGCAGGAGGTGATCAGCCGTTCGGCGATGGTGGTCAACGACCGGTTCGTCGAAGCCCGCTTCGTAGTCGGGCTTCCCGCCCGCGGGAGGACGATTATGGGCCGGGCCGCCCTCGAGCTTTTCCTGGAGATCATCCCCCAACTGGTCGCCGGCACGCTTTTTTACCGGAGGCTGGACGCGGATCTGCTGAAAAAGTTCGTGGAGTCGAGCGAAGACGCCGAAACGATCCGCAACGGTCTGGAGGAGAAGGGATTGGTCGCCGTCGTCGCCGACGGCAGCGTGCTTCCCCGCCGCAGCGGCGTCGACGACCGGCCCCTGCCGGAAGAGAAGGCCGTAAAGTTCGCCGCCCCCCCGGAACTGGCCGTCGAATTCGACTGCCCCAACCGCGGAAAGGTCCGGGGAATGGGGATTCCGGCCGGCGTAACGCTGATCGTCGGCGGCGGCTACCACGGGAAATCCACCCTGCTCGACGCCCTGGAAAAAGGGGTCTACAACCACATCCCGGGAGACGGACGGGAGCTGGCGGTCTCCCGGGCCGATGCCGTCAAAATCCGGGCCGAGGACGGCCGGCCGATCGCCGGAGTCGATATCAGCCCTTTCATCAAGAATCTTCCGCTGGGAATGGACACGAAAAATTTTTCCACCCAGGACGCCAGCGGCTCCACCTCCCAGGCGGCCAACATTATGGAGGCCCTGGAAGCGGGGGCGAAACTGCTGCTGCTGGACGAGGATACTTCGGCCACCAACTTTATGATCCGAGACGAGAGGATGCAGGCGCTGGTGAGCAAGGACAAGGAGCCGATCACCCCGTTTATCGACAAGGTGCGCCAGCTCCGGCAGGATCTCGGGGTCTCGACCATCCTGGTGATGGGCGGCAGCGGCGATTATTTCGACGTGGCCGACCGGGTGATTATGATGGACGAATACCGGCCAAGGGACCGGACCGAAGACGCCGGCGGGATCGCCCGGAGTTTTACCACCCACCGCCGGGCGGAAGGCGGGGAGCGTTTCGGTTCGGTCAAAGCCCGCGTTCCGCTCGCCTCGGGTTTCGACCCCCGGAAGGGGAAGCGGGCCGCCTACGCCGCCGTCAAGGGCCGCGGGGGAATCCTGTTCGGGACCGGGTATATCGACCTTTCCCAGGTCGAGCAACTGGTCGATATCAGCCAGACCCGCGCGGTCGCCGACATCATTCTCTATCTGCTGAAGAAATACGTGGACGGGGAGAGGAGCCTGGCGGAGCTGTTGGATCTGGCGGAGGCGGACCTTGACCGGGAGGGGCTGGACTGCGTCGGCGATTATCTCCGGGGGGACTACGCCCGCCCCCGGCGTTTCGAGATCTCCGCCGCGATCAACCGGCTCCGGACGCTTGAATGCCGGGGGGAAAAGGCCCGTGATCAGTAATCCGTAATCAACATAGATTCAGGGTAATCTCTTCAAACTCTAATCCGTCGGAGTGAATGACCGATGAATGAAACCAAAGCCGGAACGCTGGCGGTGTTCATCACCGCCGCCGACGATGACGAGGCCGGCCGGATCGCCGGCCGACTGCTTTCGGAACGGCTGGCCGCCTGCGTCAATATTCTCGGCCCCGTCCGGTCCCGTTACTGGTGGGAAGACAAGATCGAGGAAGCGGGCGAGACGCTTCTGATCGCCAAGACCGTCCCTTCCCGCCTGGACGCCCTGATCGAAGCGGTCCGGGAAGTTCACAGCTATGAAGTTCCCGAGATAATCGCCCTTCCGATCGCCGGGGGCGGCGCCGATTACCTCAAGTGGGTCGCCGATGAAGTCGAGCCGCGCTGAAGGCGGTCGGGTCCGGGCGGTCTGCGTCAGCTCCGCCAAGGGAACGCGGAAGAAACCGGTGGAGAAGGTTTTCCTGCGCCGCGATCACGGGATCGACGGAGACGCCCACGCCGGTCCCGGCCCGCGGCAGGTCAGCCTGCTGGCCGTCGAAAGCGTCAACCGCCAGCGCGAACGGCTGCCGGCGTCGGCGCCGGTTCTCGGCCCCGGGATCTTCGCGGAGAATATCACCGTGGAGGGGATGGAGCTGATGACGTTGCCGCTGGGGACCATTCTCCGGGTGGGCGGGGACGCGGTTCTGGAAGTGACCCGGATCGGAAAGGAATGCCACGACGGCTGCGAGATTAAAAAGCTTTCCGGCGATTGCGTGATGCCCCGGGAAGGGATCTTCGCCCGGGTGACCGGGGAAGGCTGGGTGAAGACCGGCGACCCGGTTGAGGTGGAATATCCGCCGGCGGAGGGGAAAAGGGGAGATTGATGAAAGTATTGGTTACCGGAGCGTCGGGATTCCTGGGCGGCCATCTCGCGCTCGCCCTGGCGCGGAAGGGAGACCGGGTGAGGGTTCTCGTGCGCCGGGACCCGCCGGCGTGGCTTGCCCGGGAGCCGGGTATCGAGCCGGTCCGGGGCGACCTAACCCGGCCGGACGACGTGAGCGCCGCCGCGGAAGGATGCGCGCGGCTCTACCATATCGCGGCGTTGTACCGGTCGGCGAAGGAAAAGGACAGCGTTTATCGCGACGTGAATGTCGGGGGAACAAGCAATGTAATCGCCGCCGGCCGCCGGCACGGCGTCGAGCGGGTGGTTCATTGCAGCACCGTCGGCGTCCACGGCGATCTGGAAAAGATCCCGGCCGACGAGACCGCTCCCTTCCGCCCCCACGACGTTTACCAGCGGACGAAGCTTGAAGGCGAGCTGCTGGCCCGCGCCGCCGCGGAAGAAGGCCTTCCCGTGACGATATTTCGTCCCGCCGCCATCTACGGTCCGGGCGATACCCGCTTTCTAAAACTTTTCAAGGCGATTCACGAAGGCCGGTTCCGGATGTTCGGCTCGGGGGAGGTTTTTTATCATATGACCTACGTGTCCGACCTGGTGGACGGGATCATTCTCTGCGGCGAGAACCCCGTCGCGGTCGGCGAAACCTATATCCTCGCCGGACCCCGCTACACCACGATCAACGAACTGGCGGCGGTGGTGGCCAGAGCGCTCGAACGGCCCGTCCCGCGCGGCCGTCTTCCGCTGGGTCCGTTGAAGCTTGCCACCCGCGTCTGCGAAGCCGTCTGCCGGCCGCTTCGGATCGACCCTCCGCTTCATCGCCGGCGACTGGATTTTTTTACGGTAAACCGCGCTTTCTCCATCGAGAAGGCGCGCCGGGAACTGGGATACGACCCCCAGGTGGACCTGCTCGAGGGCTGCCGGCTGACCGCGCGGTGGTATTTCGACAACCGCCTGCTCAAGAGTCGGACCGAAAACGGAAGGGAGGAAGGCCGTCCCCGCCTTTCCGGTTGAGCCGCGCGCCGGACGGGGAGCCGGTTGAAGATTATTTTCGTCTTGAGAAAATCACCCGGCGTGGTTTATTGTAAGATTGGAGTCGATAAACGCTTTTTAGTAATAATAGACTATCGCGCTATCGCGCCCGTAGCTCAGTCCCGATAGTCATCGGGATCTAAGGGCTTCATCGGATTTAGTCTTCCTCCGGTCGCCTAAATCCGTGAATCCCTAAGACTGGATATGCGATTTCGGAAGTTTTAGAGTCGATAAAAGCTTTTTTGGGTAATCAACTATCGCGCCCGTAGCTCAGTCCCGATAGTCATCGGGATCTAAGGGCTTCATCGGATTTAGTCTTCCTGCGGTCGCCTAAATCCGTGAATCCCTAAGACTGGATATGCGATTTCGGAAGTTTTAGAGTCGATAAAAGCTTTTTTGGGTAATCAACTATCGCGCCCGTAGCTCAGCTGGATAGAGCGCTGCCCTCCGGAGGCAGAGGCCAGAGGTTCGAATCCTCTCGGGCGTATGTTTTAATAAGGCTTTGGAGCTTTCGGGGCCGGAGAGGGCTCGGTTCTCCGTCTGAAGCCGGATCCTCCTAATTCCCCGTAACGCGCGACCAACAGGGGAGCGAAAAATGGAACTAGTATTGGCCAGCCGCAATACCGGCAAGCTCAACGAGTTGAGGTCACTTCTCGACCACCTTCCGATACAGGTGCTCTCCCTGGATGACATTTCCCTCGAGGAGGAGGTCGTCGAGGACGCGGAAACCTACGAAGGAAACGCGGCCAAAAAGGCCCTCTCCGCCGCCAAGGCTTCCGGACGTTTGGCCATCGCCGACGACTCCGGGCTGGAGATCGACGCGCTCGAGGGGCGGCCGGGTCCCCAGTCGGCGCGTTTCGGCGGACCCGGACTCAGCGATCACGACCGAACCCTGCGGGTTCTTGAGCTGATCAAAGATGTCCCGGACGATCGTCGCGGTGCCGCTTTCCGGTGCGTGGTATCGATCGCGACTCCCCGGGGGGTGCTGAAGACCGTCGAAGGGATCTGCCGCGGCGTTATCGTGCGCAACCCCCGCGGGGGCGGGGGATTCGGTTACGACCCGGTGTTTGTCCCGGCCGACTACAACAAAACTTTCGCCGAACTCTCTCCCGATATCAAGAACCGGATCAGCCACCGCGCCAAGGCCCTGGAAAAGGCCGCGCTGTTCCTGGAGGGTTATCTCAAGGCGACCGCCGATTAGCCCGGTTTCCCCGGCATCGGCAGCCGGAAGAGGCGAGGCCGCGAAAAGAGTCTCCGATCCCCCCAGGCGGTCCCGGTCAAACCCCGTCCAGCTTTCCGGTAAAGATCCCGGAATCCCACTCCCCTGGCTATGATTTACGTTCTCGCGTTTTTGATGAACTTCATTACCGGGATGGTCATCTTCAGTTTCCCGATGACGGCCATCGAGGTTTTCGACGCGGGGACGGTCTCCCTCGGCGTCCTGGGGATGGCGGGCGCCGGTTTCTACGCCCTGGTCTGTCTCTTCTCGGGAAGAGCCGCCGACCGTTTCGGCAGCCGCCGGGTCATCCGTTTCAGCTGCGCTTTTCTGCTGGCGGTCTATCTCTCCATCTTTCTGGTCGTTGACTTCTGGCACCTGATCGCCCTGTCGATGCTCTTCAGCCTCGGCGCGGGCCATTTCTGGCCGGCGATGATGAAATGGGTGGGGGAATCCGATGAGGGGGACGTTTTGCAGGCGCGGATCGGGTTTTATAACATCTCCTGGAGCACCGGGATTATGCTCGGCCCCTTTGCCGCGGGGACTCTCTTCGCGGTCGATTACCGCTATCCTTACCTGCTGGCCGCCGTCGTGCTGACGATTATGCTCGTTCTGCATATCCGGGTGAGGCGGAAGGCGCCCGCGGCCGCGACTCCTTCCGGGCCGGCTTCTACGGCCGCGGAACCTCCTTCGGCGGCGGCGGAATTGTTTTTAGGACTGGCCTACCTGGCAAACTTCTCCAGCTGGTTTTCGATCGGGGCCTCGCAAGCCCTCTTCCCGAGGTTGGCGGTCGAGATCTCGATCTCCCCCCAGCGGCTGGGTTTACTTATGGCCCTGATCGGGTTGGCCAACCTGGCGATGTTCGTCTTTCTCAGCCGGACGCGGCGCTGGCATTACGATTACCGGTGGCTGGCCGTCTTTCAGCTGCTCTCCCTGACGGGAATGGGTCTGCTGGCGACCGCCGCCCGGACCGCCCTTTTCGGAATCGGCTTCTTTTTACTGGGAGCCTGCGCGGGGATGACCTATTTCTCCAGCCTTTTCTACAGCCTGCACGGCCGCTCCGGGAAGGGCCGGTCCAGCGGCTACCACGAGGCGATCCTGGGGATGGGGGTCGCCTTCGGCCCCCTGGCCGGCGGGATCGCCGCCCGCTGGAGCGGGCTTCGCGCCCCCTACTTTCTCTGCGGGGCGGTGATAATATTGTTTTTGGCCCTACAGGCGGTCAGGCTCCGCCGCGGCGCTTCGGCCCGAAAGGAGCAAGCGGCGGTATTGTCCGGGGACGGGAAATGAAACTCGCGATCGTAACCAGCCATCCGATCCAATACCAGGCGCCCTGGTTCCAGGCCCTGGCTTCGTCCCCGGGGGTGAAGCTGCGGGTGTTTTTTAAATATATTCCCGACCCGGAATCCCAGGGCCGGGACTTCGATATCCCCTTCACTTGGGATATACCCCTGCTCCGGGGCTACGATTGGGAGAACCTGAACCGGCCGGTTTCTTCTCCGTTCCCGTCCCGGTCGGGAATCGGGGACGCCGCGGCCCTGTTTAAAGCCTTGAAGAGTTTTTCCCCCGACGCGGCGGTGATCTGCGGCTGGGGCAGCTTCTATATGCTCGCGGCGATGGGAATCTGCCGGCTTCTCAGGATTCCCTGCCTGCTGCGCGGCGAGTCCAACTGCCTGCCCCGGCGCCCGGCCTTCAAAAAGCTTCTCCACCGGATTATTTTTATCCCGCCCGCCGGGTTTCTCGCGATCGGAACCGCCAACCGCCGGCTCTACCTGGACCGGGGGGTGCGCCCGGAAAGGATATTTCTCACCGGTTATTTCGTGGACAACGAACGTTTCCAGCGGCAGATGGAAAAGGAGAGACCCCGGCGGGAGGCTCTTCGGCGGGACTGGGGAATATCCCCGGACGCCTTCTGTTTCCTCTTCGCCGGAAAGCTCGTCCCCAAAAAAAGGATCGGGGATCTCCTGGAGGCCTTCGCCTCCGCGGACGCGAGCGGAACCTCCCCCCCGGTGCACCTCCTGGTGGCCGGGACCGGCCGGCTGCTGGAACAGGCCCGGTCCCGCGCCGCCGAAAAGCGGCTTCCGGTAACCTTCGCCGGCTTCCTCAACCAGACCGAGATCACCCGGGCCTACGCCGCCGCCGACTGCCTGGTTCTTCCCTCCGACTACAACGAGACCTGGGGGCTGGTGGTCAACGAAGCTATGGCCTGCGGCCTGCCGGCTATCGTCAGCGACCGGGTCGGATGCCACTTGGACCTGGTCCGGGAGGGAGAGACGGGTTTTGTTTTCCCCTTCGGCGATACCGCGGCCCTGGCCGAAAAGATGCTGCTGGCGGCCGCCTCAGGATCCGACGCCCGAGCGATGGGCGCCGCCGCCCGCCGGCGGGTGGCCGAATTTTCGGTAAAAAACGCGGCCCGGGGCACGCTGGCGGCCGCGGAGGCGGCGGTCCGCCGCCGCGGTTGATTACCGCCGTCGGCTGTGCTACCGTGATCGAATTGAAGTTAACCGATTTTGCCCCGTTAGCGAATGGTGTTTCGGGGAATAATTCCAAGCCATATTCCCGGGAAATATTCTTATGAAGACCGCTTTTTTCTGCCAGGAATGCGGATTTAAATCCCTCAAGTGGCTGGGCCGCTGTCCCGGCTGCGGCCAGTGGAGTTCGATGGTGGAAGAAGCGGTGGAAGGTGGGAAGTCCGACCATCCCCATCCCGTCTGGGAGAAGCAGAAACCGCGGCCGGTCACCGAGATCGAGACCTCGGACGACATCCGCCGCCGCTGCGGGATCGAGGAGTTCGATCGTATTCTCGGAGGCGGGCTGGTGGCCGGTTCCTTGATCCTGGTCGGGGGAGAACCGGGAATCGGGAAATCGACCATTCTTCTCCAGGTAAGCGAAGCCCTGAGCCGCGGGGGCGGGACCGTTCTCTACGTCAGCGGCGAGGAATCGGTTCATCAGACCAAGATCCGCGCGGAACGGCTGGGTACCGCCTCGGAGAGGCTGTTTCTGGCCGCCGAAACCAATCTGGAACTGATCAACTCCTATGTCGATGAGATCAAGCCCGACCTGCTGGTGGTGGACTCCATCCAGACCGTCTTCAAGCCGGACCTGCTCTCGGCGCCGGGCAGCGTCTCCCAGGTGAGGGAATGCGGAGCCCGGCTTCTGGTGATGGCCAAGTCCCGCGGCCTGCCGGTATTTTTGGTGGGTCACGTGACCAAGAGCGGCGCGATCGCCGGTCCGCGGGTGCTGGAGCATATGGTGGATACCGTTCTTTACTTCGAGGGGGACCGCAACTACGCCTACCGGATCCTCCGGGCGGTCAAGAACCGTTTCGGCCCCACCGACGAGATCGGCATCTTCCAGATGACCGAGGGGGGATTGAGCGAGGTGAAGAATCCATCCGAGATATTCCTGTCCCAGCGCGACCGCGATCTGCCGGGTTCGGTGGTGGTTCCCTGTATGGAAGGCAAGCGGCCGATCCTGGTCGAGATCCAGGCGCTGGTCTCCCACTCCAGCCTCGCCATTCCCCGCCGCCGCGCGACCGGGCTGGATCTGAACCGGGTGCTGATGAATCTGGCCGTTCTCGAGCGCAGAACCGGATTGCGTCTTCAGGATAAGGATGTATTCGTGAATGTGGCGGGCGGGGTCAAGATTGTGGAG
>PUNC01000145.1 GCA_003551625.1 PVC group bacterium | reverse complement strand
GGTACTCGGAGGTGGGGCGGACGGGAGAGAGCGACCGGCCGGACGAATCGATCATCGCCAGGTCGGAAGGCTTCATAAATCCCAGGCAGCAGCCGGAAGGGGTGATCAGGAAGCGGCCGGGCCCGCAGCGGACGCTCAGGTTGCCGTCGCCGCCGGCCACCAGGTTCTTCCCGTAGGCCCGGCGGCCGATCTCCACCATCTCCTTGCGCAGCTTGTATTCCGGTTCCATCTTATAAACCCGTGTTCAGCGAACAGTAATCCGGAATCTGAAAACTTATAATATGAATCTGCTCAGGTCCGGGTGGGGACGGGGAATGGTGACCGCGCGGACCAGGGCTCCGATTTTTTTAACCTTTTCCACCCCGGCGGCCATCGCCGCCTCCACGTCCGGGATCTCCCCGGTGAGGACCACGTAGCACTTCCCCCCCAGGCCGTTGGCCAGCCGCACCTCCAGCAGGTCGATCTCGGCGGCCTTGGCCGCCGCGTCGGAGGCCACGATCACCGAGGGGATGGAGAAGGTCTCGATCACCCCCACCGCCTTGAGCTCGTCGGCCGGGGTGGCGGCCAGGATCGCCGGCACCACCTGGGGGTGGACGTTGGGAAGAAAGAGGTGGTCGGTCACCGCGTCGGCGCCGCCTTCCAGTCCCGCCTGGAGCGACTCCTCGACGTCCCCGACCGGGCCGGTGACCAGGATCGTGTATTTTCCCGGGCAGACGCTCTTGGAATCGATCACCTCCACGCCGGATTTCTTGGCCATCGCGTCGGTGGTGAAGATTCCGGCGGCGATGCTGTTGAGTTCAACGAATCCTACGGCTGGTTCCATTATGATTCTCCAGTATTTATAAACCTCTGAACCCGAAATCCGAAATCTGAAATCCGTCTTACTTCACCCCGCCTCGATCACCACCATCTCCGCCGTCACCTCCCGCACCGTGCCGGATATGGAGGCGTGGACCCGGGCGCCCATCTCGCCCGGCTCCATCCCGCCGATCAGGTCGCCCTGCTTCACCTTCTGGTTTCTCTTTACCACCGCCCCGGCCGGCCGGCCGATATGCTGTTTCAGCGGGATGAAGACCCTGTCCACGGTGTGGTCGTGGTCATCGGTCGGGGCGGGAAGATCGTAATCCTTGAGTTCGAGGCGGCTGGTCAGCCTCGACACCGGCACCAGCGAATACTCCCGCAGCGGGGCCGGCCGCGGGCGCTCGGGCTGGGGGGTTCTCTTCCAGTTCCAGTCCTCGAGTTCGCCGGCGATCTTCTTGTTGAGGCGGCCGATGGGCAGCTCCATCGGGCAGGAATAGACGCCGCAGAGATCGCAGGCGCAGCAGGCCGCCGCCGAGCTCAGGCCGGGGGAGCGGGGATAGGGCAGCCCCAGCGCCAGGGAGCGCATCACCAGGTGCGGTTTGAACTCGTGGCCCAGCAGGCTCCGGGGGCAGATCAGGGTGCAGTAGACGCACTGGCAGCAGATCTCCATAGTTTTGCGGAGGTCGAAATCGAGCGCCTGCTGTTTCCGGACCACCACCTTGTGGTCCCGGGGCAGGACGATGATCGAGGAGGTGGTCTTGGTGACCGGCTCCCCGTCGTGGGAGGCTACTTCTCCCATCATCGGCCCGCCGACGACCAGCGCCGGATCCTCGACCGTGGCGCCGCCGGCCAGCTCGACCGCTCTTTTCAGAGGGGTGCCGATCGGCAGCCGCAGGGTCTTCGGCCGCTTTACCGCGCCGGTCACCGTCAGGAAACGGCCGGTCACCGCTTCGCCCTTCTCCGCCCGCGCGATGTTGAGAAAGGTCTCCGGGTTGCTCACCAGGACCCCCACCGCCAGCGGTATCTTTCCGGCGGGAACCACCCGCCGGCAGACCTCGTAGACCAGGACAAACTCGTCGCCGGCCGGGTAAACGCCTTTGAGCGGATGCAGCCGGACGCCATCGGCGGGCTTGATCAGGCGGGATAATTCCCCGATCGCCGCGCGGTACTTTTCCTTGAGCGCGACCACCCCCTCTTTAGCCCCCACGGCCTTCATCACCAGTTTCAGCCCGCGCAGGATCTCGGCGGCCCGGGAGGCCATCAACTGCTGGTCGTTGCGGAGCAGGGGTTCGCACTCGGCGCCGTTGACGATGACGATCTCGGCCCGGGCGTCGATCTTCTTCCAGGTCGGGAAACCCGCTCCGCCGGCGCCGACCACCCCGGCGCGCCAGACCCGTTCCACCAGGCTGTCGTTCTTGGCGATCAAGGATTGGATGCTTTCGGATTCAATGATTGCTGGGGCCGACCTTGGGCCGGCTATCGTTCAAGGCCGCCGGGTGGAGGTCTTAAACGATCCGGAAGTAATCGACGAGGACGCAGCGTCTTTCCCGGGTGAAATGAATCGGCCGGGTCAGGCCTTCCCCGGTGGGGGTGGCGATGGAGAACGAGGTGTAGCCCTGGCCGCCTTGGCCGAGCCCGGCGTAGCAGGGCCCGTTTTTCACGAAGATCGAGGCCCCGCAGGCGCGGGCCATCTTGCTCAGCTTCTCGACGTTGCGGGAATACATATACATCGAGTGGCGGAAGCCGTGTTCGACCTTGATCGCCAGGTCGATGGCGGTGTCCACGTCGGGAACCCGGACCAGGGGGATGACCGGCATCAGCTGCTCGACCAGGACCAAGGGATGATCGGCCCCGACCTCGGCCAGGGCGATCTTCACCTCGTCGCCGACCTGGATCCCGATCTGTTCGAGGATCACCTTCGCCGATCTTCCGACGAACTTCTTGTTGGTCGCGCCGTGGGGACAGCCCGGTCCGGGGATCTGGGAGATGATGATCGGGACCAGTTTTTCGACCTGCTCGCGGCTGAGTTCGTAAGCGCCGTTTTTTACCAGCTCGGCCTTGAGCCGGTCGGCGATCTTCTCGACGGCGATGATCTCCTTTTCGCAGACGCAGACGACGTTATTGTCGAACGACGCCCCGGCCACGATCATCCGTCCGGCCCGCTCCAGGTCGGCGGTCTCGTCCACCACCACCGGAGGGTTCCCCGGCCCGGCCGCGATCACCTTCTTGCCGCTGCCCATCGCCGCCTTGACCACTCCGCCGCCGCCGGTGACCACCAGCAGCCGGACCTCGCGGCGCTTCATCATCTCGCCGGCCGCCTCCACGGTCGGCTCCCGGAGGGCGGCGATCAGGTTGGCCGGCCCGCCCGCGGCGACGATCGCCCGGTTGAGGAGCTGGATCATTACCTGGGAACAGACCTTGGCGCCGGGGTGGGGGGCGAAGATGACGGCGTTGCCGGCCGCGATCATTCCGATCGAGTTGCAGATGACGGTGGAGGTCGGGTTGGTGGAGGGGATGACCGCCCCGATCAGGCCGTAGGGCGCCCGCTCGGTGAGGGTGAAGCCGTGGTCGCCCGTCCAGGCCCCCGGCTGGAGGTCCTCCGGCCCCGGGGTTTTGTTCGAGACCAGGAGGTTCTTGGTGATCTTGTCGGCCACCCTCCCCATCCCGGTCTCGCGCACCGCCATCTTCGAGACGTACTCGGCGTTTTTCCTTCCCGCCTCCCGCATCGCCTCGACGATCCGGTCGCGGTCGGCCAGGGGGATCTCCATCAGTTTTCGCTGGGCTTCGACCGCCTGCCGGACGGCCTCGTCCAGGGAGTCGAAGATCCCGTCGCCGGCTTTTACCTCCGGGAGATCGCTCGGGGTTCCGCCGGCCGGATTTTCTTCCCGGGTCAGGCGGCCGACGACGGTGCGGACGATGGATCGAATCTGTTCCTCGGTCAGGTCCATGAGCTTTTTCACGCGGAGGTGTGGTTATGCTCCCCGCCGGTCCCCACCGGCCGGACCTCCGCTTTGGCCCGGCCGGGAAGACGCCCGGAAAACCTCCGGGAGGGCTACCGGTCCTCTTCGAACTTCTGGTAGGCCACCCGGCCGTCAACCTCGAGCGTGTCCACGATGGCCATAATGGTGGCGTCGCAGGGACGTTCCTTGGTCGCGGCGGTATAACGGCCCGAACTCCCGGTCACGTAAAGGACCACCTCGCCCACGCCCGCGCCCACCGCGTCGGCGGCGACCAGGTATTTACCCAGGGGCTTTCCCTGGAGGTCGAGCTGCTCGCAGACGAAGAATTTCAGCCCTTCGAGACTGGATTCCTTGTGGCTGGAGACCAGGGTGCCTCTGATTCTGGCTAAGAGCATATTATCGCCGGGGTGAGGGGGTTACTTGCCTTTCTCGGCCTCCGGGTTCCGTCCCAGCGGAAGCACGCGGTCGATATTGACGTGCGGCCGCGGGATCACGTGGACCGAGATCAGCTCGCCGACCTTCTCCGCGCCCCGGGCACCGGCTTCCACGGAAGCCTTACAGGCGGCAACATCTCCCCGGACGATGGCGGTGACGTAACCGCCCCCGATCTTCTCGTAGCTGACCAGCTCCACCTTCGCGGCTTTGACCATCGCGTCGGAAGCCTCCACCATCGAGGCGAACCCTCTGGTTTCAATCATTCCCAAAGCTTCGGCCATCACAAACCTCCTTTTACCCTTTTGGTCCCGTCAGAGCGGGAATCTGCGGTTTTGGTTGCTTTAACTATATTGAACGTCATCGAGTTGGAGATTTACTAACCTTTCTCCCTATTTGGCTTCAACGCCGGAAACGGAATTGATGGCGGCCAGCGCGGCTTCGCTGCCCACCATTATGTCCCTCTCCTCGCCGCCCAGGTAAAGCCGGCCGAATCGGCCGAAGGGCCGAACCTCGACCAGCGTGATGTTGGCGGCCTTCTCGGCTTCGTTTGCCGCCAGAACCGCGTAGCCGGCCGGGTCGGTCTCCAGGATGTAAAGAGTCTGGTCGGCCAGGAGCATCGAGCCCCGCCGGTTGCGGTTGATCAGCTGGGCCTGGTGGGCGTCCACCTTGCGGATGATCTGGGTGGCCACCGCCTTGGGTTTGAGCCGTTCCTCTTCCTTCAGGCCGAGCGAGCCGAGGATCGCGCGACCGGCCTCCCGGACGTCGGCCTGGGAGTAGGAATGGACCTCGAGCAGTCCGAAAGCCCTCTCCACGATCATCACCGCCGGCCGGACCTCGGTGGCCTTGAGGGCGACGTCCATCACCTCGTTGATCGCCATCCCCGGAGCCACTTCCACGTAGAGGGCCGCCATCCCGGCCACGGGCATAAACCCTTTTGCCGAGGAGGCGACGTAGGATGAGAACTGGGGCTGGAGACTGTCTAAAAATATGTAGGTTCTGAGCTGGACCATGAAAACCTCCCTGGCAAAAGTTTTTAGCGTTTCTTCCGGCGGCGACCGTAGCAAACGCGGTCGCGCCGCGCGGAAGACCGGACAGTCACATCCTCAAACGTTCGCAATCTATTCAAAGCCGGACGGTTTGTCAACATCAAATCTGCCGGAAATTTAACCGGCGCCGGCTTAACCGAAAAGTTGTGATTATTTTATACGATATTATACGAAGTAAGCTTCCGGCATCTTTCCGCCGCCGGACGGGCGGTGGAAACGAAACCCGTACTTTCCGAATCCCGAATTCCCGTCCGGCAGGCGCGTAGCGGGAAGCTCTCCGGGTGGGCGGCCCGCTTCTTGCCGAACGTTGGCCGCTTCCGCTTCCCGGTCTCCGGTTTCGGCTTGCGTGGCCGCCGGCCCGGGGATATAGTTGGTTTTCGAGACCGCTGTTGGCGAAAGAAAATTCGCGGTTGTGAACGAGGACCGATAACCGCGGCAATAGCGCGGGCTGTGAATGGCGGACGGATCTTCTTTCTTATTTCGCGCCTTGACGCCGACCGATTGAATGAGCTCCCGCCCGGGAACTAAAATAATCAAGTGAAGCTAAAAATCCGCCTCACCTTTGTTGCGGCCGATGCGGTTTGCCTCCTGATCTCATTTTTCGTCCCGTATCTGCTTCGCTACAACCGCCTGACTATGGGAGACTTCTTCCGCCTGCCGTTCGTTCTTCCCGAACTCTGGCTACCCGACCTGGCTCTGTACAGCCTGATCTATTTGTTCTGGGGCGTTCTCTTCCTGGTCCGGATGCATCATTACGGTCTTTTCTCGCCCACCCCTCATCTCCCTTACCTGGATGAAATCTTCCAGGTGTTGAAGGCGGCCCTGTTTTCGGCCGTCCTCTCCGCGGGGGCGGTCTTCTTTTTCCAGGTAAAAATCTATTCCCGACTGGTCTTCGTGGCCAATTTCGCCGCCGGAGTGGTTCTGGTTACGCTCTGGCGGTCGGCTAAAAAGTCGGTGGTCCGGCGGGCGGTCCGGGACGGGAAGGACAACCGCAAGGTCCTGATCGCCGGGGCGGGACGGGTGGGGCGGCTGCTGGCGGGAGAGATCGGATCCAATCCCTACCTGGGGCTGGAGGTTGCCGGTTTTCTCGACGATCACCGGACCGGCGAGGTCGATTCCCTGCCGGTGCTCGGCAAGTGGGCGGACCTGGAAGCCGTCGTCCGCCGGCACTTCATCAACGAGGTGCTGATCTCCAACCCCTCCGATCGTTTCTCGGTCTCCCGGGTTATCAAGGACTGTCAAAGGATGGGCGTCGGCGTGCGTCTGGTGCCGAATCTGATCAGCTTAACCACCGAGGAGGTGGAGGCCGGGTTTATCGGCCGGGTTCCGTTGCTCGGCTACCACCGCCACCGGCCTCACGCCAGCGAGCTGGCCTTGAAGCGGGCCTTCGATTTTATCGTCGCTTCTTTCCTGCTGATAATCCTCTCGCCGTTGTTGGCGGCAATCGCCCTCCTGATCAAGCTCGACAGCCGGGGTCCGGTGCTTTACGTGTCCGATCGTTGCGGAAAAGACGGCCGCGTATTCAAGTTTCTGAAATTCCGCTCGATGGTGGCCGGCGCCGATAAGCTACTGAGCCGACTGAAGGATCGCGATGAGACCGACGGGCCGATCTTCAAGATGAGGCGCGATCCCCGGGTGACCAGGGTGGGAAGATGGCTACGGCGCTTCAGCCTCGACGAGTTGCCCCAGCTCGTAAATGTCGTCAAGGGGGATATGAGCCTGGTGGGGCCGAGACCGCCCACGCCGGAAGAGGTCAAGAAATACGCTTACTGGCAGCTGCGGCGGCTGGAGATCCGCCCGGGTATCACCTGTATCTGGCAGGTCAAGGGGCGCAGCGACGTCAGTTTCCGCCGCTGGATGAAATACGACCTTTTCTATATCGAGAACTGGTCGTTCTGGCTCGACCTCAAGATCATCTTCCAGACTATCGGGGCGGTGATCAGCGGCCGGGGGGCTTATTGAGGGAACCCCCCGCTTTATCGCGGAGGTGAACCCGGCCGCGCCCGCGTATTTCCCCAGATCAAACGGGCCTGTGACTGCTTGTTTTCTGAGAAAAAACTATTCTCCAGTTTGATCGCGACCGGCCGCCCCCCGGTGTCGCCCAGTTCGATCGTGAAGGGAATCCAGCCGAGTTCGGACCCGTCGCTTACCGGTTGAAATTGTCTTTGGAAGACGACTTCCTCCCGCTCATCCCGGAGGATCCGGACGGCAAACCCGGCGGATTGACGGGGGGAGGGATGGTGAATCTCCATTCCCAGGTATCCTTCCAGCCGGACGCGCTCGGCAAAGGCGGGCACGATAATTTCAATACCGGCGCCTTTTCCGTCTCGGAGCCGGCAAGCGAGGCTGAGCAGGCCTTTCCGGCCGATAATCGCCGCTTCTTTCCGCCAACCGGAGGGGAGTTCGTCCGGCAGAAGAGCCGCCAGGGCCAGCCGGTCGTCGCGTTCCTCAATCCTCAGCCACAATTTTCTCTCAAGGCCTTCGAGCACCGATCCGTAACCGTGTTTGGCCAGGAACGGTTCCATTTCGATTCCGGCCATAACAAAATCGGGCTGATAAACGGGAACGTATTCGTGGATCGGAGGCCCGGGGAAAAAGAATTGCGTCGGGAGGCCGGTATAGAAAGCGACGGGATCGCCCCGGTCGATCAGCAGGGTGTCGTTTCTTCCGGCCGACCTCCCTATTGCCTCGCCGATGATCCGGATATCGGGACTGAAGATCCGGTGATAATCTTTCCATTGTCTCCCGCCCGCCCAGACAAAAATAACCACGATCGGCACGCTCAGTCCGGCGGGCAGGCTGGCCAGGGTTACCGCTCCCATAAAGGCCAGGAGCGGAATAAGCGGGAAGAGCCCGAATTCGTGGTGGTAGGGGGTGGTCGGGAAGGCCAGGATGGGCAGTATTCCCATAGTCGCGAAGAGCGCGCCCAGCCCCACCTCCGCCCGGTTCCGGCCGGCCCCGCGCCGGAACAAAGCCAATCCGAGCCCGAGGAGCAACAGCAGCGGAATGACGGGAGTGAAGTTACGCAGCAATTGCCGTCCCATAAGGGAAAAAAAATCCGGGATTTCCCCCAGGAGCCGGTTCAGCCCCGACATCCGCATAAAAACGCCGCTTCGGTAGAAGACGGTGAGTTCGCCTCCATAACGCTCGGCGACCAGGCGGTAGTAGTATCTCAACCCCAGGAAAAGAGCGAGTTGCCCCGCGTTGACGATCAGGGCCGTCCCCCGGCCCCGCCGGTCGGCCAGGGCGTAGATCAGGATCGCGGGCGGGACGAAATAGTAAGGCCACCCGCTCAGGATCCCCGGCAACAGGGAAAAAAAGAGCGCCGGCAGATAACGCCGTCGTTTTCGCGCGCGGAGAAAGAACCAGACGGTTAGAAGGGAGGCCGACAGCACCAGTGGTTCGTAGGTTACCACCCGGCCGAAGTAGGCGAAGGCCGGCAGAACCGCCGTAATTCCCGCCGTCCACAGTCCGATCCGGGGCGTGGCTTCGGCCCGGACGACGCGGTAGATCAGCCAGAGGCTTAAAAGCGAACAGATTATGACAACCAGCCGCCCCGCGACTTCGGTTTCCCCCCAAACCTTCATCGAAGCCGCCACCAGGATGGGCAGCAGGGGGGGGTGATTGAGGTAGAAGTTCGGCCGCCCCCCGATGGAATTGCGGATCGGGAGAAAGCGCAGGGATATGAATCCCTCCCGGAGGAAGTTGCGGGCCCGCAATTCGTGCTCCCCGTGTTCGTGCAGTTTGGAGTTGGGCCGATCGACCTGGTGGAAAAGCGCAGCGGCGGCAAGGATCAAAATCGCGGCGAGCGCCGCTCCTCGCCGCCGGCGGGCGCTCCGGTCGGTCAAGCCCCCGAGCCGTTCCCCGGCAGGTTCCGGGTCGTCTCCAAAGCGGCTTTTCTGGAGGGCAACCTTCATAAACTGCTCTTGCGGAGTTTCAAGGATATTATTATTGCGGGCGGCCGATATGAAACCGGCTAAACTATAACAAGCGGCGATTCTTTTAAACAGTCAAACGTTGATCTGCTCCCCCGGCGGGATTTTAGCGGTGATTTGCCGGGTTAGCGGTGTTAATCTGTTTTTTCCGATGAGTCGCGCCGTCCGTCTCCGGCGGCTTGCGTTCATCCTGTTGGAACCGCTTGGGGGTTTTGTTTTTTCCGCGGAGCCGAAAACTTCAAATCAACGGGTCTGACCACGGGTCTCCGGCAATGAAAAGCAAGGTCGCTGTGGCGATAATCCTGCTGGCCTCCGTTCTGGCCGGCCGGGAACTGCTGTCGCCCGGATATTTCTTCCCTCACGACAATCTGCTGGTGATGAGGCAGCTGCAGATGGAGAAATGTTTTCGGGACGGGCAGATTCCCTGCCGGTGGGTTCCGGATATGGGCTATGGTCACGGTTACCCCCTTTTCAACTTCTATCCGCCGCTTCCATATCTCTTCGGGCTCGTTATCAGGCTTTCCGGCGTCTCGTTGGTCGGCACGGTCAAGACGCTGTTCCTGGCGTCGCTGGCGCTCTCCGGCTGGGGAATGTACCTGCTGGCCGGCCGGATTTTCGGGCGCCCCGCCGGGGTGATGGCGGCAATTTTCTATGTCTGGTCGCCTTATTACGCCGTCGATATTTTCGTCCGGGGAGCCTTGAACGAAAGCTGGGCCCTGATTTTCTTCCCCTTCATATTTTTAAGCGCTTTCCAGCTGATCAGGGGAGGTGAACCCGGGAAGAGTTCCGGCCTATACCGACTGCGCTGGACGCTGCTGCTGGCGCTGTCCTGGTTCGGGCTTCTCGCCTCCCATAATCTGATGGTGATGGTCTTTGCCCCCTTCTTCCTGGTCTGGTGTATTTTCTGGGTTATGAAGCTGCGGGCCCGATCGGGACTGCCTTCCCTGACGGCGGCCTGCTTCTGGGCCCTGGGTCTTTCCGCGTTCTTTACCCTGCCCGCCCTGTTCGAGCATCGATACACCCATCTCCGGACCGCCCTGGCCGGCTATTACCACTATTCCAATCATTTCGCCGATCTCGACCGCCTCCTCTTCTCCCGTTTCTGGGGATACGGCCCTTCCTTCCGGGGGGGCGCCACCGAGATGAGTTTTCAGATCGGCCATCTCCATTGGGTCATTTCGCTGGCGGTGATCGCGTTTTTTATCCGGGAAGTCTTCAGGAAGAAAATCTCGCCGGTCACCGCCTCGGCCGCGCTGACGGCGGTCGTCGGCTGGTGCTACGCTTTTCTGATACATCACCGCTCGGAGCTCATCTGGCGCGCGATCGGGCCCCTGGCTTATCTCCAGTTCCCCTGGCGGTTGCTCGCGGTCGTCATCTTTTCTTTCTCCTTCGCGGCGGCTTTTCTGATCCGGCGCGCGGGGAGGTTCGCCTGGCCGTCGGCGCTGGCGGCCGGGGCGGTCCTGATCGCGTTCAACTGGAACTATTTTTCCCCCGCTGAGGGGATGAAGGCCGGGATGACCGACCGGGAGCTGCTCTCCGGTGATTCCTGGCAGGCGCAGCGGAAAGGGGGGATTTACGACTATCTGCCGGTCGGGGCGGCTACCGCTCCCGACCGCCCTCCCGACAAACCGGCCGAGTTCGTTGAAGGCCGGGGCCGCGTGATCGGGGAAGAAACGGGGACGGACTGGTTCAATCTGACGGCGGCGGTTGAAAGCGACAAGTCGTCCTTGAGGATCAATATCTTCGACTTTCCCGGCTGGCGGGTGTATGTTGACGGCAATCCGGTCGAACACCATATCCCCGCCGACGAGCAATGGGGAAGAATCCGGTTGGAACTGCCCGCGGGCATCCACCGGGTGGAAGGCAGGTTTGAGAAGACTCCGGTCAGAAGGGCGGCCGATTACCTGTCCCTGCTCTCCTGGGTCGGCCTGGCGGCGGCTTCGCTGATCCTGGTGAAAGCCCGCTTTAAACCCCGTTGTTGAAGGCGCGGTCCCGAAAAGGATCGCTGCCCCGGAATGTCCGGAGACCGGGGGGGGAATTCACGAATCGGCTGATGAGACGGATATCCTTCAATATTTCGACCCCGGCGGCGACCAAACTGCTGGGGGTCGTTATTTTGCTGACCGCCCTGCGGGGGGGGCTCTACATCGCCTTCACCCCTCCCTGGCAGGCGCCGGACGAACCCACCCACTTCGAATACGCCCGGGTCCTGGCATCGGGCGGTAACCCGGTTCATCCCCAACCCGACCTTGATCTTCAGGGACGGGTCATACGCTCGATGGACCGTCACGATTACTGGCGGTATGTCGGGGTGGAGAAGCCCGACCCGCTTCCGGAAACCTTCCGCGAGACGCCGTTTCTCAGCGACGCCCCCTCCCAGCTTGACAAGAACCCCCCTCTTTATTACCTGATCGCCTCGCTCTTTCTCCGATTTGACCGCGGCTCTTCGCTCCTGGGCGGGATGTATCAGCTGCGGATCCTGTCCCTGTTCTTTACTCTCCTGACCGTCGCCGTAGTCTTCGCCGCCGCCCGGGAGTTCGCCCCGGGAGAGGGGGTCTTTCAAATCTCCGCCGCCGTGGCCGCCGCTTTTCTGCCCCAGTTTATGGTAATCGGCACCTCGGTCAGTCCCGATCCCCTGATCAATCTTCTGGGAGCGGCTTTGCTTTTCGCCGTTATCCGTTCGCTGCGGTTGGGCTGGAAGAGGTCGGCCGTCCTGCCGGTTTTATTCATTTTCGCGCTCGGCGGCCTGGCCAGTTACAAGGTTTTTATGGTCCTGCCGGCGCTGGCTCTCTGGCTGGCGGTCCTCTATTCCCGGTCCCGCGCCCGGTTTTCCGTCCGGCGTTTCCTTTCGATCCTGGCGGGTGGTCTGGCGGCGGCGGTCCTGCTGATGGCGGTCGCCCCCCGCGTTCTCCCCGTTTATTCCAAGCGCCTGGGAGACCTGGCGGCGGTCCTGCCGAATGTCATATCCGGCCGTTCTTCCGCTCCTCCCGGCTACTGGGCCTGGTTCCGCTGGGAACTTTTCAAAAGCACCTGGTTCAAGTTCGGCTGGCTGAAGTTCGAATTTCCCGTCCTCGTCTATCACCTGCTGCTGGGGGTAACGCTGTTCTCCGCCGCCGGCGTGGCCTGGACCGTCATTGGGAAAGATTCCCTCGGCCGGAACCGGAAGGCGGCGACCGTGATCCTGATCTTTTTTGTCCTCTCGGTTCTGGGGGCCATATACTTTTTCTGGGGGTTGAGGTTTTATCCCGCCAGCCCTCAAGGCCGCCATTTCTTCATTGTTCTTCCGGCGGCGGCGATACTCTTCGTTCTGGGATGGGGGGCCTTTCCGCCGCGGGGTCTGCGGAATCCTTCCTGCCTGGTTCTAATCGTGGGGATGATCGTCCTCGACCTGGCCGCCCTCTTCTGTTATCTGCGGCCGGCATTTGCCTGAAAAACCGCGACGGGAGATTTCGCCGAAGATGAAATACACTCCCCGACGGATCTGGAACCGGATTCGATACTCGCCCCTGGCCTGGGACACGGTCACCACCACCGGATGGAACGTCCTGGGAAGGGGGGTGGGCTTTCTCGTCCCCTTCTTCCTGGCCGCCTGGTTCGGGGTTGACGAAGCCACCGACGCCCTCTTCTTCGCCTACGGGTTGATCGTATTCGCCGCCGGTATCTTCGCTCCCGCCGTCGAGAGTATGACCGTCCCCTTTATCGCCGAGATCCGCTCCCGGGCCGGTGACCCGGGCCGCTTCGTGGGGAGGATGCTCTGCCTGAGCGGGGCGGGGATGGCAGTCCTGGCCCTTCTCCTGATCACGGGCGCCCGGCCGCTGCTGGGACTGGTCACCAGGTTCGACGCCGAGGCTGTCCGGATGATCAACCGGCTTCTGCTCCTGACCGCTCCGCTGTTGGTGATGCTGGTCTGGACCAGCGTATTGACCGGATACCTCAACGCTTACAAAAAATTCGCCTTTCCCGCGGTGGCGCCCGCCTTCCGCGCGCTGGTCAACCTGGCGGTAATCTATACTTTGAAGGATACGATCGGGGTTTACGCCGTCGCCCTGGGTTACCTGGCCGGCGAAATCGCGCGCCTGCTCCTGCTCCTGACGGCGATCTTCAGGACGGAGATTCCCCCTCCTCGTTTTTCGTTCGGACTCAGCCCCGAGATGCGGAACTTCCTGTCCGTTTCGTTCTACCAGACGGTCGCCCTGGCCGCCGTGCATTTCAAATCGGTCGTGGACAAGGCGATGGCATCCTGGCTGGAGCCGGGCAGCGTCTCGGTGCTGGAATATTCATACCGGTTATATTTGATTCCCCTGACCTTTATGTCCGCCGGCCTGTTCGTGGCGATCCTTTCCCATTGGAGCGACCGGTATTACGACCGGGGAGAACGGCGGCTGGCCCGCGACGCGATCAAGGCGGTAAAACTGGTCTCCGCGATCAGCCTGCTGGTGGTGGCGTTTTTCATCGTTCTCGCCCGACCCCTGGTCAACCTGGCATACAACCGGGGGGAGTTCGACGCGGCCCAGGTTCCCTTGGTGAGTCTGGTCTGGATCTTTTACCTGTTGGGTTTTCTCCCCAAGATGATCTCGGCGGTGCTGACCCGGGGACATCTTACGCTGAAAAATACCAAGATTCTGATGAAGAACGCCTTTATCATCAATATCGTCAACCTTATTATGAACTATCTCCTGATGTGGCGGCTTCAGGCGCCGGGAATCGCCCTTTCCACGTCGATCGCCTCGCTTTTCTCCCTGGCGTACCTGACATATCATTTCAACCGCGACCGGAGAATCGTCGCGGAAAAGACGGGAAGATGAATTCCACCGCGGAGTTGAGAAACCGTCTCTGGAACTTCAAGCTCGACCGCGAAGGGTCGACGCGGAGATATTTTCGGGAACTGGCGGCGGCCCGGGAATGGGACGCGGCCCGCTTGCGGGCTGACCGGGGGGAGAGGCTGTCGGGAATGCTCCGCCACTGCCTTCGGTATGTTCCTTACTACCGGACACTGTTGGAGGCGGCCGGTCGGGACGGGGGGGAAAAAACG
>PUNC01000188.1 GCA_003551625.1 PVC group bacterium | reverse complement strand
TTAGGTCAGATGTGGTTATAATCCATAAATCCGTCAAATTATGTCTTGATTGAGCACTGGCAAGTTGATTTATCGGATCGGTACCAACTCGGTTTTTCCAGTACTTTGCCTGAACACCGATTCTACGTACTCCCCCTTCGGGTTGTGGTACTGTTAGAATTAGATCAGCTCCACCGTCACCTTTTCCCTTTTTACCAATCTTTTCGACTTTTGAGCCCTCAAGTTTGAAAACATAGTATAAGAACCATTCAAACTTGTCGTAATCATAGTATTCACTGTCCATTAACTCCTCGAAACTATTTGGAAATAAGAAATCGATCTTCTCCGTCTTTCTAAGCAGTTCTTTTAGGATTTCCATACATTATACCTACGAGATTCGTAGGCCTCCTTTCAAACCAAGATTTGCTGTGCGTATAGTTAGTCTACATAGATGATTATACTTAATTCAAGCATATTTTAGTAGTCGCCTCGAAATATACTTGTGAATGTTGTCACAATATCCAACGTGGTTTTGCCAATTCACAATTAACAAGCATCCAGTTTAAGCGCTTTGGCACGAAAAAACATTGAGAGTACACTACACATCATTTATTGCTTCTTTGTAGTCACAGCCGTCTTTGATTTCATCAAAGCGATACTTGTACGAATTACATCCATAGAATTCACCGTACCTTGATTTACGTTTCACCATATAATCATTGCAATATTGACATCTCTTATCCAGTTCGGCATTTATGTCTACTGTATGGTCACAGAGGGGGTAGTTGCTACAGCCATAAGACCCCTGTTCTCGCAATACCATACTCCCTTCACACTTGGGACAAATCACCTCATCTTCATTCAACACATCACTTAACGCCCCATCACGTATGAGTTCATGGATAAACACACTGGGGTTTCTTTTGGGCACCACAATCTGAATGGTGTTCTTCGTTCTTGTAAGCGCAACATAGAATAGCCTGCGCTCTTCAGCATAAGTCATGTTTTCTTGTTTCGGTAAAACCAAGTCCAAAATGGGATCATCGTTTATTTTACTGGGAAATCCCAATAATGAGTTTTCCGCGTTCAACAAAATGACATGTTCGCTTTCAACTCCTTTAGCCGAATGGACGGTAAGAAAAGTGAACTCTATTTTGGGATATCTACTATTCAGAACTGACGTAACGTTTTGTTGTTTACCGTCTAGTTCCACTTTTGCATCAAAGTGATACCTGCCAAGCAGCAAAACTTCACTCGCATCAGGATAATTAGTTGTAATCTCTTCTGCAGCATTCAAGATGGCCTCGCCCTTGTCTGTCTCATACACCTGCAGGCTGATTGGGGTCTCAATCGCTTTTGATGAGGTAAGATGCTTCTGACGTTGACTCGCGTTTTTCATCACGAATGTTCCAACGATATCCAAAAGTTCCTGACTGTTGCGGTATGTGGTGCTTAGATTCATTGTATCGGTATGTGTTACGTTGTTTTTCTTGAAATCATTAAACAGGTTCACATCACTCCCGGCAAAACGATAAATGGATTGCCAGTCATCGCCGACGACAACCAGTTTCGAATTGCACTTGTCTCTAATCGCATCAATCAGTTTGTATCGTGTTAATGAAATGTCCTGATACTCATCCACAATGACGTACTTATAATCCATTGGAACTTCATCATTGCGCACCGTGATGGCAGCCTTGTTGACCATGTCATGGAAATCGATCATGTTATGTTTTCGCAAGTGGTTTTGGTACGTCTCAAAGATTGGCTCGACAAAACGCAAGAACAAATTGCTACGCATCGCTTTAAACCCCTGCTGTGATTTCTTTCTTAGGATATCAAAGTCTTGGTATCCATTGACCTTGAACTGGTTTATGAACGTTGTAATGAGGTTTTTTAACTCAGAATACATATATGTGTTGTTATCAACAAGCTTTTCAAGTACTTCTGAACTATCCCGTTCACGAAACACGACACCATGATCCGTTAGTTTTTCTTTAAGTCTTTCGAGCAACTCACCATCTTTGTTGTAGTAACTATACGTTTCGATGTAGCGGTTGCCGTCTCGTTTATGTAGCGCTCTCTTCCACTTCATGCTTTCTCGATACTCTTCTGCCATCTTCGTGTTCAGCCAAGGTACTTTTCCGTCTTCACTTATGCCGTAATGTTCGATGTAGATGTCATAATCGCTGAGATAGAAGTCCGGTCTGTATTGGCTATGCCTTTTATCGGCCACGTGTTTGGGGTACGGTCGTTCATACTCGTAGTTAACTCCGTTAAGGTACAAATAGTTCGCTATTGCCAGTTCTTCGTAACTCTTCACACGCTCTTTTTTGAGTGTTTCCTTACGTGCTCTGAGTTCCGCTTCCAGTTCTTGCTGTTTTTCAAGTTGATCTTTGATGGTTGTTAAATTGTTTGCCTTGATTTCACTGTAATAATCACTTAGGTTCCGATAGTTGCTGTCGTCCATCGGTGTATGTAAATAGAAAGAAAAGAAGTCCAATAAAGCGCGTGATGCATCCTCGTCACCAAAGACTTGCTTTTCCAAATAGTCACTTGTTATTTTTGAAAGGGTATCTTCTGGTGCTATGCTCGGCTTGTATCCAAGGTTTTCAGTAATGATCTCTAAACCAAACTTATGAAACGTGTACACATTAACGTTCATACCGAGTTTCTTGCGTATCCTATGACCCATCTCTTCAGTGGCTTTGTTGGTAAAGGTTATAAGCAGGATCTCTTCTGGTCTGACATCCAGTTCTTTCGTCAAGTACGCAACTTTCGCTGAAATCGTCAACGTTTTACCACTTCCAGCTCCTGCAACAACCAACGTATTCCTCTCATCAGACACTACTATCTCTCGTTGTTGCGTATCAAGCGATTTTCCATCTATATCATTTAACAACTCGGCGACATCGTCACGCTCTATCTCTGTACTGACAAACTCCTGATTGTATCTCTTATGAAACCCATCTCTAACCATGGAATGTATGAGAGGTATATATGTGTGATAATCCCAGTTCTTAAACTGCCTCTTATACTTATCAAAGTATTTGGGATACTTCAAAAACTCGCGTCTGAAATCATCATGCGTTTCCTTCATAAGGTAGAACGATCGCTCATCTAGCAGCTTGATGAAAGGAATCCACGCCTCAACTTTTTCCGTCCATTCGGGGATGCGACTCATATACACATGAGCTTTTAGCTTGT
>PUNC01000135.1 GCA_003551625.1 PVC group bacterium | reverse complement strand
TTGTTAAAGGCCCAGTGCCTCGCCCCCTTATTCTCGCGCGGAGACGCAGAGACGCGGAGAAGACAATTTAGCCCGGGAGAGGCTTCATAGCAACTCTTTATACGGGAACAGCCGCCCGGGCCGACCCGGGCGGCTGTTCTCCGAAAGCGGCGACGGACCCTGCTTTAACGGCGACCGCCCATAATCAGGGCCATTATCGCCTTCTGGGCGTGCAACCGGTTTTCCGCTTCGTCGATCACCACCGACTGCGGTCCGTCAATGACGTCATCGTCGACCTCCTGGCCGCGGTCGGCGGGCAGGCAGTGCATATAGATGCCCTGTTTGTCGGCCAGCGCCATCTGCTTGGCCGTGGTCTTCCAGCCCTTGGCGGCTTCATTGAGCCGCTCGGCTTCCTTGTGGTCCTGCTCCTTGACGGTCTTGCCGGTCTTGTCGGTGTAGTTGAAGCAGGGAACCGAACCCCAGGACTTGGGATAGACGACGTGGGCGCCGCGGAAGCCTTCGTCGAAATCGTTGATGATCCGGAACGAACCTTCGCTCTGATCGGAGAATTTCTCGCAGCTGGAGATGACCTCCGGGTCGAGCTCGAAACCTTTCGGATGGGAAAGAGTCACGTTCATCCCCATCTTGGCGGCGGCCAGCACCACGCTCTGGGGAACGGCGCGCGGCTTCTCGATCGACCCGGAGTAGGCCCAGGACATCGTCAGGTTGACCCCCTTGAAGGTTCCGAACCTCTCCCGGATGGTGATCAGGTCGGCCAGGGCCTGGCAGGGGTGGAACTTGTCGCACTCCATATTGATGATGGGATTGCCGGCGTAATGGGCGAATTCCTTGAGGGTGGAGTTGGCGAAACCGTAGATCCAGTGGGCCGGGGGGCCGTACATCCGGATGGCGATGGCGTCGCCGACCTGGTCGAGAACGCGGGCAACGTCGGCGATCCGTTCGGTCTTGTAGGGGATGTCGAATCCCTTGCGGGCGGGGGTGTAGGTCTTGCCCGGATCGAGCTCGGTGTAGAAACCTCCAAGCTGCTGGATGCCGGCGGCGAAGGTGCAGCGGGTGCGCAGAGACTGGTTGAAGAACATACTGAAGAGGGTCTTCCCCTTGAGAATTTCGGTCTGGTCGTCGTCCATCGCGTGGCGCCTTTTCAGGTCCAGCGCCACGTGAATCAGCGTCTCCCATTCCTCGCGGTTGAAGTCAATTTCGGCGTCGATCCAGTCCCGTCCGCGAAAATTATTGGTTCTCATCTAAACTCTGACCCTCCTTGCTTTCCGCCTATCCTTAAAATGGATCGGCTGGTTTTTCAGCTTGGCCCGGTTCGGGCGATTAAAGGGAGAAAGGCTAATTTCCCTCCCGGCGGTTGTCAACCGTAAAAACCTTTCTCCCCGTTATTAGGTTTGACCGGAAGGGGAAAGTTTGCTACTGTGACCGGCCAATCTTAAGCGGCGGCGGGCGGCAAGCCCGCCGACCAGCAATAAAACAACCGGGAGGAAGAGATGATCGACTTAACCATCAACCAGGAACAGCTCCAGCGCACGGTCCAGCGGGCCCGGGAGCGGAATATCATCATCCCCACCTTCGCCGAGCAGAAGAACCCGGATCTGATCCCGGACAAAATCAAGGAAAAGCTCAAGGACGTGGGGCTGTGGGATTTCAACCCCTTGAACCTCTTCCGCGTCACCTGGAAGAACGAGCCCAAGGAAAAGGGCGGACTCTTCGACGGCGTTAATTATATCGAGCTTCCTTCCGAGCTGACCGGAGTCGAAGCCCGGATCCTCTGCCTGGTCGGCAAATGGTTTCCCACCGGCGCCCACAAGGTCGGCGCCACCTTCGGCTGCCTGGTTCCCCGGCTGGTCACCGGGCAGTTCGACCCCACCAGCCAGAAGGCGGCCTGGCCCTCGACCGGAAACTACTGCCGGGGCGGAGCCTACAACGCCAATCTCCTGGGCTGCGAGTCGATCGCCATCCTGCCCGAAGGGATGAGCAAGGAGAGATTCGAATGGCTCAAGACCGTGGCCGGAGAGGTCATCGCCACCGCCGGCACCGAGTCCAACGTCAAGGAGATCTTCGACAAGTGCTGGGAGCTGAGGCGGACCCGCGACGACGTCGTGATCTTCAACCAGTTCGACGAGCTCGGCAACCATCTCTGGCACTACGAGGTCACCGCCCGCGCCATCGAGGAGGTCTGCCGCGGACTGATGGGGCCGAAGGACCGCCTGGCCGGTTTCGCCTCGGCCACCGGATCGGGCGGAACCATCGGCGCCGGCGACTATCTCAAGGAGGTCTTCCCCGGCTGCCGGATCGCCGCCTCCGAGGCCCTGCAGTGCCCCACCCTGCTTATGAACGGCTTCGGCGACCACCGGATCGAGGGCATCGGCGACAAGCACGTTCCCTGGGTCCACAACGTGAGAAACACCGACCTGATCGTCGCCACCGACGACAACGACTGTATGCGCCTGATCCGTCTCTTCAACGAACCGGCCGGGAAGGAATACCTGCTCCGGCAGGGAGTGGCCGAAGAGCTGGTGGGCAAACTCGGCCTGATGGGGATCTCCAGCATCGGCAATATGGTCACGGCGATCAAGATGGCCAAGTTCTACGAGATGACCGGGCGCGACATCATCTTCACCATCGCCACCGATTCGATGGAGCTCTACGGCTCCCGTCTCCAGGAGCTGACGGAACAGTACGGGCCCTACCGCGAGATCGACGCCGCCGCCGATTATCAACGTCATATCCTGGGGCTGAAGACCGACTTTATGCTGGAGGCGGGCTACTGGGAGCGCAAGCGGATCCACAATCTCAAATACTTCACCTGGATCGAACAGCAGGCCAAGGACCTTGACGAGCTCAACCGGCAATGGTACGACTATCCCGACTACTGGGACGAGATCCACGGCCAGACCGAGGAGATCGACCGGCTGATCCGCGACTTCAACGAGATGACGGGACTTTTAAAGAAACTGTAAACGGACCGTTATCCGTAATCGGTGATCCAATAAAGGCCCAGCCCCTCGCCCCTTTCTTTCAGACCGGTTCATCAGTCGTTACCTAATAGTCTAAAAGTCTAAATCGCTACAGCCTAATTTCACACAAAGGCACGAAGGCACGAAGAACAACAAAGGGCTCCTCACCCACTCTCCTTAACTTCGTTCAGAATAGGCGGACAAGCAGATTTACGCGGATCTAAAATCCGCAATGACGAAATCCGAATCCCGAA
>PUNC01000080.1 GCA_003551625.1 PVC group bacterium | reverse complement strand
GGAATTCCTCTTCTGAAATTTTATCCTGGATTTTAAGGTATTCCTGCTTAATTTCCTTATTCATTTTATTCCCTCACATTAATGATATGACTACCCTATATTATTTATACACTTGGTGAGCCTTTGAAAAGTATTTATAATGATACTTATACTTTAATAAGTATTACGTATATATAAATATTATTATTTAATTAAGTATCTGTATGATCAATTGGAATGAAGACTTTTTTTCATTGAAAAAATACCTATTTTTTAGTATACTATTACCCTTTAATATTCACTTTTATATTTTTAGTATTAACATATGTTGTTTATCATTAATATTCCTAATCTATTTGACATCAAAAGCTAAATAGTAATTAATTACTATTCATTTTATTAAGAACCAGTAATAAGGAAAATTTTAGTGGTCTAAATATGATGCTTTGCGTTTGTATAGCTTAAAAATGTTACCTTATGGTCGTTATAATAGTGTTTAATCAATATTCTGCATAGAAATTAAAATATTCCACACAATATCATCGCATTAATTATGTTATTAAAGTTTAATAAAAAACATTATATTCCCAACTAACCTACTATTAAGTTATTATTATTCCACTCTAATGTAGTGAGGCTATATTATTTCAAGTTACTAAAAAATAGGGGAAAATATATTTTTAAATAAAAAAAGAAAAAAAAGATTTGATTTATCGGAATTTGCCGTATATGGCTCCACCTAAAATTGTTAGTATTCCCAGAATTAGTCCAGCTAATGGAGTACCGGTTACCTCCATAGGTACTGTAACAGCTTCAATATCTACTATGTCAATGGGGCAAATTATTCCTGTGAAAGTGTAACTGTCTGCATCAAGGAATATAGGTCCTTCTGGGTCTGGATTATCAGGATATCCTGCCCAATCCCATAAAATAGCGTCAACAGTTATATCACCTGTGGTAGTTACTATGGCCGGTGCATATATACCTGCAAAATCTCCAGGGTTCATGGGACCATTCCATCCTATCCAGAATACCCAAGCTGCTAAATCCAAATCAAAGAAGAAGAACGGATCGTCCACATCATTTTCAAATACCTCCTCATTGAAGAGAGCTATGGCATCTTCTGGTGAATATTCGAGTGCGCCTTCTGGATCATCACTCAGCGTGACTAGTGCGTTTCCAATTCGGTCTTCACCATCATTTTCTGTTTCTACAAGTACTCCGACTTTTTCACCAACACAAGCTGTTTCTACCAGTTCATCATATTCATCTAATACCACTACATTTACATTTTGTGCTGCTACTGCACCTGCAAATACTACCGATAATATAGCCATTGCCATTAATATGCTAATTGCTTTTCTCATAACTTTTCATCCTCCCTTATTATATAGGAACCAAACACAATTAGCGAATATTCATTGTAATTTGAATATCTAGTAGGCCGATTAGAATATCAGCGAATTTTCAGTGATTTAAATAAGATCCTGGGATTTAATTATGATTATTTAAATATTTATTACTATATTCTTGTTGAAAATAACTGATTATTTTAGGCTATATAATTGATTCCTAATACTAACAGTATTACTTTTATTAAAAACAATATAAATACATATGTATACCTAGTCTAATAAGAACGAAAATTAAAAGTTATTAAATGATTCAAAATATTTTCTTTAACTGTGGATTTTAATTAAAAATACTATAAGACTTTAGAATCCTGATAAAATCTTAATTACGTAATTTTAGATATAATAAATCATTTACTGCTTAATATAATATAATATAATATTTTTAGGTCCTGAAATATTATCTGGAGAATGATTATGTATTTAAATGATTATCTAATAAATAAAAATATTATTTAAATGCTTAAAAAAAGATTCTGGAATAAACAGGCATAGGTGTAAAAAAACTAGTTTTAATTTCAATCCCAATTTTTTTTCAGTTCCCTTGACATTTCGCTTTACAAATGTATCCATAATATCTGTATCATGTATATATTATATTTTTTATATAAGCAGATACATTTTTTGATCAAAAAAAATAATTATTTACCTTTTTAGAGGGAAAAAGAAATAATCAGGTTATATATTAAAAAAATAATTAATCTAAATATTTTTAATATTAAATAATAAAAAAATATAAGTTCCCTATTTGGGTTGGGTGAATAGATTATGTAAAATTTTAAGCTAGACTAATTTTTTATGTGGAGGAAATCAAGAGTCGCGAAATCCCCTATAAATTCAATTTTGTAGATAAGGTAAACTTAAAAATATAATTTAAGCTAAAAAACTTAAATAAACTAAAACCTAACCTAATTAGACTATTAATCTGCCCCAAAAATTAGAATAAAAATAATTGTTTGGAGCAATATTTATTTTTTTATAGACGTTTTATGATGACTGGTTAACTAAAATATCAACAATATTTTATTAATCGATAGGCTTACAAATACAAAAATAAAGGAAAATAACCTAAATTAAATATAAATACTTTAGAATATTAGGTTTAATAATAAATTGCCTAAAAAGTCTTATAATTTAAAATCATGACACAAAATTACTATGAGATTTCAAATAATGATTAAATATCTTTGAATTTAGGATTACAACCGAAATAGTATAACAAATTTCAAATAACAACCAAAACCATCATCTAATTCAATCAAAAACCAAAAATAATAAGAATAAAATAATAAGCAAATCCTACTTAAATGATTTTATAAAATTATAATAGGATTTAAATTGTAAATAATCCTGGAATTATCTCTATGATTAATTATATATTAGACTGGGATATAGTTATAAATAATTTAGAGTTTTTTAAATTCAATACTTTTTAATATTAAAAAGCCTATTTTGACCTTTTATATAAATATTAAGTCCTAAAACTGTTTTAAATTTTAAAATCGATGCAAATAATTAAAAAATAATTGAAAAATTTTTATCAAAAAAGAGGGATTATCTAATATCCATAATTAGATTTGAGGATTTAATCCTATTAATTCTAATATCATTAAATTATGTTAAATATCAATTAGGAGGATTATACATGAGTATGACTATGGCAGAAAAAATACTGGCCAAAGCTGCCGGTAAAGAAAAAGTTAATGCCGGTGAAATTATAATGGCTAACATTGACGTGGCCATGACCCATGATTTAACTGGACCTCTCTCTGTAGAATCTTTTGAAAAAATAGGAACTCCTAAAGTTTGGGATCCTGAAAAAATTGTGGTTATTTTTG
>PUNC01000131.1 GCA_003551625.1 PVC group bacterium | reverse complement strand
AAGTACCTAAAGTCCAGAGCATTGATACCTCTTATGAATGGATAGGGTCAAGACACAGGACTGCTTCTGGTAAGATGTACATGAACGTAGTAGACAGCAAGAGAGTCTGGTCAATTGAAACGGGACCAGTAGAAAAGTCAGAGGTCAGCGAACTCATCTCCCATTTGCTTGGTAAAGACTTCGGAGTAGTAACATTCTGGTATGAAGAGCTACAAGAAGCAGTACCAGCCTTCGTGGATATTGATGTAGACCAGGACGTAGATCTTTCTGCGGCACTAGATGGCGGCAGGGAACTTTCTCTCACAGTAGAAGAAGCTTAAGGGGGTGTCTTTATTACTGACGTATATAAAGAAGAAACCACAGTAGAAAACTTAACAGCCCTTGGTATGGCTGAGTTTGAGGACATTATAAAAACAGAGTGGTTTATTGAGAACGCAATAGACTACTCTCCTCACATTGAAGTTTATATAGGCAGACCAGACGGAGAAACCTGGGAGGATGTAACAGAGTACGTAACAGAGGTTACAATTGAAATGGGGGACGTATCCTCTGCTGGTCGGGACTCTGCTGGTACTGACTTAGGCGTAAGAACAGCAGTAGTCGAGCTTTTCAATTCAGAAGAGAGCTTCCACCCCTTAGATGAAGATAGCGACTGGAACACATTCGAAGGTGAGTATACTCCTCTTCTCCAGTCTATGAGAGAGGTCTTAGTGTATATATCCAAGACACCCCCTCAACTTGACCCTGTCGAGAATGACTTTAGGTTAGTCTTTCATGGTTATCTAGGTGAGGACATTGAGAGCCAAGAACCCTACACGATTTGCCACCTAACTGACCTTTCAAAGAGACTAAGCAGAAGATACGTCCTTGATAAGAGGCTCTACCCTAAGTCAGAAGAGGACGAACCTGTATGGAATGTCATTCAGGACATAATAGACGATGAGTTTGGGTCTGGTGAGATTGATCTTTACTCTCCTTCTGGCTATGAAGAAGACCCCTTTGACCCTGAAGACTACTCAGATGTGCCTATGGTTGGATGGGACGATGAGGAACCCTTCGGAGTGCAGCATACTTCTGTGTGGGAAGCTGTACAGAATGTTGCTCAGTCTTGCGGCTGGTTTTTAGGATACAGACTAAATTCTCAGACAGATGACTTTGAGCTGACCTTAATCGAGCCTGATATTGATAAGGACATAAACAACCCTGATCATGTATTTGACTGGACGAAAGACTTCAAGGTCCATGAGCTAGACCTCACTGACAGGGACATAAGGAACAACATTAGGGTAGTCTACGATACAGATGAAGATGGCAATCCTGTGTATGTAGATAACGATGACCTTGAAGAACCTTACTCTAGTATGGCTCAAGATTCCCAGGACATTTACGGTAAGCTCTCTATGGAGATCGAAGTCCCTGACACCCGGACAATCAAGTACGAAGATGATGCGATAAGGTTCTTGGAGTATGCAGTAAATGACTTAACTGGTCAGCACGCAAGTTCAAGGCTTGAAATGCCCTTAACCCCTGACCTCGACCTCTTTGATGGGATACTAGTAATCGACCCTAGGTACTCTTCTGAATACGAGTTCTTCGGGGTTGAGACCTTTCGTCATACTTTCACTTTTGGAGAAGCACCAGAAGCTACTACTGAAGTTGTTTCGTGCGGAAAAGTCACAACTGGTCATCATAAGTGGCTGCACATGGAGACTCGTGAAGGTGGAAAAAGGCCAATAAAAGATGATGAGATAATAGACAGAAGGCCAGTGCCAGCACCTAAAAATGTCCAAGCAGAAGGAATAAAAGGTGGCATAAAGGTCAGTTTTGATGAGCCTCAGTTTAAACGCTGGAAGCACTCAGAAGTTCATGTCTCTACTCAGTCTGGATTTACTCCTAGTTCAGAGACCTTCTATCAGTTTACGAGTGACATAGAGGTAGAAATCACTAGAGGGCTGTCCCCTGGTGAAACTTACTTTGTAGTAGTACGAAACGTGGATAACGACCGTCAGCGTTCAGAACCTTCTGATCAGGCTTCTGGTGTTGCTCAAGGCTATCCGGAAGACGAAATAGAGATAGAGATACCAGAAGACACTGAGTTTATATCCCACAAGTTTATTGAGAGGATTTATCTGTCCTGGTATCCTTCTGATAGGTCTTTTTCCTATGAACTGCGAACAGACGACAACTGGGGTGAAGAGGAAGGTTTAGTTGGTAACATACAAGGCACAACTTACAGTTTTCCTCATACAGATATTGAAGGGCAAGTAGTGAATATAAGAGACTTCGACTTGTACGTAAGAGCTAAAAACTCAGCTGGATATTCAGAAGGATACGACACAATTAACATTACAAACCCTGTCCCGGAAGTACCAGAAGTGCCAGATGTAACAGCTTTCTTCAACGCCTTTTGGGTAGAAATAGCACCTTTAATAGACGAACAGGTCCTCGGATATTACATTTACGTTGACGAGTTGCATAAACCAGAAGAAGACCCAGTACGGATCAACCTGGACAGACTTGAGAGGTTTGTTTATGAAGCAGAAGTCGGAGAAGAGTTTGAAGTAACCCTTTCAGCATATGACGTTATTGGTGAAGGGCCAGAGAGTAGTCCTCCTCAGTACGTAAAAATCAGACAGATAGAAAGTATAGCAGAGTTTGCTCAAGAACTTCGTCCTCCCGAACTAATTGACGAACTGCCTAGTTTGCCTGACGGAGACTACCCAGAAGGGTCTTTAGTAGTATGGACTGAAGATAAGCAACTCTATATGAACATTGAAGAAGATTGGACAACAGACTTTGACTTAGACGACCTCACTGTATTCCAAAACCTAGTAGCTGCAACTGTTGTAGCAGGTGCTATTGGTGCAGAACAGATAGCAGCAGATGCTATAATAGCAGAGCATATAGGTTCTAATGAGATTATAACACATGAAGCCAATATTGAAGATGCCATTATTACCTCTGCTAAGATCATTGATATAGAGGCTGACAAGATCCGTGTTGGTGGTCGATCTACAGGTTACACACTGAAATTACCAGAGCAAGGGCAACTTTTTCATTTTGATGATTCTCTAATGTCAACACAGGGTGTGATAGCAGACGCACAAGAATTCACCTGGGCTGACATCGTTCCACCTGAGACAACCTGGGAGGAGGTTTTTGACGAATATGACGTATGATCCAACAGTACCACATATTGATAATTATGGTCGTGATGATATTGAGCAGATGCAGGAGAACTTT